>NZ_JBEZGX010000001.1:0-316302 GCF_040650235.1 Kitasatospora sp. NPDC048722
GCCCGAGAGATCTACCGAGTCCTGACCACGCCCAGCACACCGAGCACCACCACCGAGCAGCTCACCATCGCTGCTTGACATCCATAAGAGCATCCCTCCGGCCCGTCTCCACGGGCCCGGCGGGGTGCCGAGCGGGCCCGCGCGAGACGCGCGCGGCCCGCTCGCCGCGTTCGCTCAGGTCCCCGGCCGTGAGCCGAGGGGGCTGCCGCCGAAACCCCCGCTGCCGGTGACCTGCCGGTGCCACCAGTCGGCCATCGCGGACTCGTCCATGGCCGACCAGTCCGGCGCGTCGACGACCTGCGCCGCGCCGAGCCGGCGGCCCAGGTCCACCAACTCCAGCCCCGCCGTGCCCCGTTCGCGCTCGTAGACGGACAGTGCGGCGGTCCACGAGCCGTCGGCGCCGCGCACCGCCTCCTCGAAGGCGTGCGCGTCCTGGAGGGCCTTCACCGCGCCGCTGGTGTTGTGCGGGCGGACGACCGTGGCGGCGTCGCCGGCGAGCAGCAGGCGCCCGGCCGTGCGCCGCGGGGTCGCGAGGTCGTAGATCGGCTGGAGGAAGGTGCGCTCCGGCGGGGTCAGGGTGACCACCGCGGCCCAGTACGGCGGCAGCCGCCGTTCGGCGAGCTCGGCGAGTTCGCCCGCCCGCCCGGCGTCCAGCGCGCCCGCCGGGATGCTGGTCGGGCCGCTCAGGCGCAGCCACGCGGGCGTGGGCGCGTAGAAGACCCAGTTCACCTGCGTCGTGCCGGGGTCGACGCCCGGGATGCGGTAGAGCACGACCTGGCCGCCCGGGTAGCAGACCGTCGCGCACTCCTCCTCCGGCCAGGCCCGCGCCCCGCCGGGCAGCTGCTCCAGCAGCGTGGCGTCGTAACTGCCGCGCCAGCACACGTACCCGGCGTACTCGGGCCCCACCTGCGGGCAGACGGCCTCGCGCACCGCCGAGCGGTAGCCGTCCGCGCCGATCACGAGGTCGTACGGCTCGCGGGCCCCGTGACCGTCGGCCACCCAGGCGCCGTCGCCGTCGTCGTCGCCGCCGACCTCCGTCACCGTCGTGCCGAGCCGGAATTCGACGTTGGCGGGCGTCCGTGCGCGCAGGGACTGCCAGAGCACGCCCCAGTGGAAGGAGTGGAACTCGAAGGGCTGGGTCCACAGCCGCCGTCCGCGCGCGTCGCCGGCGCCCGGTGCGTCGTCGCGGGTGACCCAGCGGCGCAGGGCGAGGCGGTGGCGGCGGACGTCCGCCGGGACGTGCCCGGCGTCGACGAGCTCGGCGAAGCGGGCGTCCTGCATGCAGAGGCCGACGCCGCGGTCCTCCAGCAGGCCCGGACTGCGCTCCAGGACCACGACCCGCTCGGCCCCCTGCCGGGCCGCCGCCCGGGCGAAGGCGCTTCCGGCGATGCTGCCGCCGACCACGGCGACCGAGCCACCCCTCATGTCCGTCCCCCTCCTGTGCGTTCGACTGCTTCGGGTGCTTCGACGTTGCCAGTGCCAGGACGATACCGCCGAGCCATTATGCAACTAGTTGCACATGGCTCCGGGCGTCCCCTACCCTGCGGTAACCAGAGCAACCCCGCCCTCCAGGAGACGTCGATGAGCGCCACGCCCGGCAGCCCCTACCCCCACCTGCTCAGCCCGCTCGACCTCGGCTTCACCACCCTGCCCAACCGCGTGGTGATGGGCTCGATGCACGTCGGCCTGGAGGAGGCCCCCGACGGCTTCGACCGCATGGCCGCCTTCTACGCCGAGCGCGCCCGCGGCGGCGTCGGCCTGATCGTCACCGGCGGCATCGCCCCCAACGAGGCCGGGCGCCCCTGGGAGGGCGGCGCGATGCTCACGACCGAGGAGGAAGCGGACAAGCACCGCGTCGTCACCGACGCCGTGCACGCGGCCGGCGGCAGGATCGCGATGCAGATCCTCCACTTCGGCCGCTACGCCTACCACCGCGACCTCGTCGCCCCCAGCGCGCTCCAGGCGCCGATCAGCCCGTTCGTCCCGAACGCGCTCACCGCCGAGCAGGTCGAGCAGACCGTCGAGGACTTCGCGCGCTGCGCCGAGCTCGCCCGCCGCGCCGGCTACGACGGCGTCGAGATCATGGGCTCCGAGGGCTACCTGATCAACGAGTTCATCGTCGCGGCCACCAACCACCGCGAGGACGAGTGGGGCGGGCCGTACGAGCGGCGGATGCGCTTCCCGGTCGAGATCGTCCGCCGGGTCCGCGAGCGGGTCGGCGAGGACTTCATCATCGTCTACCGCCTCTCCATGCTCGACCTCGTGCCCGGCGGCTCCACGCTCGCCGAGGTCGTGCAGCTCGCCCAGGCCGTCGAGGCGGCCGGCGCGAGCATCATCAACACCGGCATCGGCTGGCACGAGGCCCGCATCCCCACCATCGCCACCTCGGTGCCGCGCGGCGGCTTCGCGTGGGTCACCAAGAAGGTGATGGGCTCGGTCGGCATCCCGCTCGTCACCACCAACCGCATCAACACCCCGGAGATCGGCGAGCAGCTGCTCGCCGACGGCTACGCCGACCTGGTGTCGATGGCCCGCCCGCTGCTCGCCGACGCCGACTTCGTCGCCAAGGCCGCCGACGGCCGCGCCGACTCCATCAACACCTGCATCGGCTGCAACCAGGCCTGCCTCGACCACACCTTCAACCTCCAGATCACCTCCTGCCTGGTCAACCCGCGCGCCTGCCACGAGACCGAGCTCGTGCTCTCGCCGACGAAGCTCCGCAAGCGCATCGGCGTCGTCGGGGCCGGCCCGGCCGGGCTCGCGTTCACCGTCTCCGCCGCCGAACGCGGCCACGACGTCACGCTGTTCGACGCCGCCGACGCGATCGGCGGGCAGCTGAACATCGCCCGCCGCATCCCCGGCAAGGAGGAGTTCGACGAGACGCTGCGCTACTACCGCACCCGGCTGGCCGAACTGGGCGTCACCCAGCGCCTGGGCGCCGTCGTGACCGCCGAACAGCTCACCGCCGAGGGCTTCGACGAGATCGTCCTCGCCACCGGTGTCACCCCCCGCACCCCCGCCGACATCCCCGGCGTCGACCACCCCAGCGTGGTCGGCTACCTCGACGTCCTGCGCGACGGCGTCCACGTCGGCGAGCGCGTCGCGATCCTCGGCGCCGGCGGCATCGGCTTCGACGTCGCCGAGTACCTCACCGACCAGGGCGACGCCGCCAGCCTCAACCCGCCCGTCTTCCAGGCCAAGTGGGGCATCGACACGGAGTACCGCGAGCGCGGCGGCCTGCGCCGGCCCGAGCCGCCCAAGCCGCCGCGCCAGGTCCACCTGCTCCAGCGCAAGACCACCAAGGTCGGCGCCGGACTCGGCAAGACCACGGGCTGGATCCACCGCACCGAACTCAAGCACCGCGGCGTGAAGATGGTCGCCGGCGTCACCTACGACCTCATCGACGACGCCGGACTGCACGTCACCATCGACGGCGAGCGCCAGCTCCTGCCCGTCGACACCGTCGTGCTCTGCACCGGCCAGGAACCGCGCCGCGACCTCGACGCCGAGCTGCGCGCCCTCGGCCGCACCCCGCACCTGATCGGCGGCGCCGACGTGGCCGCCGAACTCGACGCCAAGCGGGCCATCAAGCAGGGCACCGAGCTGGCGGCGGCGCTGTAACCGGTCGCGGGCCTAGGATCGACCGCATGTCGCTGCCCCACGCCATCCTCACCGCCCTGCTGGAGAGACCCTCCTCCGGGCTGGAGCTGACCAGGCGCTTCGACAAGTCGATCGGTTTCTTCTGGTCCGCGACCCACCAGCAGATCTACCGCGAGCTGGGCCGGCTGGAGGCCTCCGGACACATCCGGGCCCTCCCGCAGGCCGGCCCGGCCCGCGGCCAGAAGAAGGAGTACGAGGTGCTGGCGGCCGGCCGCGCCGAGCTCGAACGCTGGACGGCCGAGGGCTCCGACCCGCGGGCCGTCCGCGAACCCCTGCTGCTGCGGCTGCGCGCCGCGGCGGTCGTCGGCTCCGCCGGTCTCGACGCCGAGCTGCGGCGGCACCTCGCGCTCCACCGAGCGCAGTTGGACGACTACCTGGCGATCGAGCGGCACGACTTCCCGTCCGAGCGCGCCGACGGCGAGAACCGGCTCCAGCACGCCGTGCTGCGGGCCGGCATCGGGCTGGAGACGTTCTGGGTGGAGTGGCTCACCGAGACGCTGGACGCGCTGCCGACCGACTGACCTGCGGCTTTCCGTTCCCGCGCGCTCCGCGCCGACCCCGGTGGGACACTGGTGGCCTGTCCCTGCCCGAACTCTCGACCGGGGGCCCGCATGCCTCACTCCAGGCCGCTCCACGCCCTCACCACCGCGGTGCTCGTCGCAGCGGTCGTCTTAGGCCCGGCGCACCTGGCCGCCGCCTCGACGCCGACGCAGGACCTCCCCACGGCCGACCAGCTCAAGGCGGCGCTGCTCACCGTCGACGACGTCGGTCCCGGCTACACCGAGGTCCCCACCGCCAGCAGCAGCCCCAGCCCTGGCGAGAATCCCTCCCCGGCCAGCGGCTGCGACGCCCTCAGCGCGCTCATCAACATGCACGCCGACGCCACCCCGACGCCCGGGAGCCCCCACGTCGAGGTCGAACTCGACGGCGAGGACGGCAATCCGATGGTGACCGAGAACCTCACCGCCGAGGACGCGGGCAAGCTCACCACCGACTTCAACACCGCCACCGACGCGTTCCGCACCTGCCGCCAGATCACCTTCAACGCCGGCACCGAGGACTCGGTGAGCTTCACCGTCGCCCCGGTGACCCTCGGCGACCGCCCCGACGCCCCCGCCGTCCGCCTCGACGGCACCCTGGCCGGCGTCCAGCTCAACGCCTACATCGGCATCGAGCGCTTCGGGACGGTCGCGATGGTCTTCGGCTACTTCCAGCGCCAGGACGACGGCTCCCAGGAGGCGTCCTTCCAGTACCGTACCGCCGTGGCCAAGGCCGAACGCACCCTCGGCGCCACGGCCGGCACCAACACGCCCCCGACGCTGCCCACGACCGCCCAGTCCGCGGCGGTCTGAGGTCGGCGGCACTCAGCCGATGACGACCATTGCGGCCACGGTGATGACGAAGCCGGGCAGCGCCCGGCGCCAGTCGCTGCCGCCGGCGGCCGTCTCCGCGCGGGGGACGTTGCGGGAGTGGGCGAGGAGGCCCGGGCCGACGAGGAAGACCGGCCGGCCGATGAGGTGCCGGAGCAGCACGGGCCGAGCCCAGGCCACCCGGGAGCGGACCTCTACCGGTCGGCGTCCTCGGCCAGTTGGAGGCGCAGGTGGGCGGGGCAGGCCGGGTTGGCGGCCACCCGGGCGCGGACGCGCGGGCTGCGGTCGCCGGCGAGCCCGGCCAGGACGTCGGGCGGGCAGTGCGGGTTTCCGGCGGCCCACTCGCGTTCGCGGCGGTAGGCGGAGGCCGCGGCGGTGCGGAGGAGGGCGGGGTCGGTCGTGCGGGCGAGGGCCCACCAGCGGACGTACCGGTGGGGGTCGCGGACGCCCGCGTCGACGAGTGCGGGCGGGGCGGCCGGGTTGGTGACGACCGAGATCCGCACCTCCACGTCCGGGTCGCCGCCGAGGCGCCGCAGCGCGGCGGCGGGCGTGTGCGGGTTGCCCGCCGCGGCGTTGCGCACCGGCCTGCTGCCGCGCAGGGCGGCCTGGCGCAGGGCGGGTTCGGAGCGTGTGCGGGTCACCGCGTGGACGCGGACGGCCTCGTGGCGGTCGGTGGCGAGCCGGTCGACGACGTCGGCCGGAGCGGTCGCGTACCGGGCGACGGCGAGGCGGACGGCCGACGAGGTGCTCGCCGCCAGGGTGCGCAGCACCTCGTCGGGCAGGCCGTCCCGGAGGGCCGGGCGTTCGCCCTCGTGACACCAGGCGGGCGCGGCGAGCGCCCGCCCGCAGCCGTCGACGTACGTCTCCCCGCAGAGCAACTCCCGGTCCACAGTGGCCTCCTGAGCGCGCGCAGCTCGTTCTGCCACGGTAAGGGCGCAACGGTGCGACGGGTACGGCGCCCGGGGGCGCGCCGGCGGCCGGGTGGTGCCACGCGGCTCCAGGACCGCCTGTGATCCGCTCGGCTGAGGCGGTGGCCGGACCGTCGGGTTCCCCAACTCCCAAGCGGCGGTCAAGGATTCTTGACCGCCGCTTCACACGCCCGGACCCCGGCGGTGTGCCACGCTGTGCGCCCCACCGCCGCGCGTGCGCGTGCCGACGAGGAGAGCCGTGAGCGAGCCGAGACGCCCGATCGAGGACTTCCCCGCCCACCCGGACGGCGACCCGGCCGCCGACCTGGCCCACGCGGTCCGCGAGCGCCGTGCAGCCCTCGGGCTGTCCGTCGAAGAGCTGGCGGAGCGAACGAAGTTGACGGTACATCAGGTGCGTGCGATCGAGTCCGGCCACGCCGCGCCGACCCTTCCGCTCCTGACCGCCCTCGCCGGAGCGCTGCGCACCGCGTTCACCGCCTAGCGGGCTCCCGGGCGCACCGGCTCGTTCGTCGTCGTGCGCACGAGCGCACGCGCCTGCTCGGCGGTGAGCGGGTGGGCGAAGAGGTAGCCCTGACCGAGCGGGCAACCCATGGCGGCGAGCAGGTCGCGCTGTTCGGGGTGCTCGATGCCCTCGGCGATCACCTGGACGCCGAGCGTGTCGGCGATCCGGGCGATGCCCTCGACGAGGGCGTACTGCTGCTGCGAGGAGCCGAGGCCGTCGATGAACGACTTGTCGATCTTCAGGATCGAGATGGGGAACTCGCGCAGGTAGGACAGCGAGGAGTAGCCCGTCCCGAAGTCGTCGATGGCGATGCCGACGCCGAGACCGGAGAGGGTGCCCATGTCGTCGTGGACGCGCTCGTCGCGGCGCATCAGGACCGACTCGGTGAGTTCCAGGACGAGCGTGCACGGGTCGATCCCGGAGGTCGCGACCGCGTGCCGCACGACGTCGACGAAGCCCGCGTCGCGGAACTGCCGGGCGGAGACGTTGACGTTGACGCGCAGCGGCTGCCGCCCGGTGGCGGCGCGGGCGGCGGAGCTCACCGCGTGCCACGCGGCGGCCTCCTGGGCGGCGCGTTCGAGCACCCACGCGCCGAGCGGGACGATCTGGCCGCTCTCCTCCGCGAGGGCGATGAACTCGTCGGGCAGCACCATCCCGCGCCGGTCGTGCGGCCAGCGGACCAGGGCCTCGAAGGAGACCAGGTCGCCGGTGCGCAGGTCGATGATCGGCTGGTAGTACAGCTTGAACGCGGACTCGGCGATCGCGGTGTCCAGGTTCTCGTTCAGCTCGTGCCGCTCCACCAGCCCGGCCTGGAAGGCCGGCTGGTAGTGGCAGGACTGGCGGCGCCCGGCCGCCTTCGCCGAGTACAGCGCGAGGTCGGCGTGGGTGAGCAGCTCGGCGGCGTCCACGCTGTCCTCGGTCGTCGCCACGCCGATGCTCGCCGTCACCCGCACCGAGCCCGCGCTCAGCTTGAACGGCTCGGCGAACACCGCCAGCACGCCCTCGGCGATCGCGTCGACGTCGTCCGGGCGCAGCACGTCCTCCACCAGTACCGCGAACTCGTCGCCGCCCAGGCGTGCCGCGGTGTCGGAGGAGCGCAGCGCGGTGGAGACCCGCAGGGAGACGGCGACCAGCAGTTCGTCGCCCACCGAGTGGCCCTGGGTGTCGTTGACCACCTTGAAGTCGTCGAGGTCGATGAACAGGACCCCGGTGACGGCGCCGCTGCGCTCGCCGCGCGACAGCGCGTGGCCGACGCGGTCCAGGAACAGGACGCGGTTGGCGAGGCCGGTGAGCGAGTCGTGGAAGGCGCGGTGGGTGAGCTCGCGCTCCATGCGGCGCTGGTCGGTGACGTCGCGCAGGGTGAGCACCAGGCCGCCGACGGTGGGGTCGCTGCGGAGGTCGGTGTGGCGGACCTCGGCCTCGATGGGGGTGCGGTCGGTGCGCAGCAGGCGCCAGTGGTCGCGCGGCTGCTCGCGGTGGGTGTCGCGGGGCCGGTCGCTGGCGTGCTCCGGCGCCCCCGACGGGTCGGCGGGCCCGCGCATGCGGGCCAGCGCCTTGCCGACGGCCCGGCTGTCCTCCGGCGGCACGAGCTCGGTGAACTGGGTGCCCTCCAGGTCCGGGTAGCCGAGGACGCGCTCGGCCGACGACGAGGCGTAGCGGATGCCGTCGTCGGCGTCGAGGATCAGGATGACGTCGCTCGCGTTCTGCACGAGGGTGCGGAAGTACAGCTCGCTGTTGCGGCGGATGATCTCCCGGCTCAGCATGACGCGCTCGACGGCCAGGGCCGCCTGCGCGGCGAGGATCTCCAGTGAGCCCCAGAGACTGGTGAGCTCCTGCTCGGTGCCGGTGACGATGAGCGCGCCGATCAGCGGGTCGCCGGAGGGGCGTTCGGCGAGGGTGAGCGGGCACAGGAGCGCGCAGGGCATGCCGTCGGGGCGGGTGACGAGGCCGTTGCCGATGTCCTCGACCGGCAGGAGGCGGGTCTCGCGGTAGGCGGCGAGCGCCAGCACCTCGTCCGGCCCCCCGGGGTGCTCGGTGGCGGTGTGCCGGGCCGCGCCGCGCTCGGCGTGCCGGACGTGCAGGACGCCGCCCTCGGTGACGGCGAGCAGCGCGACGTGCCCGGCCTCGGCGGGCATGAGGGTGGAGGCGGCGGCCTGGACGGCGTCGGCGACCTCCTCGACGGTGACGGCGGCGGTGAGCGACGCCCCGGCCACGCGCAGTGCGCGTTCGCGCCCGACGGCCTGCCGGCGGGCCACCACGACCACCGCGAGGCGTGCCAGGACCAGGAGGTAGAGGAGGGCGGAGAAGGCACCGATCACGCCCGCGTTGCTGGTGTTGCCGTTCAGCGACTCGATGATCAGGATCGCCGGGGCGATCAGCGACGCGAGCGTGAGCAGCGCGAGCCGGCCGCGCCCGAGGTCGGGCTGCTGGGTGGGCACCGGCCGGGTCAGCTCGACCATCGACGGGTGCAGCGCGGCGGCGCCCCACGCGGTGTAGAAGGCGGCCCAGCCGAGTTCGACCGGCCCGCCGATGCGCCAGGTGCCGTGCAGCTGGATCAGCCCGTACAGGACGTCCGAGGTCAGGATGCCGAGGGTGCCGACGGTGAGCAGCTGCAGGGAGCGGCTGTTGCCGCCGCGCGGGGTCAGCAGGCGCAGCAGCAGGGCGAGTACGACGACGTCGCCGAGCGGGTAGGCGATGGAGACGGCCTTCGGGAACCAGTCGAGGTCGGCGTTCCGGGCGTACGGGAGGATCAGGTAGATCCAGGAGAGCAGGGCGAGGCCCATGGTGAGGATCAGGGCGTCCAGCAGGCTCGCGCGGTCCTGATGGGCCGTCCGCCAGCGGATGAAGCCGAGCACGCCGGCCGCGTACAGCACGAACTCGGCGAGGTAGAAGCCGTCGGCCACCGACGGGAACGGGTTGTTCAGGTGCAGGATCTGCAGCTGGACGGCCTGGACGACCTCGCCCGCGGTGAAGCTGAGGTTCGCGAGCGCCAGCAGGTACCAGGGCAGCGCGTGGGACGGGTGGTTGAGGCGGACGCCGATCACGATGGCGGCCACGCCGCCCAGCCCGATGCCCGTCCACCAGACGATCCGCTGCGAGGGGTCGGAGTAGTAGGCCGATACGAAGGCCACCATCCACAGCAGGTAACAGACCATCAGGCGTTGTCGCCGGCGTGTCAACGAGGCTACCTCCTCCGCGACTTCACCCCGCCGGTCGGGCGGGGGCGCGTGACGGGGGCGCGCGCGTCGCCGGGCGTCCGGTCCTGGGGCGCCCGGTCCCGTCCGGTGCCGGGACTTCCGGCGGATCGCCACCGGACGTTCCCAATGTGCCGTGAGTGCGTATAGTCGGAAATGTCGCACCTCCCAGCATTCTGCCGCCACACCACGAGGTCAAGCCGGTGGACGACGCAGTCGACAGCGCACAGGGCGCACCCAAGGAAGCGGGCCCCGGTCGTCACGCCGTGGTCCGCAATGACAACGGTCAGTATGCGATCTGGCCCGGCGACTTGACGGTTCCGGGCGGCTGGCGGCGCGTCTTCGGGCCGGCCGGGCGGGCCGAGTGCCGTGCGCACGTCGAGCGGGAATGGCGGCCGGACGACCTGGGGTTCGCGGTGTCCGGGCGGCCGGGAGGCCGTGACGCCACTGCTGCCCGGGCGCCCGCCGGCTTCGCGGGCACCGTGCACGGGCTGTTCCGGGTGCGGGCCGCGCACGACCCGGAGGCGGTCGCGGTGGTCGCCGACGACGTCACGCTGAGTTACCGCGAACTGGACCGGCGCAGCGACCGGTTGGCGGCCGCGCTGCGGGCCCGCGGCGTCGGCGCGGAACGGGTCGTGCCGGTCTGCCTGCCACGGGGTGCGGACCTGGTCGTCGCGTGGCTGGGGGTGCTCAAGGCGGGCGGGGCCTTCCTGCCGCTGGACCCGGCCAACCCGGAGCGGCGGCAGGCCCGGCTCGTCGAGGACTGCGGGGCGCGGGTGGCGGTCGGCGCCGTCCCGGGGGTGGAGACCGTCCCGGTGGACGGCCCGGCGGCGCGGGGCCCCGTGCCCGATGCCTGCGCCCCCGACGACCTCGCCTACCTGATCTACACCTCCGGCACCACCGGCACCCCCAAGGGCGTCCCGGTCACGCACCGTTCGCTCGTCTTCACGCTCGACCGCGTCATCCACGCCTACGGCCTCACCCCCGGCGACCGCGTCCTGCAGCTCGCCGCGCTCGGCTTCGACACCGCGCTCGAACAGGTGCTCGCCGCCCTGCTCTCCGGCGCCACCCTCGTCCTCGGCGGCAGCCGCACCTGGGCGCCCTTCGAACTCGTCGCCCGGCTTCGCGAACTCGGCCTCGCCGTCGCCGACCTCACCCCCGCCTACTGGCACCACGTGCTCGCGCTGCTCCCCGCCGGCGGGCCGGGGCCGCGGGCGCTGCGGCTGATCGTCGTCGGCGGGGACGTCGTGCACGCCGACGACTGCCGCACCTGCCTGGAGCGGCTGCCCGGCGTCCGGCTGGTCAACGCGTACGGCGTCACCGAGGCGGCCGTCACCTCGACGCTGTGCGAGGTGACGCCCGCGGTGCTGGACGGCGGCGCGGCCGGCCCGGGGGCGCCGGTGCCGATCGGCCGGCCCCTGCCGGGCGTGCGGGTGCACGTCCTGGACGCCCGGATGAGCCCCGTGCGGCCCGGCGAGAAGGGCGAGATCCACCTCGGCGGGCCCGGCCTCGCCCGCGGCTACTGGCGGGCCCCCGGTCTCACCGCAGAATCGTTCCTACCCGACCCGTACGCCGCCGTTCCCGGCGAGCGGATGTACCGCACCGGCGACGCCGGACGCTGGCGGGCCGACGGGCAGCTGGAGATCCTCGGCCGCTTCGACGACCAGGTCAAGGTGCACGGCTACCGGGTCGACCCGGCGGAGATCGAGGCCGTCCTGGCCGGCCACCCCGACGTCCGGCTGGCCCGGGTCGCCGCCGACGGCGACCCGGCCGGCGGCCCCCGCCGCCTCACCGCGTACTACACGCTCGCCGAGCACGCCGCCGCCGACGGCGACGGGCGCCGCGACGGCCTCCGCGCCTACCTGGCCGAGCGGCTGCCCGCGTACATGGTCCCGGCCTCCTTCGTGCCGCTGGACGCCATGCCGCTCACCCCGGCCGGCAAGATCGACCGCCGCCGCCTCCCGCAGGCCCGGCCGCAGGCGCGCGGGGTCGGCAGGAGCCCCGCCGCGAGCCCCGCCGCCGACGCCGTCACGAACTCCACCGCGGGCGCCGTCGCGAGCCCCGGAACCGGCACCGGCCCGGGCGCGGCCGGCGCGGTCGAGGACGCCGTCGGACACCTGTGGGCCGAACTGCTCGACGTCGAACTCGTCCACCCCGCCGACGACTTCTTCGACCTCGGCGGCACCTCCCTGCTCGCCATGGAGATGCTCGCCCGCGCCCGCCTCGTCTTCGGGATCGACGTCACCCGCATCCGCGCCCTCACCCGCGCCCTCCTGCGCGACGCCACGCTGCGCGCCTTCGCCGCCGCCGTGCGGGACGCGCGGGCCGGCGGCAGCGGCTCCCGCGAGACCGCCGTCGACTGGGCCGCCGAGGCCGAACTCGGCCACCCCGTGGGCCAGTCCTGGCACCCCGCGCCCTGCCGCGCCGAACCCGCCGAGATCCTGCTCACCGGCGCCACCGGCTTCTGCGGCGCCCACCTGCTGAACGCCCTGCTCGCCACCACCCGCGCCCGCGTCCACTGCCTGGTCCGCGCCCCCGACGAGGAACACGCCCTCGAACGGCTGCGCGCCACCCAGCAGCGCTTCCTGCGCCACGACCTGGCCGACGCCCGGGTGGTGCCGGTGGTCGGCGACCTCGGCGAACCGCTGCTCGGAATGACGCGGCGCCAGTTCGACTGGATGGCGCAGAACCTGGACGCCGTCCACCACCTCGGCGGGCAGGTCAACTTCATCTACCCCTACCACCAGCTGCGCGGCCCCAACGTCGGCGGCACCCGCGAGGTCGTCCGCCTCGCCGGGCTCAGCCGGGGCGTGCCCGTGCACTACCTCTCCACGCTCGCCGTCATCGCCGGGTTCGGCGCCGCGGGCATCCGCGAGGTCACCGAACGGACGCCGCTCGCGCACCCGGACCGGCTGGGCGTCGGGTACGTCGAGAGCAAGTGGGTGGCCGAACAGCTGCTGCACAACGCCGCCGCGGCCGGACTTCCCGTCACCGTCCTGCGCACCAACGACGTCACCGGGGACCTGGCGACCGGCGTCATGAACCACGGCACGGAGATGTGCGCGCTCATCAAGTACATGGCGGACAGCGGCACCTGCCCCGACGTGCGGCTCGCGCTCGACTACGTCCCCGCCGACCGCTTCGCCCGCGCGGTGGTCCACATCGCCGCCCACGCGCCCGCCGACGGCGAGGTGTACCACGTGACCTCGCCCCTGCCCGCCGACCTCTCCGACCTCGCCGAACGGCTCCGGGTGCGCGGCTACCCGGTGGCCCAAGTCCCCTACCGGGAGTGGGTGCAGGGCCTGGTCCGGTACGCCGCCGCGCACCCGACCCACCCGATCGCCCCCTTCGTCCCGCTGTTCGTCGACCGGGCCCCGGGAGCGGCGATGTCGATCAGCGAGATGTACTTCCACCCGACCTTCCCGCGCTTCGACCGGACGCACACCGAAGCGGCGCTGGCGGGCAGCGGCATCCGGCTCCCGGCGGTGGACGCCGAGCTGCTCGACCTCTACCTCGGGCAGCTGGAGGCGGACGGGTACCTGGGGGCGGGAGCGTGAACGCCTTCGCCGGGGTGGACCTGCGGGCCGCGCCCGGCGACGGGCCGGTGGCGTTCGGGGCGGGGCTCGGGGCCGAGGAGATCCTCGCCGCCTACCGGTGCGGGCTCTTCCCCCTGCCGGCCGCCGACGAGTTCGCCATCGCCTACAACGAGGCGAGGTTCGAGGAGGCCGTCGAGGCGGGGGAGATCGCCCTCCTCGGCGGCGACGACCCCTACGCCGTCGCGTGGTGGTCGCCCGACCCCCGGCCCGTCATCCGGCCCGGCGGGGTCCGGCTCGGGCGGCGGCTCGCGCGGCGGCTGCGCAACCGGCTCGGGTGGTGGACCAGTGCCGACCTGGCCTTCGGCGAGGTCCTCGCGCGGTGCGCCGAGGGCCGCCAACCGGCCTGGCTGGTACCCGAGTTGGTCAACGGCCTCGCCGGGCTGCACGCGCTCGGCGCCGCCCACAGCGCCGAGGTGTGGGAGGGGGAGGAGCTGATCGGCGGCGTCTTCGGTGTCACCGCCGGGCCCGTCCTCAGCCTCGACTCGATGTTCCGCCGCCGCCCCGACGCGGCCCGCGTCGCCGTCGCCGACCTCGCCGCCCGCTTCGCCGCCGCCGGGGGCCGGCTCCTCGACGCGCAGTGGGACGGCCCGCACGTGCGCAGCCTCGGCGCGGCGCCGCTGCCCCGCGCCGACTACCTGGAGGAACTCGCGGCGCCCGCGGACCTCCGCCCGCTGAGCACCGACCGGCTGCCGGCGGCCCGGCTGGGCTGACGCGGGCCGGGACGAGCCGAGCCGGCTCCAACCGACGGCCCTTTACCCGACTTGGCCTGTCTTCGACAAAGTTATTCCCCGTCAGTAACATGACGCCGCGTGTTCAACAGCTCGATAGGCAGGGCCGTCCGCCCCGCCATCCTCACCCTCGTCCTGACCGGGGTCGCCGCGTGCGGGCCGACGTCCACCGGTACCCCCCAGGCCGCCACCGAGCCGGCCGCTACCCCCGTCGCCGCCGCGGCGACCGACACCGGTCCGGCCGGTGCCGCCCCGACCTCCGGCGCCCCGCGTGCCCGCGCCACCACGGCCGCCGCCGCGCCCACCGTGCGCCCGACGGCCTCCGCGACCGTCGCGGCGGCCCCCGCCGGAGCCCAGCAGGCCGCCATCGGCACGCCGGGCAAGGACGGCGGCGCCGTCACCGCCACCGCGAAGAACCTCCAGCTCACGGCGTACGACCCGGCGGGCGGCACGGCCGTCCTGGCGGCCGCCCCGGGCGCGGCCGCGCCGACCGCGAGCCCGAGCGCCCCGTCGGCCGCACCGTCGACGGCCGCGCCGAGCGCGTCCGCGAGCGCCGCCGCCGTGCAGCCCGGCGCGCTGATCGCCAGCCCGCCGACCGCCGCCGCTCCCCAGGGCGCGCTCGTGGCCGTCACCGCCGTCCAGCCCGGAGCCGGCGACAGCATCAAGCTCGCCACCCGCCCGGCCACGCTCGCCGAACTGCTCGGCGGCACCGAGGCGGACGGCAAGGTCGCCGTCGACCCGCACGGCATCAAGGTGACGCCGCTGGTCAAGGACCTCAAGGCGACCGTCGGCGCCGGCTCCGGCGGCGTGCAGGCCGATGCCTCCGGCACCCTGGAGGTCGACGTCAACGCCCCGATCCCGCTGCCCGAGGGCGCGAGCGTGGCTGCGACCGGATCCCTCCAGCTGCACCCCGCGGTCCACTTCGCCTACCACGGCGCCGCCGCGGGCAGCCCGCGCACGGCGTCCATCGGCTTCGACCTCGGGGCCAACGCCCACTGGAAGGTCACCGGCGACCTGGCCCGCAGCACCGGCGCGGCGCCCGTCCGGCTACCGTTCGCCAAGCTCCAGGCGAGCCCGGTGCTGACCGTCGCCGGCCTGCCCGTCGTGGTCAACCTCGGCCTCACCTGCTACCTGGAGATCAGCGCCGACGGCCAGGTCCACGTCGAGGCCGAGCAGGAGGCCACCGGCACGTGGTCGGTGCGCGCCGACTACACCGGCGGCAAGGGCTGGGCCCCGATCAGCGACGCCGCCGACACCAAGGTCTCCCCGGTCCACCTGCGGCTGAACGGCAAGGCCGGCGTCCGCGCCGCGCTCGGTGCCGAGGCCAGCGTCGGCCTGTACGACACGGTCGGGGTGGAGACCACCGTCGCGCCCTACCTGAGCGCGAAGGCGGAGGGCTCGCTGAGTGCCGACGTCCCGGGCGGCACCCCGCAGGCGCAGGGCAGCTGGTCGGTGGTCGGCGGCATCGACCTGAACGGCGCGCTCACCGCGCACCTGAAGATCTTCGGCACCCCGATCATCGAGGGCAAGCTCCCGCTGCCGCCCTTCCACCGCGAATGGCCCCTCCTCGCGGGCACGGCCGCCCTCCCGTCGCCGCGCCCGAGCAGCTGACGCGACGGCACGCGCCGGGTGGCGTACCGACAGCTGACAGATGACAGATTTCGAAATCTGCCATCTGTCAGCTGTCATCTGTTTGCCGCCGGTTGTCCTCCGCCGGCGTCGCGCCCTGCGCCGTAAATCCCCCGGTACCGCCCGCTCGCGGGCCTACGCTTGCCGGATGTTGTCTGTGGTGGTGGCTCCCTGGGGGAGCGGTGAGCCGGTGTTCGGACGTGCGGCGGACGTGCGGCACTACGCGGCGAGCACGATGAAGGTCGCCGTGCTCGCGGCGCTGCACCGGAGCGGCGTCGACCTGGACGCCGAGGTGCCCGTGGTGAACCGGTTCGACTCGGCCGTGGGCGGCGAGTTCGCCAACTCCCGTGACGGCGACGGCGATCAGCTGCCCTGGGAGCTCCTCGGCGCAACCGCGCCGCTCCGCACGCTCGCCGAGCGGATGATCACCCACTCCTCCAATCTCGCCACCAACCTGTGCCTCGCCGCCGTCGGCCCCGAGGCGGTGGCCGGGGTCTGGCGGCGGGCCGGGGCGACGCACAGCACCACCCCGCGCGGGATCGAGGACGTCGCCGCGCGCGAGGCCGGTGTCGACAATCTGGTGACCGCCCGCGACCTCGTCCGGCTGCTGCGCTCCCTGGACGGCGAGCCGGAGCTGCTGGCCCTCCTGGAGCGCAACGCCTACCGGGTGGACCTCGCGGCCGGACTGCCGCCGGGCACCCGGATCGCGTTCAAGAACGGCTGGGTCACCGGTGCCCGGCACAGCGCGGGCGTCGTCTACCCGGACGACTGCCCGCCCTACCTGATCGCCGTCTGCTACACCGGCCCGCTCGCCTCCGGCCACGGCACCGCCGACCCGGCGGCCCGGCTGGTCGCGCGGATCTCGGCGGCCGTCTGGGACCGCCGCCGGGACGTCACCGCCCGACCGTGAACCGGGCTGCCGTCATCAGTACGGCTTGACGAGCACGTGCGCCGCGCCCGGGATGCCGACCTTCAGCAACTCGTCCTCCTCCGGCGTGGTGGGCGTTCCGGTCTCCTGCTTGAGGATCGCGCGGGAGAGTGCCTGCACCCACAGTGCGCGCGGGCGGCGGCGCTCCTCCCAGGCGGTGAGGGCGGCCTCGACGGAGTCGGCGGCGTCGAGGCTCAGCGCGAGCACGAGCGCGTCCTCGACGGCCATCGCCGCACCCTGGGCGAGGTGCGGGGTGCTGGCGTGGGCGGCGTCGCCGGCGAGGGCGATGCGTCCGATGTGCCAGGGCTCCTCGACGGTCACCTGGGAGATGCGCGAGTGGACCACCGCGGCCGGGTCGGTGACCTGGGCGAGGGCCTCGGCGACGGGGCCGCCGAAACCTGCGAGGCGCTCGGCGAGCTGGTCGTGGGCGCGCTCCGGGTCCGGGCGGAAGTCCTCGGGCTCGGCGAACACCGCGCCCAGGTACATGAGTTCGGTGCTGATCGGGGTGAGCAGCGCCTTGGCCTCCAGGTTTCCGGCGGACATCACGACGCCCTGCACCTCGGGCGAACGCGGCAGTGTGACACGCCAGTTGGCGAAGCCGGTGTACTCGGGGGCGTACTTCTCCCCGTACAGGCGCCTGCGCAGCGGCGAGCCGATGCCGTCGAAGCCGACCACGAGGTCGTAGCGGCCGCTGTGGCCGTCGGTGAGGGTGATGTCCACCCCGTCGGCGTCGTCGGCGAGTTCGGCGATCGTCGTGCCGAAGCGCAGGCGGGCCCCGGCCGCGGTGGCGGCGGCGCCGAGCACCTCGGCGAGGGCGGGCCGCGGGATGCCGATGTTGGCGGGGGCGTCGCCCATGCGGGGCTGCGGGATCCGGGCGAGGGTGGTGCCGGCCGGGTCGCAGATGGTCAGCACCTCCCACTCGAAGCCGGCGTCCAGGCAGGCGTCCAGGACGCCGATCCCGCGCATCACGTGCAGGGCGTTGGAGGGCTGGATGATGCCGACGCCCAGCGCCTCCAGGCCGTCGCGCAGTTCGGCGACGTCGACGTGGTGGCCGCGCCGGGCGAGGGCGGTGGCGAGGGTGAGACCGCCGATGCCGCCGCCGTGGACGAGGACGCGCAGGGGAGAGGTCATGCGGGGCTCCAGGGAGTGAGGGGCGAGCCGGCTCAGCCGACGGGGGCGGCGGTGCCGGCGAGGTCCATCAGGTGGTCGACGAGGGCGAGCAGGAGGTCCCGACCGAAGGCCCGTTCGCGGACGTCGCCGATCAGCATCGGCACCTGCGGGTCGAGGTCGAGCGCGGCCCGGATCTCGTCGGGGGCGCGGGTGTTGTGGCCGTGGAAGCAGTTGATCGCGACCACGAACGGGATGCCCCGGCTCTCGAAGAAGTCGATGGAGGCGAAACTGGTGTCCAGCCGCCGGGTGTCGGCGATGACGATGCCGCCGAGGGCGCCGTTGACCAGGTCGTTCCACATGAACCAGAAGCGCTCCTGGCCGGGGGTGCCGAACAGGTAGACGACGAGTTCCGGGCTGACGGTGATCCGCCCGAAGTCGAGGGCGACGGTCGTGGTGTCCTTCTGGTCGACGCCGGCCAGGTCGTCGACGCCGACGCTGGCCTTGGTCAGGTACTCCTCGGTGCGCAGCGGGGCGACCTCGCTGACCGTGCCCACGAGGGTGGTCTTGCCGACGCCGAAGCCGCCCGCGATGAGGATCTTGACGGCGGCGGGGGCCGCGGGGTGGGGTGTTGCCATGGTCACAGTCTCCGGAGTCCTTCGCGTACGGCCGTGAGCAGGCCGAGGTCCGCACCGCCGGCGGCCCGGGCCACCGAGAGCGGCGCACGGGCCCGCAGCAGGCCCTGGGCGACCAGGTCGCCGAGCAGGATCTTGGTGACCGAGACCGGGAGGTCCAGGCCGGCCGCCACCTCGGCGACCGCGGCCGGCCGGCGGCAGCGGTCGAGGATCGCCCGGTGTTCGGGCTGGAGGGCGCGGACGCCGCCGCGGCTGCGCGCGAGGGCCCGGGCGGCCTCCTCCTCGTCGGTGGTGAGCACCGTGATCAGGGTGAGGTCGTCGCGTTCGGGCGCGGTGCGGCCGCGGGTGATGGTGTACGGGCGCACCATCGTCCCGCCGTCGAGGTCGTCGTCCTCGTCGTCGAGTTCGCTCCAGTGCGGGCCCACCCGCGTCAGCCCCGTCCGGTGGCGCCGGGCCGGCGGGCGGCGAAGGCGTCGAAGGAGCCGGGGGCGCCCTCGCCGCGCACGGGGGTGCCGAGCTTCTGGCCGACCTGCTGCACGAGGGTGTGCATGGCCACCGACATCACCTCGGCATCGACCTCCTGGGAGGCGACGACGGCGAGGTGGGTGCCCTGGGCGGCGGCGATGACGAACAGCCAGCACTCGGCGAGCTCGACGATCACCTGGTGGACCGGTCCGCCGTCGAAGAGCTGGCCGACGCCGCGGGCCAGGCTCTGCTGGCCGGTGGCGACGGCGGCCAGGCGCTCGGCGTCGGCGCGCTCGATGCTGCGGGAGTGGCTGACGACCAGGCCGTCGTCCGAGAGCAGGACGGCGTTCCTGGTCCCGGGGACCGAGTCGACGAGTCCGTCCAGCAGCCAGTCGAGGTCCTGGTGGGTGGCGATCGTGCGGTTCATGACTGGTCATCCGTTCGTGTCGTTCGGGGGTCCGCGGCCGGCAGCGCCCAGGGGGAGGACTCCGGTGCGTGCGTCGGGGAGCCGGCCGGGGCGGTGGGGGCAACCGGCGGGGTGGCGGTCCGGGCGAGGGAGGTCTCGCCACTGTCCTGGGAACCGCCCTGGAGGCCCTGTGCGCGGGCCGCGCGGGACTGGCGCTGGAAGGCGCCGATGGTGGCGCCGGAGCGGCGCACCGGGCGCTGGAACGGGCCGCCGGCGGGCTGCCCGTCCGCCCCGGGCGCGGCCGGCACGGGCCGCCGGGGCTCCGCCTGCTCGCCGGGCGGCGGCGGGACGCGCAGCTCGGCCGCGAGGCTGGCCTGACGGATGCGCTGCGGCAGCGGCGGCTGGTGGCCGTCGGCGGCGCTGAGCGGCACGGCGGAGGCGTACTCGCGTCGTCGGCGCCGCTCGGCCAGCCGGTAGTGGTCGGCCGGGCGGTACTGCTCGTCGGCGTATGGGGCTTCGGCGTCCGTCACCAGGGCGTAGGCGATGTCCGGGTAGGCGGGGGCGTCGTGGGCGGGCGTCTCGTGCGAGGGCGCGTCGTGCGAGGGCGCCTGGTCGAGGGCCGTGTCCGGGGCCGCGGAGCTGTGCTCGACCGGCTGGTCGGCGGGGCGCCCGGGGCGCTGACCGTCGTACGGGGCGCCGTACCGGTCGTCGTGCGGGTCGGGAGACGGGCCGCCCTGCGGTGCGGTGTGGGGTACGGCGTGCGGCGCGGCGTGTCGGCCCGCGGGCCCGAACGACCCGGCCGCTGTCCCGGTGGCCGGATCGGCGTGCCCGGTGTACTCGGCGGGCCCGGAGGACCCGGCGGGGGCGTGGTCCCCGCCGGCCGCCCCGAAGGAGTCCGCCGGGGAGGGCGCGTGGACCGGCCGCGCCTCGGGCGCCTCGCTGGACGCCGTCATCAGCGCCTTGCGCGAGCGCCGCACGAGCGGGATCGGCCCGGCGGCCGCGGCCGGCGCGTGGGCGGCGTCGGGCAGCCCGGCGTCGCCGTCGATGACGAGCTCGGACGGCACGAGGACGACCACCCGGGTGCCGCCGAACGCGGAGGGGCGGAACTCGACCTTCAGGCCGGTGTTGGCGGCCAGCCGGGCGACGACGTGGAAGCCGAGGCGGATGTCGTCGCCGCGCTCCAGGACGTCCATGCGCGCGGGCGGGCGGAGCATCAGCGCGTTGGCCGCGTCGTACTGCTCCGGGTCCATGCCGAGGCCGCGGTCCTCGATCTCCACGGCGAGCCCGCGCCCGACCATCGCGGCCCTGACCTCGACCGGCGTCGGCGGCTTGGAGAAGGTGGTGGCGTTCTCCATCAGCTCGGCGAGCACGTGGGCCACCGGCCCGACGGCCCGCTCGGAGAGCCAGGGGTGGCCCTCGACGTCCAGCATGATCCGCCGGTAGTCCTGCACCTCGCCCTGCGCGGCGCGCAGCACGTCCAGCAGTGGGACGGGCTTGCGCCAGCGCCGCTGCGGCTGGCCGCCGGCCATGATGACGAGGTTCTCCTCGTAGCGGCGCAGGCGCGCGGTGAGGTGGTCGAGGTCGAACAAGCCCTCCAGGACCTCCGGGTCCTCGTGCTTGCGCTCCAGCTCGTCCAGGCGCCGTAGCTGGCGGCCGATCAGCAGCTGGGTGCGGCGGGCGATGCGCTGGAGCAGCCGCTCGAAGCCGCGGTGCTGCTCGGCCTGCCGTACGGCGGTCTCCAGGGCGGAGGTGCGGGCGGCGTTGAGCGCCTGGCCGAGGGTGGCGAGTTCGTCGGTGCCGCCGCCGCGCAGGGTGCCGGCGGCGGCCGTGATCGCGCGGCTCTCGGCCTCGACGTCGACCTGTTCGCCGCGCCCGAGGCGCTCCACGACCTCGGGCAGGGTGCGCTCCAGCTCCTCGGCCTGGGTCTGGAGCTCCTTGATCCGGCGGCGCAGCGAGCGGCTGAGGCGCCAGCTCGCGATGCCGATCCCGACGACGGCGACCAGGCCGACGGCGGCGGTCAGCACGACGGTGGTCAGGAGCGAGACGATGGAGTTCAGGCCGACCTTGACCACGCCGTCGGTGCGGGTCTCGATCGCCTTGACGAGCTGCGGGTTGACCTGGTCGACGGCCTGGCGCCACTGGTCCTGCATCGGCGGCAGCCTGACGGTGGCACCGCCCGGCTCGGCGGCCGTCGGCTTGGTCAGCGCCTGCTCGACGGCCGTCTTGGCCTGCCAGGACGGGCTGTTCATCAGGTCGTGCCAGGCCGGCGCCTCCCCGGCGGGGACGTACGGCGCGATCTGGACGGCGAACAGGTGGTCCTGCGCCCCGATCGCCTCCTGCACCTGCTGGTACTCGGCGACGCCGAGCCGCCCGGAGGGCCAGCCGCGGGCCAGGATCGCGTCCTCGCGGGCGAGCATCTCCTTGGCCCAGAAGGCGTTGACGAGGGTCTTGGAGATCCAGGTGATCTCACCGGTGTCGACGTGGCTGAGCGCGGTGAACAGCCGCAGGTCCACGGCGATCAGGTCGGTGTAGTAGGCGTACAGCGACTGCTGGTCGATGGAGGCGCGGTCGACGGCGGCCCGCTGTTCGCCGAGCCGGCCGAGCGCCTGGCGGGCCTCGGCCACGGCGGTGCGCACCTCGGTGGGGGCCTCGTCGGCGGTCTCGCCGGACAGCGCCTGGAACTGGCGCACCGCGTCGTCCGTCAGCTGCCGCTGCCTGCGCAGCTGGTCGACGTTGGCGCCGGGTCGGGCGAGCGCCTCGGCGCTGAGCCGGCGCTCCTCCTGGAGGTTGTAGTAGACGATGTTGGACGGCTGGCCGGCCTTCTGGGCGAGCATGCCCTGGGCGGCCTGCCGCTGGAAGGAGGAGAGCGTCTCGCCGCTGGTGACCGCCCAGAGCAGGGCGAGGGCGATGCTGGGGACGACGGCCAGGACGAGCAGCGCCGTCCGCAGGGACAGGCGCGGACGCCTGCGGGGGGCCTTCGGCGTCGGGGGCCGCCGATTCGCACGCGCGCGCAGAGCTGACTCCTTAGGGCGGGCTTTTTGACGAAGCGATACTAGTCATACCGTGTTATTGAAGTGAAAGCCCGTTCGCCGTCTGGACGGTGCTCGCGCACCGCTCCGACACAATGTCATCTCCCCGTTGGCCGTTCGCCAGCGAACGGCCCCTGGTCGGGGCCGTTCGACCCAGTGTCATGCACGTGGCCGCCCGGAGGGTGGCGCCTGTGTGAAGAATGTGTGACGTCCATCGCGGACATGCCATCAGGTCCCGAGCAGCCGCGCCCGTGTGCTCTCCAGTTCCACCGCGAGCACCCGTCCGGCCTCCTCGGCGTCCGCACGGCGCAGCGCCGCGAGGAGGCCGGCGTGGGCGTCGTAGCCGTGGTCCGGGTCCCCGGCGCGCAGCCCCAGCAGTCCGACGAGCGCGACCGGGTGCTCCCTCAGGAGGGGGGCGAACTGGGCGAACGGGTCGTCCAGTACCGGGTTGTGAGCCGCCGCCACGACGGCGGTGTGCCGCGCGATGTCCGCGTCGACGAAGGCCGCGTCGTCCGCCGCGCCGGCCGCGAGGTCGTCGGGTCCGGCCCGGACGCGGTCGCCTACGTGGAGGCCCGGGTCGGCGGCGAGGTGCGCTGGGGTGCCGGGCGCGACGCGTCGGTCCTGACGGCGGGCGTGCGGGCGGTGCTCAGCGCCGTCGGCCGTGCGCGGGGCGTGGAGCCGAGCGCGCGGCGGAGCGTGCGGGGCTGGGCGTGCGGGGCTGGGCGTACGGGGCTGAGCGCGCGGGGATGAGCGCGCGGGAGTGGGAAGTCGGCCGCACCGACTTCCCGCTCCCCGTTCAGCAGGCGCGGGCCGGCTACTGGAAGGTCCGGAGCACGAGCCCGTCCCGCCCGCACAGGACGACCCGCGACGGGGCCCGCTTGCCGGCGGCGACGAAGTACTCCCTGATCCGGCCGGCCGTGTCGCGCAGCCCGGCCTCGGTCGCCTCCGAGATCGGACCGGGCGCCTGCCAGTGCATCGTCAGTTCCCACGGCCGGCCCCGGCCGCCGCCGCGCGGGGCGGTCGGCTCGGCCTCGAGGCCCAGCCGACCGAGCAGTTCGAGGATCGCGTTCATGTCGGTGCCGTCGATGTGGACGAAGTCCTCTTCCACCAATATCGCATCCATGCCCGACCACTTACCCGCCGCGGACCGGACAACGCCGACGTCAGCCGGGAACCCCTCCGTCACCTCGGGAAGGCGGTCCCGGTCCCGGTCCCGGTCCCGGGGCCGGTGCCCGGGGACGTCTCGCCGCCGGATGTCCGAATTGCCGGTCAGGAGGGGATTCGGGCGGGATTCCCGGCCTGGCCACCTTCTCCATTGCGACAGCGGTGAGTAAAACTTCGCAAAGAATGGACTTCTTCAGAGGGGTCCCCCACCTGCAGATTCAACAGATTGTTGCAGCTCAGCGGCAAGGTGATCACCGATTGTCATTCGCCCGTAACCTGACGTATGCAAGCATGTCGGCGATCTGCAGGAGTACGGTTCCGAAGGAATCGCGAGCCGTTCGAGAGAGCACGTCGAACAGCTTCGCGGGGTACTTCGCCACGCGGTGAACAGCCGTAGCGGGAATTGGTGCGACGAATGGGTCAGGAAAAGGACGGACCAGCGGCCCGGGAGGCCACCCACCCGATATCCGTCAGATTAGTGATCGAAGTTCTGCGCGGAATGGCCCAGGTGGATCTCCTGCCGTCGGCGGTGTGCGGCCTGATCTTCACGGCCGCGCTCCTCGCCGCCGGCTGGCGGTACGGCGCCTACGGCCTGCTCGGCAGTGCGGTCGGCACCGGCACCGCGTACGCGCTGCAGCTCGCACCCGGCGCCGTCGGCGAGGGACTGCTCGGCTACAACGGCGTGCTGGTGACGATGGCCCTGTGCGGGGTGTTCGTCGCCCCCGGCGCCTGGAGCGCGGCCTACGCGCTGTCCGGGGCGGTCGCCGCGACCGTGCTGACCCCGGCGCTCGACGCCGTCGCCGCGCCCTTCGGCAGCCATGCCTTCACGTGGCCGTTCGTCGTTACCACGGTGCTGTTCCTCGCGGCGGTGCCGGCCGTTCCGCGGCTGCGCCGGGTCTGAGGGTCCGTCCCATTCCCCGAACTCCTCTGCGTTTCTCCGACGCCTCGTCGAAATGCCGGAAAGGAAGCGTGATCCCCGTGAACCTGTCCCCGCGCGAGATGGACAAGCTGTACATCTACGTCGTGGCCGATCTGGCCCGCAAACGCCGCGACCGCGGCGTCAAACTGAATTACAGCGAGGCCTGCGCACTGATCAGCGAGGCCATCATGGAGGGCGCCCGGGACGGGCGCACCGTCGCCGAGTGCATGGAGATCGGCAAGCAGGTCGTCGGCAGCGCCGACGTCATGCCCGGCGTGCGCGAGATGCTCCCGCTGCTCCAGGTCGAGGCCGCCTTCCTCGACGGCACCAAGCTCGTCTCCTGCCACGACCCGGTCGGTGCCTGAGTGACCGCCGACCGCCGGGCCGCCACCGTGGTGCTGGCCGGCGGGCACGAGAGCGGCCACGCCCACGACCTCGCCCCCCTGGTGGAGCGCGAGCCCGCGATCCACGCGGCGGCCGCCCCGGGACGCGACCTCGACGCGGCCGTCCGCTCGGCACTCGCCGCCACCGGCGGACCGGTGTGCGTCGTCCCCATGACGCTCGGCCGCGATCCGAGGCTCGTCGCCGACAGCGCCCGCGCCCTGCACTGGCTCGCCGCCGGCGAGGCCCGCGGCCGGCTCGCCCTCACCGCGCCGTTCGGCGCCGCCGAACACCTCGTCGGCTGGCTGCGTGCCGCGGCCGGCGCCGCCCCCGACCCCGACGGCGCGATTCTGGTCACCGCCCCGGCGGCCGGACCGTTCCAGGACGCCGAGCTCTTCCGGATCGCCCGGCTCGTCCGCCAGTACGGGCACCACCGCCTGGTCGAGGTGGCCCTCGCGGGCGGCGACCCCGGCCCCGCCGAGGGCGCCGAACGCTGCCGCCTCCTCGGCGCCCGCACGGTCACCGCCGTCCCGGCCTCCTTCGGACGGGCGGTCACGCCGCGGGCACCGGCCGGCGTCCGCGACGGCGGGCCGCTGCTGCGCCCCTCCGCGATCGCCGGGGTGGTCGCGGCCCGCACGGCGGCGGCCCTGCACCTGCTCGGCCGCGGCGAGGACGGCGTCGCGGCCGGACTCGACGCCGAGCACGGGCACGGCTACGCCCACAGCCACGGCCCGGGCGGCGCTCACGGCCACGGCCCGGGCGGCGCTCACGGCCACGGCCCGGGCGCGGGTCACGGCCACGCTCCTGGGCACGGCCACGCGCACGTCCACACGCACCACTGAACGAACCCCACTGAACCGAGGGAGAGGAAGGGCCAGCCATGTCTGGTGGCGCCACGTACCTGTACGGCGACGACCCGGTGGAGATCAACGCCGGCCGCGCCACGGTCACCGTCACGGTCAGCAACACGGGCGACCGGGCGATCCAGGTCGGTTCCCACTACCACTTCTTCGAGGCCAACCGCGCCCTCGACTTCGACCGCAACGCCGCCTACGGCAAGCACCTGGACATCCCGGCCGGCACCGCCGTGCGCTTCGAGCCCGGCGACACCTTGGACGTCACGCTCGCCGAGTTCGGCGGCCACGGCCGCCTGGTCGGCTTCAGCAACCTCGTCGACGGCGGCATCAAGTCCGCCGACACGCGCGCCCGCGCCATCGGCCGGGCGATCGCGCTCGGCTTCAAGGGCACCAACCTCGACCACAAGGACGACCGCAAGGAAGGCGCCCTCTGATGGCCATGCTCTCCCGCAAGCAGTACACCGACCTGTTCGGGCCCACGGTCGGCGACCGCTTCCACCTCGCGGACACCAACCTCGTGGTCGAGGTCGAGAAGGACTTCAACCAGGGCCACTACGGCGACGAGGCCGTCTACGGCGGCGGCAAGGGCATCCGCGACGGCATGGCCCAGGACCCGGCCGCCACCTCCGTCCAGGGCGCGCTCGACCTGGTCATCACCAACGTCGTCGTCCTGGACCCGGTCCTCGGCGTCGTCAAGGGCGACATCGGCGTCAAGGACGGCTTCATCACCGCCGTCGGCAAGGCCGGCAACCCGCACACCCAGAGCGGCGTGCACCCCAAGCTGGTGATCGGCCCCGGTACGGAGGTCATCTCCGGCGAGCACCTGATCGCCACCGCCGGCGGCATCGACACCCACATCCACTTCATCGCCCCCCAGCAGGTCCAGGAGGCGCTGAGCAACGGCATCACCACCCTCATCGGCGGCGGCACCGGTCCCTCCGACGGCACCAACGGCACCACCTGCACGCCCGGCCCGTGGAACATCGGCCGGATGTACCAGGCCGTCGAGGACCTCCCGGTCAACGTCGGCCTCCTCGGCAAGGGCAACGGCTCGCTGCCCGGCGCCCTGCGCGAACAGGTCGAGGCGGGCGTGTGCGGCCTCAAGGTGCACGAGGACTGGGGCAGCACCCCGGCCGCGATCGACACCGCGCTTCGCGTCGCCGACGAGTACGACGTCCAGGTCGCCATCCACACGGACACCCTCAACGAGGGCGGCTTCTTCGAGGACACCCTCTCCGCGATCGACGGCCGCACCATCCACACCTTCCACACCGAGGGCGCCGGCGGCGGCCACGCCCCCGACATCATGCGGATCGCCGGCGAGGCCAACGTCCTGCCGTCCTCGACGAACCCGACCCTGCCCTACACCGTCAACTCCGTCGACGAGCTCCTCGACATGGTGATGGTCTGCCACCACCTCAGCCACGACATCCCCGAGGACGTCTCCTTCGCCGACTCCCGGGTGCGCGCCGAGACCATCGCCGCCGAGACCGTCCTGCACGACGAGGGCGTCATCTCGATCTTCTCCTCCGACTCGCAGGCCATGGGCCGCATCGGAGAGTCCTTCACCCGCGCCTTCCAGACCGCCCACCACTGCAAGGACCAGCGCGGCAAGCTCGCCGGCGACACCGACCGCAACGACAACTTCCGCGTCCTGCGCTACCTCGCCAAGCTCACCATCAACCCGGCCATCGCCTCCGGCACCGCCGACCACATCGGCTCCCTGGAACCCGGCAAGCTCGCCGACATCGTGCTCTGGCCGATCAACTCCTTCGGCGCCAAGCCCAAGATGGTCATCAAGGGCGGCGTCATCAACTGGGCCCTCATGGGCGACCCCAACGCCTCCCTGCCCACCCCGCAGCCGGTCTACTACCGCCCGATGTACGGCGCGCTCGGCCGCGCCAAGCAGGCCACCCGGGTCTCCTTCATGTCCCAGGCCGCGGTCGACCTCGGCGTCCCGGCCCGGCTCGGCCTCGACAGCCGCGTCCTGCCGGTGCAGCGGTGCCGCTCGGTCGGCAAGCAGCACATGGTCCGCAACGACGCCCTGCCGAAGATCGCGGTCGACCCGGAGACCTACAAGGTCACCCTGGACGGCGAGCCCGCCACCATCGAGCCCGCCCGCGAACTCCCGCTCAACCACCTGTTCTACCTCGCATGAGCGGCCCGGTCGGCGGTGACCCGCTCGGTGGGGACACGGGCGGCGGTGTCCCGCACGGCGGTGACCCGGGCGGCCTGGACGCCCTGCTGGTCTGCCTCCAGCTCACCGACTCCGCATTCCCCAGCGGGTTCTACACCCTCTCCCACGGGCTGGAGGGCTACGCCCAGGCCAAGGCCGTCACCCCGGACACCATGCCGGACCTGCTCACCGACCTGCTGCGCCACTCGGTGGGCCCGGGCGACGCCACCGCGCTGGCCCTCGCCCACCGCGCCGCGACGGCCGGAAACTGGGAGCTGCTCGCCGAGGTCGACGAGCGGCTGCACGCGACCAAGCTCAACCGCGAACTGCGTCTGGCCTCCACCCGCACCGGACGCCAACTCCTGGACATCGCCCGGGAGTCGCTCGGCGGCGAACCCCTGGAGCGGTACGCCGAACTGGTCGCCGACAAGCGCGCCCCCGGCTCGCAGGCGGTCGCCGCCGGGGTCGCGTACGCCGCCGCCGGCGTCCCGGCCGAACAGGCCCTCGCCGGTGACCTGTTCGCGTTCTGCACCAGCTTCGTCGGCGCCGCGCTGAGACTGCGGCTGACCGACCACCGCAAGGCGCAGGTCGTGCTGCGGTCGGTCGCGCCGGTGCTCCGGGAGGTCGTCCGGGCCGCCCTGGCGCGGGAGCTGGCCGACCTCGGCGGCTGCGTGCCGGTCGCGGACGCGATGTCCGGACGGCACGAGCGGGCCGAGGCCCGGCTGTTCATGAGCTGACCCGCCGCGGCAACGGCGCCGTGGGCGCCACCGAGATCCGAGCAACACCGCACCAGAGGAGGAAACTTGACCGAGAACGTGCTCCGCGTCGGCATCGGCGGCCCCGTCGGCTCCGGCAAGACGGCGCTGATCGAGGCCCTCGTCCCGGTCCTGATCGCCCGTGGCCACCGCCCTGCGGTCGTCACCAACGACATCTACACCCAGGAGGACGCCCAGCACGTGCGCCGCACCCTGGCCGGCCTGCTCGACCCCGAGCGGGTCGTGGGCGTCGAGACCGGCGCCTGCCCGCACACCGCCGTCCGGGACGACCCGACGATGAACCTCGCCGCCGGCGCCGAGCTCCTGGAACGCTTCCCCGACGTCGACACCCTGCTCTACGAATCCGGCGGCGACAACCTGACCCTGACCTTCAGCCCCGTCCTCGTCGACCTCTTCCTCTTCGTCCTCGACACCGCCGAGGGCGAGAAGATGCCCCGCAAGCGCGGCCCGGGCATCACCGAGTCCGACCTCCTGGTCATCAACAAGATCGACATCGCCCAGTACGTCCGCGCGGACCTCGGCGTCATGGAGTCCGACGCCCACCGCGTCCGCGAGGGCGGACCCGTCGTGCTCACCAACTGCCTGACCGGCGAGGGACTGGAGGAGATCGCCGCCTTCCTGGAGACCTTCCGCAAGGTCGCCGCATGACGGCCGCCCCGGACGTGGCCGCTGACGTGGCGCCGGACGTGGCGCCGGGCATGGGGCCGGACGTGGCGCCGGACATGGCCGCTGACGTGGCGCCGGACGTGGCACCACCGAGGCTCGACCCCCGGCACTACGAGCCGGCCCGCGTCCCGGCCGAGGTCCGCCGGCACGCCGGGACGCCCGACACCCTCGGGGTCGGGCGCCCCGGCAAGGTCGGCCTGCTGGAACTGTCCTTCGAGAAGATCGGCGCCCGCACCGAACTCACCGGCCACTACCAGAAGTCGCCGCTGCAGATCATGCGCCCGCTCTACTACGACCCCGCCCGTCCGGACCTCGCCGTCACCCTCCTGATGTCCACCGGCGGCGGCATCCTCCAGGCCGACCGGCTGCGCACCGACCTCCACTGCGGCGCCGACACGGCCGTGCACCTCACCACCCAGGCGGCCACCAAGGTCTACCGGATGGAGTTCGACTACGCGACGCAGCTCGTCAACCTGCGCGCCGGCCCCCGCGCCTACGTCGAGTACCTGCCCGAGCCCGTCATCCCCTTCGTCGACTCCCGCCTCTACCAGCGCACCGTCCTCACCGTCGACCCCGCCGCCACCGTCCTCGCCGGCGAGACCGTCCTCGCCGGGCGCCTGGCCCGCGGCGAGCGCAACGCCTACCGGGTGTTCGCCTCCGACCTCGAAGTGCGGCGCCCGGACGGCCGACTGGTCGCCCTGGACACCGTCCGCCTGGAGCCGGGCGGCGGGGGCGTTTCGGGCCCGGCGGTGCTCGCCGGACACGACGTGATGGCCAGCCTGTACGCGATCACGCCGCTCGCCCCGGCCGCCCGGGTCGCCGACGCCCTGCACGAGGCCCTCATCGGCCGTGGCCTGCTGTACGGCGTCAGCGTCCTGCCGCACGACGCCGGCGCCTGGCTGCGCCTGCTCGGCGACGACACCCGCGCCTGCGCCGCCGCGATGCGCACCGCGTGGGACGCCGTGCGCCGCCTCCTGATCGGTGCCCCGGCCCCGGACCTGCGCAAGACCTGACACCCGGCCACGGTCCTAGCGGTACCAGTCCCCGCCCTCGCACAGGCTCCGTTCGAGGTACTGGCGGAGCCTGCCGGCGACCATCGAGCGGCTGTCGGCAGCTCGGCGAGGTCGGACGGCACCCGCTGTCCGAGTGCCCGCTCGGCCTCCGCCAGCGTGTCGTCGGAGGCCGGGGCGCCGAGCTCGGTGCCCGGAGCCAGCTCAAGGATCAGTTCGCGCCACATGGAGGGCAGTCTTCCAGAGCCCGCCGGACGTACCGCTTCTGCCAGGGCGTCTCGACGGCGTGCGGGCGGTAGTGCGCCCGCACGTAGGCGACGGCCTCGGCGGGCGGGACGCCGTCCAGGACGGCGATGCGGGCGAGCGCGGTGCCGGTGCGGCCGCGGCCGCCGAGGCAGGCGACCTCCACGCGTTGGGCGGCGCAGCGCCGCCACGCCTCGTGGAAGGCGGCGCGGGCGTCGGCGCGGTCGGCGGGCAGGCGGAAGTCGGGCCAGCGCACCCAGCGGGCCTCCCACGGCACGGGGGCGGGCCGGTGACCGAGGAGGTAGAGCGCGAAGTCGGGGGAGGGGCCGGGCGGCAGCGGACGGCTGAGGCCCCGGCCGCGCAGGAGGCGGCCGGACGGGAGCCGCAGGATGCCGGGGGCGGTCGGGTCCCACGTTGTCTCGGGCACGTCATCCCTTCGGATTTTCGCTTGTGCTGGAGCGAGGCTGGCGATTTTAATCGTCGGCAGGGCCGCTGTCCGGCCCCTTATCGAGGGAGATGTCCATGATTGCGTACGTCCCTTGTCCGGTCTCCTCCGCCACCGCCGCCGCGTCCCCTGTCCGCTCCGGGGCCGGTTCCGACTCGGGCTCGAACGACACCGGCTGGAACGCCGTCCCGGGCGCGGCCCGCTGAACCGCTGAACGATTCCTGAGCGTCGGTCACGACGCGACGTAGAGCCCCGCCGCCGCCGGCATCCCGGTACGGTGGGCGAGGGCGGCGGCCTCGCCGCGCGAGGCGACGCCCAGCTTCGCCAGGATGTTGGCGACGTGGAACTTCACCGTCGACTCGCTGATGTGCAGTTCCCGGGCGATGTCGCGGTTGCGCCGGCCGCGCGCCACCTGGTCCAGGACCTCCAGCTCGCGCGGCTGCAGGCCGTCCAGCGGATCCCCGGCGAGGGCCGGTCCGGGAGCCACGAGCGGCAGGTCCACCGTCACCGTGCTGCCCCAGCCGGGCACGGCCTCCACGGCGGCCCGGCCGCCGAGGGCGGTGATCCGGTCGGCGGTGCGGTGCACGGCGAGGGCGTCGGAGGCGAGCAGGCCCGGGCCGTCGTCCCGCACCACCGCCCGCAGCACGTCTCCGGTGAACGCCCAGCTCACGTGAAGCCGCGTCACCCCGTCCTGGTCGAGCATGGTGAGGACGGTCGCCCGGACGGCGTCCCGGGCGGTGTGCGCGGTGTCCGCCGGGACCGACCGGGCGGACTCCGCCGGGGGCACCAGGTCCAGCCGGACCCGGCCGTGCCGCAGCAGCGGGCGCAGTTCCTCCGCCAGCCGGGCGAACGCGGTGTCGGCCGGCTCCTCGCTGAGCGTCCGGTCGAGTTCGGCGCCCGCGCGCAGGTCCAGCAGTGCCGTCACGGCCAGTTCGGCGGCGCTGCGGCGCGCGGTCGCGTCGTCCAGGGCGGGCGAGCGCAGCGGCCCGAGGATCGCGGTGAGCGCGGCGCTGTGCATGCCGGTGAACTCGGCGATCGCGCGGGCCCGGGCGTTCGCCGAGGCCCGGGACGTCGCCGCGTGCTTGGGGCCCGCGTCGGTGGCGCGGTGGTGCGAGTGCGTCACGAGCAGCTCCCACAGCTGCTGGAGGACGGCCAGCGCGCCGTCGGGCACCGGCTCGGCGCTCGCGCGGACCAGCACCAGCAGGGCGGCGCTGCCGGCGTTGGGCGTCTTGTCGGCGCCCGGCGCGCCGCCTGTGTCCGGGGCGCTGCCGGTGCCCGGTGCGGGCGTGCTGCCGGTGCCCGGTGCGGGCGTGCTGCCGGTGCCCGGCGTCGCCGAGACCACCACGACGGGCCGGGTGCGGCCCGCGAGCAGGGACTCGCCCTGCCACGGCCGGCCCTGCGCGGTCGCGTCGGCGGTGGCCTCGGCGAGCCGGGCCAGCTCCAGGCTGACGACCTCCCCGGCGACCTCCGGCAGGCCGAGCGCGTTCGCGGGGGAGTACGTGCAGATGCCGCTGAGCTGGGCGACCGCCACGTGCGGGACGAGCGTGCCGAGCACCTCGGAGAGGCGGACCAGCAACATCGGCCGGGGCGCGCGCAGCACCTCGACGGCCCGCGCGAGCGCGTCCTCCGGACGTCCCCACGCGCTCTGCCAGTCCACGTCCGTGCTCACTCCGGTCATGCCGTCCAGCCTAGCCCCGGGCGCGGCCGGCCGACCTGGCCGTTGGGAGGGGCGGAACCGTCCGAAAGGACGGCCGGGGAGAGCGGGCCGGGCACCGAGGATGGAGCCGTACGAGAACACGGGGTTCACGAACTCCTCGACACGGCAAGGACCTTCCCATGACCAAGGCGATCGTCATCTCCGAGTACGGCGGCGCGGACGTGCTGCGCCCCATCGACCTCGACCTGCCCGCCCCGGGTGCCGGCGAGGTCCTGGTCGAGGTCCGTGCGGCGGGCGTCAACCCGCTGGACCACAAGATCCGCGCCGGCCTGATGGCGGAGGTCTTCCCCGTGCCCCTTCCCTTCGTCCCCGGCTTCGAACTGTCCGGCGTGGTCCGGGCGGTCGGCGCGGACGTCACCGCGTGGAGGCCCGGTGACGAGGTGTTCGGCGCGGTGATGGGCGGCGCGCACGCCGAGCACGTGATCGTGCCCGCCGCCCAGCTGGCCCGCAGGCCCGCCACGCTGGGCTGGGAGGAGGCCGCGGCGATCCCGGTCGCGGCGGAGACCGCCGAACGGGCGCTGGACGTCCTGGACGTCAGGGCCGGCGAGACGCTGTTGGTGCACGGCGCGGCCGGCGGGGTCGGCACCGTGCTGCTGCAGTTCGCCCGGGCGCGCGGGATCACGGTCGTCGGCACCGCGAGCGCGGCCAACCACGCCCACCTGCGCGAGCTGGGCGCCATCCCGGTGGCCTACGGCGACGGGCTGGCCGAGCGCGTACGGGCCGCTGCGCCGGGCGGTGTGCACAAGGTGCTGGACGCGGCCGGGCTCGGCGGGGTGCTGCCGCTCTCGATCGAGCTCGCGGGCGGCGCCGACCGGGTGCTGACGATCGCCGACTTCGCGGGCGCCGCGGAGCACGGGGTGCGCTTCACCGGCGGAGCCGAGGGCGTCGAGCCCTACTACGGCCGCGCGTTCGAGGCCGCGCTCGCGCTGCACGCGGCGGGGGACCTGCGGTTGCCGCTGCACCGGGTGCTCCCGCTCGCCGAGGCGGCGGAGGCGCACCGGGTGAGCGAGCACGGGCACCTGCGGGGGAAGATCGTGCTCACGGTGTGAGGTCGAGCAGATGACAGACGACAACTTTCAGATGACAGATTTTGAAATCTGTCATCTGAAAGTTGTTCGCCGACCGCCGACCGCCGACCGCCGACCGCTGTGAGCCGTTCGTCGAGCAGGCCAAACAGGCGCCTTCCCCGCCTTTCTGGCCGTTCGTCGATAAAGTCCGGCGTCATGGCGACTGTGCACGCAACAGGTGACGGGGTGGGGCGGCTCGCGGGCAGGTCCTGCGTGGTGACGGGCGCGGCGAGCGGCATCGGCCGGGCCGTCGCCGAGCGCTTCGCCCGCGAGGGCGCGGCGGTGACCGCGACCGACGTCGACGCCGTCGGCCTGGCCCGGCTCGCGGACCAACTCCCGTACGACATCGGAACGGTGGTCGGCGATGTCGCGCGCGACGAGGACGCGCGCCGGATGATCGACGCCGCCGTCGAGCGCAACGGCCGGCTCGACGTCCTGGTCGCCAACGCCGGCGTGCTCCCGCTCATGGAGATCACCGAGGCCACCGCCGAGGACTGGGACCACGTCATGGCCATCGACGGCCGCGGCATGTTCCTGACCTGCAAGTACGCGATCGCCGCGATGACCGCCCAGGAGCGGCCCGGCGGCTCCGTCGTCTGCGTCTCCTCCATCTCCGGCGAGGCCGGCCAGCGCGGCCAGGCGGTCTACGGGCCCGCCAAGTTCGTCGCCTCCGGCCTCACCAAACACCTCGCCGTGGAGTGGGCCGACCGCGGTATCCGCGTCAACGCGGTCGCCCCCGGCACCATCACCACCGAACGCGTCGTCCGGCTGCGCGACGAACCCGGCGGCCCCGAGTACCTCACCGCGATCGAGAAGCTCCACCCGATGGGCCGGCTCGGTTCCCCGGCGGAGGTCGCGGCGGCCGTGCTGTTCCTGGCCTCCGACGAGGCGTCGTTCATCACGGGAGCCGTCCTGCCGGTGGACGGCGGGTACCTGGCGCAGTAGCGGCGAGTTCGCCGGGCTCGCCGGAGAACACGACCTCGCCGCGGTGCAGCACGTGCACGACGGCCGCGCCGGCCAGAGTGCCGGGGAGGTCCTGCGCGCTCAGGACCACCGTCGTCCCGGCGGCGAGCAGGTGGGCGTGCAGGCGGGCGACGACGCCCGGCGCCAGGCCTCGCTCGGGTTCGTCGAGGAGCAGCAGCTCGGGCTCGGCGGCCAGTGCCCTTGCAAGGGCCACGAGTTGCTGCTGTCCGCCGGAGAGCGTGCCGGCCCGGCGGGGCAGCAGCGCGGCCAGCTCGGGAAACAGGTCGAGCGCCGACTCGCCGCCGGGACCGGCGAGTTGGAGGTGCTCGGCCACCGTCAGTGAACCGAACACCGCCCGCTCCGCCGGAACCAGCGCGAGCCCCGCCCGCACCCGCCGCCGCACCGACAGCCCGGTGACGTCCCGGCCCCGCCACACGACCCGGCCCCCGGACAGCCGAACGAGCCCGGCAAGGGCGTGCAGCGCGCTCGTCCGCCCGGCGCCGTTCGGCCCGAGCAGGACGCTCACCAGCCCGGACGGGAACGCCAGGTCCACCCCGTGCAGCGCTTCGAGCGGACCGTAGCGGACCCGCGCCGAGCACAACGCGATCTCCACCGGCATCACGCCCCCCCGCCCCACGCCCGGGTCACCCGCGGATCCGCCAGCACCGCCGCCGCGGTGCCGGCCGCCACCACCCGGCCGGCCGCCATCGCGTATACGGTGTCGGCGAGTTCGGCGACCAGACCGGCATCGTGCTCGACCAGCAGCAGTGCCATCCCGCGCCCCGCGAGTCCCCGCAACACCGCCACCAGCCTGGCCGTCTGGGCCGAATCCAGCCCCGCCGCAGGCTCGTCCAGCAGCAGCACCCGCGGCTCGCCCGCCAGCGCCCGGGCCAGTTCCACCAGGCGCAGCACCCCGGTCGGCTGCGCCCCGGCCGATTCCTCGGCCATCTCCCGCAGCCCGAACAGCGCGAGCGCCCGCTCGGTGCGCCCCCGGACGTCCGCCCGGTCGGGCCGCTGCTCGGCGCCCACGCGGACGTTGTCGGCGACGGAGAGGGTGGGGAAGACGGCGATCTGCTGGAAGGTCCGGGCGAGCCCCAGTCGCACCCGCGCGTGCGCCGCGACCCGTGTGACGTCCCGCCCGCCGAGCAGCACCCGCCCGGCGTCCGGCTTGACCGTCCCGGCCAGGCAGTCGAACAGCGTGCTCTTCCCTGCTCCGTTCGGCCCGATCAGCGCGGTGATCCGCCCGGCGGGCGCGACGAGGTCGACACCGCCGACGGCCTCGATCCCGCCGTAGCGGCGCACGATGCCGCGGGCGGTGAGGCGGGCCGCGCCCCCGCTCACCGCTCCTCCTCCCGCGCGATCCGCACCGCGATCGTCGCCCGCACCCTGCGGCCCGCCGGGGTGAGGCGCCCGGGCGGCAGTGATGGCGGCGCCTGCGCGGGCCTGCGGCCGGGCAGGGCGGCGAGCCCGCCGGGGAACCGTCCGATGGCGGCGGCGAGGACGCCCACCGCCACCGCCGACACGCCCGCGACCGTGCCCGCGTCGAGGCCGATCAGCAGGGCGGCGGCCAGGACGGCCCCCAGCGCGCTGTCCGCCCCCGCCACCACCACCGCCGCGAACCACAACAGCCCCCGCACCGGGTCGAACGACGCCGCGTCGAAGGCCCGCCCGGCGAGCCCCATCAGCCCGCCGCCCAGTGCCGCGAGCGCCGCGCCCGCCACGAAGGCGAGCAGCTTCAGCCCGGGCACGTCCACCCCTGCCGCGACGGCGCCGGCCTCGTGGTCGCGCATCGCGGTGAGCGCCCGTCCGAGGCGCCCCCGGTGGAGGCCGCGCACGAGCGCCGCCCCGAGCCCCAGGAGCACGAGTTCGGCGACGTAGAAGGCGCGGTCTCCGGCCAGGAAGGACGGCCGGTCGAGGGTGAGCCCGGTGGTCGCGTACGGCTGCTGGAAGACGAACCGGCTCATCGCCGTCCCGACCGCGAAGGTGACCAGCGCGAGCGCCAGCCCGCGCCGCCGGATCGCCGGCCAGCCGGTGAGCAGCCCGAGCGGCGCGGTCACGAGGACGGCGAGAAGCAGCGCGGGCGCGGCCGGCATCGGCGGGAGCCCGGGCACCCGGCCCGACATCAGCAGCGCCGTCCCGAGCGCGCCCATCCCCGCGTACCCCGCCTGCCCGAGCGAGATCTGCCCGCCGTACCCGGTGACGACGACGATCGACAGCAGCACGAGGGCGAGCGCCGGTACGAGCAGCGCGCTGCGCAGGTCGTTGCCCCGGAACCCGAGCGGCAGCAGGAGCAGCACGAGGCACACCGCCGCCGCCCCGCGCCCGCCACCTGCGGCCCCGGGCGCCGAGAACGCGGGACGGCCGTGCCGTTCGCCGGAGATGCGCGGGCCGGCGAGCAGTGCGGTGGCGAGCAGGGCGATCACGAACAGGTTCGACTGCACCGCCTCCACCAGCGGCAGCAACTGCCCGGCCGGGTGCAGCCGGGTGAGCTCTGCCTGGGCGACGCCGAGCCCGAGCCCGGTGGCGACGGCGACCGGGATGCTGCGCAGCCGGGCCGCGACGGCGACCGCCATGGTCTCCATGACGAGCAGCGGCAGCCCGTACGGGTCGAGCAGCAGGTACGGCGCGAGGGCGATGCCGACCAGTCCGGCGGTGAACGAGCCGAACGCCCACCCGGCGGCCGAGACCCGGTCGGCGTCCACCCCGGCGAGGCCGGCGAGGCGGCGGTCGTCGACGACGGCGCGCAGGTGCAGGCCGAAGCGGGTCCAGCGGGTGGTGGCGGCGACGGTGAGCGCGAGCACGAGGATCGCGGCGAGCTGGGCGACGGTGTCGGCCCGCAGTGCGTGCCCGCCGGGCAGCCGGATCGGCGCGCTGCCGAGCGGTGAGGGCGCACCGGCCAGCGGCGGGGCGCCCCACAGCAGCACGACGGCGCCGATGAGCAGCACGAACACGCCGAGCCCGGCGACCATCGTGTCGGCCGGTCCGGCGCCGCGCCGTTGCAGGGGGCGGTAGACGAGGACGTCCAGCAGCACGCCGAGCGTGGGGGCGACGAGCAGCAGGCAGAACGCGACGGCGGGCCACACCGGCCAGTGCCGCACCACGACGAGGTCGCGCAACAGGTAGGCGACGGCCATCGCCTGCGCGCCCTGCGCGATGTTGAGCACGCCGGTGGCACGGTGGCACACCACCAGGCCGATGCCGCTGAGCGCGGCGGCGCTGCCGACGGTGAGCCCGGCGAGGGCGAGGTCGACGGTGAGGCCGAAGGAGTCGGAGGCGGCCATCGGGGCTCAGCCTGCGGGCGGGGCGGACTCGCCCGGACGAGTGGCGGCGGGACCGTCGGGACGGGCGGGGCCGTCGTCCGGTGCGGTGGGAGGCTCGCAGACCGGGCAGCCCGTCAAGCTCCGGGCCCGGACGGCCTCCGGGTCCACCCGCATGGCCGTGTCCTTCCCGGTGACGAGCGGACAGTCCGGCCGGTGGTAGTGCGTGCCGCCGGGCACGGCGAGCCACCCGCGGCTCTCGGACTCCGGCGAGAACGGCGGTTCCCCGGCAGCCCCAGGATCCTCCGGCTCGACCAGGAGCGCGTACAGCCGCTCCACCCGGAGGTCGGTCGGGTCGCCGCGCCCCGACGGGGGCGGCGGCCGCAGTGCGACCACCACCGCGCCCGCCACGATCAGCGCCGCGCCGGGGATCGTGGACGACGCCAGGTAGGGGATCTGCTGCTCGACGAAGGGCTCGCCGGACACCCCGTACCAGCCCAGCACGCACAGCACCGCCCCGGCCGCGACGAGCAGCCACCCGGCCCACTCGCGCGCGCCCCGCAGGACCCGCGGCCGACGGGCGCCGCGCCGGACGGGGGACTCCCGCGCGGCGTTCCGGGCGGTTCGTCCGCCGGATTGCGATTCGTCCATCGATCCGCCTTCATGGTGTCACTTGCGACGTTTCCAGGATCGGCCTGGAACGGCATCCGGGACACCACCAGATCGACCCCATCAGATCGACCCCGCGAGATCGACCCCGCGAGATCGACCCCGCGAGGGAACACCCGAAAGGGAACAGCCATGCCTGTGACGGAGAGCGGCAAGCCCAGGGTCCTGCGGACGGCGGCGACCGCGCTGCTCGCGCTGCTGCTGGCCGGATCGGTGGCCGCGTGCAGCAGCAGCACGTCCGGTTCGTCGTCGTCGGCGTCTTCGGAGAAGTCGGCAGCCTCGGCGGCCGTTTCCTCGGCGTCGGCGGCCATCTCGTCGGCGGTGGCCAGTGCGAGCGCCGCCGCTTCCCCCGGCGCCTCCGCGAGCGGCACCGCACCCGCCGACCCGGCCGCCGCGAAGGCCGAGGTCACCGCCAACTGGGAGAAGTTCTTCGACCCGGCCACCCCCGTCGCCGACAAGGCCAAGCTGCTCCAGAACGGTGACGTCCTGCTCCCCGTCCTCCAGGGCTTCTCCCAGGACCCGCGCGTCGGCCAGGTGCAGGCCCAGGTGTCCGACGTGACGTTCACCGACGCCACCCACGCCACCGTCACCTACGCGCTCTCGCTGCAGGGCACCGTCGTCGAGCCGAACGCGTCCGGCCAGGCCGTCCTCGACAACGGTACGTGGAAGGTCTCCCGCGCCACGCTCTGCGGCCTCCTGACCCAGGCCGCCGGTGCGAGCGGCACCCCGATCGCCGGATGCGTCTGACGGCCGCCGCCCCCCGCCGGGTGCCCGTCGTCCTGCTGGCCCTGCTCCTGCTGCTGACGGCCTGCGGCACCCGGCTTCCGGACGGTGCGTTCACCGGCCGCCCCACACCCGCAGGCCCGGGGTCCGGTCCCGGCCCCGCCTCCGGCGCCAACCCGGCCTCGGACACCGGGGTCACCGCCGGCGAGATCCGGATCGGCATCGTCACGTCGCTGACCAGCCCGGTCGGCAGCGACGTGTTCAGCGGTCCGCGCTACGGCGCCCAGGCGTTCTTCCAGGCCCTCAACGACCGCGGCGGCCTGCACGGGCGCACCGTCCGGCTCGTCACCTGCGACGACGCGGGCAGCGGCATCGGCAACCAGGACTGCGTCCACCGCCTGATCGACCAGGCCCACGTCTTCGCCTTCGTGAGCGGCAGCGTCCTCGACTACGCGGGCGCGCCGTACGTCAGCGGCAAGGCCGTGCCGGACGTCGGCGGGCAGCCGATCGGCACCGCCTACGACCGCTGGCCGCACCTGTACGGCATCTACGGCAGCGCCGCGCCGCGCGACGGGCGGTCGGTGGGCTGGAACGGGACGCTCTACCAGAGCACCGAGGTGTTCCGTTTCTTCAAGGAGCGCCTGGGCGCGGCCAGCGCCGCCGTCGTCGCCTACAACCAGGCCGACTCGGCCCGCTACGCCGCCCAGCTGAAGGCCGGTCTGGAGGCGGAGGGCTACCGGGTGCTGCTCCAGACGGTGGACTTCGCGCTGCCGGACTTCCAAGCGGTCGCGGCCGCCGTCCGCGCCGACGGCTCGCAGCTCCTCTTCGACGCCATGGACACCCGCGGCAACGCGGCCCTGTGCCGCGCCCTGGACGAGGCCGGGGTGCGGGTGACGGCGAAGGTGACCAACGTGCAGAACTGGTCGGAGTCGGTACGCACCGACTACCAGTCCTCACCCGGTTGCCGCAACGTGCTCTGGGCGACCTCGTCCAGCCTGAACTACGAGGACCGGCAGTACCCGGCGGTGCGCGACTTCCGGGCGGCGACGGCCCGCTACTACCCCGACCGGGCGGCGCAGCTGTCCGCCTGGGAGCTGGAGGGCTGGGCGGGCGCCCAGTGGCTCACCGACGCGATGGACTCCTGCGGCGCGGCCCTCACCCGGGCCTGCGTGGAGGCGTTCATGAACCGCGCCGAGCCGTACGACGCGCACGGCCTGATCCTGCCCGCCTCGTTCGTCCCCCAGCCGCCGCCGGCGGGCCTCGCGCGCGCCTGCCTGAACGCCGCCCGCTGGGAGGACTCGGCCGAGGGCGGCGCGGGCGGCTGGGTCACCCAGGTGCCCTCGATGACGACGACCTGCTACGACGTGCCACAGCTGCCGTACAGGCCCTGACCGGTCCCGTGCGTCAGTCGTCCGCGAGCCGCTCCACCACGACCATCGCAGCGTCGTCGTCCAGGCGGCCGCCGACGTGGGCCAGGAGGTCGCGGCGCAGGCGGTGCAGGAGGACGGACGGGCGGTCGGCCTGCCAGGCCGCGACGCGTTCGGTGAGCGGGTAGAAGCGCTTGTGGGCGTCCCGGGCCTCGATCACGCCGTCCGTGTAGATCAGCAGCCGGTCGCCGGGCCGGAACGGGAACACCTCGACCTGGTACTCGCCCGGCGCCAGTTCGCCGAGGCCGAGCGGCGGCGCCGGGTGGTCGGCGGCCAGCGGGGTGATGCCGTCGGCGCGCAGGAGCAGCGGGGGCGGGTGGCCGCAGTCGATCAGGCGGACCTCGGTGCCGTCGTCGGGGAAGTCGAGCAGGACGGCGGTGATGAAGGACTCGCTGCTGGCGTCCGTCCCGGTGTCCTCCTCGGGCCCGTCGCCGGACCCGCCGACGAGCCGGCGGCGGCTCGCCTGGGCGCTGAGCTGGGCGAGGTCCCAGCAGACACTGCCGTCCAGGTAGGCGGCGAGCCCGGGCAGCTCGGCGTGCAGGTGGGCGGCGGCGCGGAAGGCGCCGAGCAGGAGCGCCGCGTCGCCGAGCGAGGACAGGCCCTTGCCGCGCACGTCGCCCACCAGGAGCCGGGTGCCGGTCGGGGTGCGGGCCGCCGCGTAGAGGTCCCCGCCGACCTGCGCCTCGGCCTCGGCGGCCAGGTAGACGGAGGCGAGGTGCAGCGGCCCGATCCGGTCCGGGAGGGGGCGCAGCAGTACCCGCTGGGCGGCCTCGGAGACCGAGCGGACCCGGGCCAGCTCGCGCTCGTGCCGGTCGCGCAGCACCCGCAGCACGACGATGAGCACCGAGACGGCGAGCTGGGCGGCGAGCTGGGTCTGGATGTTCGTGGTGGTGAGGCCCGCCTCCCGGACGCCGCCGACGACGGCGAGCGCGGCGAGCGCCAGCACGGCGACGCCGAACGTGGCGCGGGCGCCGGCCAGGGAGGCGGTGAGCGCCGGGGCGACGATCAGCAGCGGGCCGAGGTGGATCGACGGCGGCGAGAGGATGTCGACGACCGTGATGACGACGATCAGCGCGAGCGGCAGCGCCGTCAGCGCGCGGCGGTCGGGCCGCCACGATCGGCGGCGGTCGCGGGGGCGCGGGTCACGGTCTCGCTGCCGTAGTGGCACCTCTCCTCTGTACACCGTCGGGGCGGTGCGGCGCACCCCGGGCGGCGTGCGGGGGCCGCGGGGGAGCGGCGGCTCAGCCCTCGGCGCCGTAGCGGGCGAGGTAGTCGGCGAAGCGGGCGACGTCGGCGTCGGACCAGTCGGTGAATCGCTCGGTGAAGGCCAGCCGGCGCTGCTCGTTGGCGTCCCGCAGGAGGGTGAGCCCGGCGTCGGTGGCGCGCAGGATCTGGCCGCGCTGGTCGTCCGGGTCGGTCTCGCGGCGCAGCAGGCCGAGCCGCTCCAGGGCGGTGACCTGTCGGCTGACGGTGGACTTGTCGAGCATGAAGTACGCCGCGACGTCGGCCGCCCGGCAGCCGCCGCGCTCGGTGATCAGGTCGAGGATGCTGTAGGTGACCAGGGAGAGGTCTGGGTGCAGCTGCGAGGCCTTGTGGCGGGCGCGGCGGGCGAAGGCGGTCAGCTCGCGCTGGATGGTGTCGATCGACGTCTGGCGGCCGGGCACGGCGTCCTACCTCCTCGGGATTTGTTGCACTATACAACGGGTTTCGGCGGGGTGCCCGCCGGTCCACCGGTCGGTCCGTCCGCCGACTGGTCCGTCGACTCGTCCGGCGGTCCATCCGGTGTCCCGTCGGCGTTCGCGACCTCGGCCCGCCACGCGCGGGCGGCGGCGATCCGGCGGGTCGCGCTGGGGTGAGTGGCGAACAGTAGCTCAAGCACCCGGGGCGGGTCGACATCGGACACGTTGACCAGTGCCAGTCTGCGCTGCATCGCGATGAACTGCTCGGCGTCCGAGGTCAGTTCGAGGGCGTGCCGGTCCGCCCTGGCCTCGATCCGGCGGCTCGCCGCGCACTGTGCCGGCCCCGACAACGCGCCCAGCAGCGCCCCGATCGCCGCCAGCAGCGGCAGCGCCCGCGGATCCGCCGCGTCCGCCGCCCCGGCCGCCGCCAGGAGCGGCTGCCACGTGCTCAGCAGACCCAGCACCACCACCGCCACGGCCGTGCCCGCCGCACCCAGCACGGTGCCGGTCAGGACGTCCCGGTGCTTCACGTGCCCCAGCTCGTGCGCGACCACCAGCTCGACCTCGCGCGGTTCGGCCGTCGACAGCAGCGTGTCGTACGCGACGATCCGGCGGGTCGCGCCCAGTCCCGACACGTACGCGTTCAGGGCGGTCGTCCGCCGGGAGGCGTCCGCCACCAGGACGTCGCGGATCCCGACGCCGTCCCGCTCCGCCAGCGCGAGCAGCGCCGTCCGCAGCGGTCCTTCCGGCATCGGGGTGAAGCGGTTGAACACCGGCTCGACCACGAGCGGGTGCAGGAACGACAGTGCCCCGACGAGCACCGCCGCCGCGCCCGCCCCCGGCACCCACCAGCGCTCCGGCGACCGCGCCGTCAGCGCGAACAGCCCGAGCGCGAGCGGCAGGGCCAGCACGAGCGCCAGCGCCAGGCCGCGCACCGCGTCCAGCGCCCAGCCCGCCCAGCCCTGCGTCACCAGCCCGTACCGGGCCCGGACGGTCCGCGCGCCGGCGCCGAACGGCAGCTGGGCCGCCTGGCCGAGCACGACGAGCGCCGCGGCGCCCGCCAGGACCTCGGCCGTGCGGGAGCCGCCGAACCAGCCGCCGACGGCGCTCACCAGGGCCGCCCCGGCGGGGGTGAGGCCGAGGACGAGCGTGAGCGCGAGGCCGGTCAGCCGCCCGCCCAGCGCCCACGGGAGCTGGGCGCGGCGCAGGGCCCGGCCGCGGGCGCGTTCGGCGGGGGTGAAGTCGTCCGTGGTGGTGGTGTCCATGGGAGGGGTGCGGCTCCGGGGTCCTGGACGGCGGATGTCGGGGTTCAGCATGGCGCACCGGGCCGGGGTGCGGCCCGTCCTCGGGCGGGTTCACCCTTGCGCCGGTCGGGTGGGGCGGGTCGGGTTCCGACTCCGGGCGGGTGGGTTCCGGCTCCGGTCTTGTCCGCACTGTGTCCGAACGGTGCCGAAACCGCGCGGGTGCGTGACGTAGGCTGACCGCTCTTGTGCCGATGCTCTGCGCGGCCGCTCAGTCTTGCTGCTGGTGTCGATCTCGGGGGGAACCACTCATGCGCCGTGCCGTCTCGTCCGCCGCCGCCTGCGCCGCGCTGCTGCTCGGGCTGACCGGCGTCGCCGCGTGCGGACCCGACGACCCGGCGGCCGGGGCGGGGGACTCCGCGTCCGCCGCCGCGGAGTCCGGGAAGGCGTCCGCCGCGGATTCCGGGCAGGCGTCCGCCGCGCCGACCGCCTCCGGGGCAGCCCCCGCTCCCGCGACGGCCAAGCCGACGGCGCCCCGGCCCGACGGCACCATCCGGGTGGCCTTCGCCGGGGACGTCCACTTCGAGGGCCGCACCGAGGCCCGGCTCGCCGTGCAGCCGCCCGAGCCGCCGCTCGGTCCGATCTCCGCGACCCTCGCGGACGCCGACCTGTCCGTGCTCAACCTGGAGACCGCGATCACCGGGCGCGGCGCCCCGGAGCCCAAGCTCTACACCTTCCGCACCACGCCCAAGGCGCTCGACGCCCTCAAGGCCTCCGGCGTCGACGTCGTCTCCATGGCGAACAACCACGCCGTCGACTTCGGTGCCGACGGCCTCGCCGACACCCTCGCGGCCAAGGACTCCGCGCCGATCCCGGTCATCGGCGTCGGCCGCACCGCCAAGGAGGCGTACGCGCCGTACGTCTCCACGGTGCGCGGCGTGAAGGTCGCCGTGGTCGCGGCCAGCCAGATCGAGGACCTCACCAACCAGAAGTGGCGCGCCGGCGCCGCCAAGCCGGGCATCGCCTCCGCCCTCGACGTCCCCGCCGTGGTCAAGGCGGTGGAGGACGCGAAGCGCCAGGCCTCCGTCGTCCTCGTCTACCTGCACTGGGGCGAGGAGGGCAAGGCCTGCCCGACCGCCGCCCAGACCTCCATCGCGAAGAAGCTCGCCGCCGCCGGTGCCACCGCCGTGGTCGGCACCCACGCCCACACGATGGTCGGCTCCGGCATGCTCGGGAACACGTACGTCGGGTACGGCTTCGGCAACTTCCTCTGGTACGGCACCTCCAACTACCCGTTCTCGAACGAGACCGGCGTCACCACGCTGACCGTCACCGCCGACGGCCGGGTGACCGGCGAGGCGTTCGCCCCGGCGACGGTCGACGACCGGGGCGTCCCGGTGCCCGTCACCGGTGCCGCCGCCGAGGCGGCGCTCAAGCGGCGTGACGGCCTGCGCGGCTGCGCGGGACTCGCGCCCGCTCCCGCCGCCGCGCACTGAGCTCGCCGACGTCCCGGGTGGTCAGCGCCGCGGCCGCGGACAGGCCGGTGCCGCGCGACGCGGCCAGCCGCTCGCGGACCTCGCGCGGCGTGCGCGGGCGCCAGCCGGGACCGTCGCAGCACGAGGAGTGGAACGTCACGCCCGCACGCAGCAGCGCCGTGAGCGCCCGCCAGCCGGCGGCGTCCCGCTTCCCCGGCACCTCCAGGTCGTGCCCGGCGTCCGTCAACTGCCCACCGCAGCGCGGACACCCGTCCCGCCCGGCCGCGCCGTGGCGCTTCATCGACACCCGGCAGGACACGCACACGTAGTGGCGCCGGGAGGTCTGCGATCGCGTGCACATGCGCGCAAGGCTAGGAGAGCCGGCGCGCGGCGGCACCCGGTTTTCGGCGCGTGCGGACGGTGGCAGGATCGGCCGACAGGGCGGACCGTCGGGCGGGCCCGGAAGGCGGACGGATGATCGAGGCGGAACTGAAGGCGCTCGTGCGCCGGCCGGGGGCGGTCCTGCGCCAGCTGGAAGGCGGGTACGGCCCGGGGCGGGCGGAGGTGTACCGGGACACCTACTACGACACGCCGAGCGGCGAACTGCTCGACGGCGACCGGGAGCTGCGGATCCGCGAGATCGAGGGCGCGGACGGATCCCGGCGCGCCCTGCTCACCTACAAGGGCCCCCGGATGGACGGACCGTCCGGCTCGAAGCCCTAGCACGAGACGGCGGTGGCGGACGCCGGCGCCGCCCACGGCATCGCCCGGGGCCTCGGGTACCTGCCCCGGCTCGCCTTCGAGAAGCGCTGCCGCAACTACGCCGTGGAACGCGACGGCCGCCGTCTCCTCGCGACCCTCGTCCGGGTCCCGGGGCTCGACGGGGTGTACCTGGAGGTGGAGACGGGCGCCGAGGCCTCGGGCGAGCTGGCCCCCGCGCTGGCCGTGGTGCGCGGTCTCATGGTCGAACTCGGCATCGAAGAGGGCGACTTCACCACGGAGCTCTACACGGACGCGGTGTCGGCCCGACGTGGTGCGGGAGGTGCGGGCCGGACGGGGTGGTGAGCTGCGGGCGGGGTTCCGAGGGGCGGACATCCGGTCGGTGGGGTTCCGGTGGCCGGAGATCCGGTGGGTGGGTCTCGGTGGGAGGGCTGCTGGCTTTCGGGGCTTCAGGAGGCCGGGCGCCCGGGGCGGTTCGGCCGCGGGAGCGCCGTGCCTCACGGCGTCTGGGCGTAGGCGAACAGCTATGTTAGGTTAGCCTTACCTAAGAGAGCTGGTCGGAGGGGAAGTCCGTGCTGCAGTCCGAACTCACCGGTACGGTCGCCCTGGTCACCGGGGCCGCCCGGGGCATCGGCGCGGCCGTCGTCCGGGCGCTGGTCGCCGAGGGGGCCGTCGTCGCGGCGGCGGACCGTGACGACGGGGCGCTCGCCGCGCTCGCCGAGGAGTCGCCCGCCATCCGCCCGTACGTCCTGGACGTGACGGACCCAGTGGCCGTCGAGACCGTCGTGGCGTCCGTCGAGGGCCGACTCGGGCCGCTGGGAGCCCTGGTGAACGTCGCCGGGATCCTCCGCGCCGCACCCGCCGTCGAACTCTCCGGCCGGGACTGGGCGGACACCTTCGCCGTCAACTCCACCGGGGTGTTCCACACCTGCCGCGCGGTCGGCCGGCGAATGGCCGAGCGCGGGGGCGGCGCCATCGTGACCGTCGGCTCCAACGCCGCCGGGGTGCCGCGCACCGGAATGGCCGCCTACGCGGCCTCCAAGGCGGCGGCGACCATGTTCACCCGCTGCCTCGGGCTCGAACTCGCCCGCTCGGGCGTGCGCTGCAACATCGTCTCGCCCGGCTCGACCGACACCGCGATGCAGCGCTCCCTCTGGAGCGAGGACGCCGAGGCCGCCCGACAACGCGTCATCGACGGAGACTTGGCGGCCTGGCGGGTCGGCATCCCGCTCGGACGGATCGCCGCACCCGCCGACGTCGCCGAGGCCGTGCTGTTCCTGCTCTCCGACCGGGCCCGGCACATCACCATGCACGACCTGTACGTCGACGGCGGCGCCACCCTGCGCGCCTGACGGGCGCGTCGGATCCTCCGGCCGCCGTTCCGTTCTCGCTAGGCCCTTTCCGTTCCTTTCCGGCCGATGTCTTCCCAGGCCCCCGCCGGCCGCCAACTCCCCCCGCCGGCCGTCAACTCCCCAGGCCCCCGCCGGCCGCCAACTCCCGGGCAGCTCCCGGGCAGCTCCCGGACGTCCACCCCACGCAGACTGGAGACTCCAGGTGACCACGGTCCACCACGCCCCCGTCGGGGACCCACCACATCCGCCCGCGGCCACCCCCGCCCCGGACCACACCGTCATCGGTGCGGCCAGCGGCCTGCTCGGCCAGTACCGGGCCGCCTCCGACGAGGCGTTCTTCGCCTCGCCGACCCGCACCCTGCTCACCTCCGGCGTCCACGCCCGGGTGCCGCAGGACCGGCGCCCGCTGCCCGCCCGCGTCGCCGCCACGCTCGCCGACGCCCGTCGGGCCGGAGTCGAACGACCCCTCGTGGTGGGCGCGGTGGCGTTCGACCACGACGCGCGGGCCGAACTCGCCGTGCCCGTCCGGATCCGCACCACCGGCGCACTGCGCGACGACCCGCTGACAGCCCTCCCCGCACCGCCGGTCGAACAGGTGGACTGGCAGGTGCGCCCGGTGCCCGGGCCCGCCGGGTACGGCGCCGGCGTCGCTGCGGCCGTCGAGCGGCTGCGCGCACGGGAGTTGAGCAAGGTCGTCCTGGCTCGCACGCTGGAACTGACCTCCCGCGCCCCGCTCGACCTGCCCGCCGTTCTCCAGCGCCTGGCCCGCCGCGACCCGGGCGGCTACACCTTCGCCGTCCCCGCCGGCGTCGGCCGCACGCTGATCGGCGCCAGCCCCGAACTCCTGCTCTCCCGCCGGGGCACGGCCGTCCGCGCCAACCCGCTGGCCGGCTCGGTGCCGCGCAGCGCCGACCTCGGCGAGGACGTCCGCCGGGCGGCCGCCCTCCTGGAATCTCCCAAGGACCTGCACGAACACGCCGTCGTCGTCGACGCCATCCGCGCCGCGCTGGCACCGTACTGCCGCACCCTCGACATCCCGGCGCGGCCGACCCTCGTGCGGACGGCTGCCATGTGGCACCTCGCGACGACGATCACCGGCGAACTGGCCGATCCGGCCGCCTCTGCACTGGAACTGGCCGCCGCGCTGCACCCCACCCCGGCGGTGTGCGGCACCCCGACCCCCGTCGCCCGCAGGGTCATCGGCGAGACCGAGCCGTTCGACCGCGGCCTGTACGCCGGCATGGTCGGCTGGGGTGACGCGGACGGCGACGGCGAGTGGGTGGTCACCATCCGCTGCGCCGAGGCGCACGAGCGCACCCTGCGCGTCTTCGCGGGCGCGGGCGTCGTCGCGCAGTCGCGGCCGGAGGACGAACTCGCCGAGACCGAGGCAAAGTTCCGCACCTTCCTGGACGCGGCGGGGGTGCCGCGGTGAGGCCCCTGGAGGAGGTGGCTCGTCCGGAAGGGACGACGGCCTTGGAGGAGGCGACGCCGTTGGGAGAGGTGACGGCCGGATTCACCCCGTACCCGGCCGAGTTCGCCGTGCGCTACCGGGCCGCCGGGCACTGGCGCGGCGAGACCTTCGGCCGGATGCTGCGCGAACGCGCCGCCGGGCACGGCGAGCGCGTCGCGATCGTCGACCCGGCGGGGGAGGGACGGCGCTGGACGTACGCCGAACTCGACCGCCGGGCCGACCGGATGGCCGCCGGGCTGGTGGCCCGGGGGATCCGGCGCGGGGACCGCGTCGTGGTCCAACTGCCCAACGTCGCCGAGTTCTTCGAAGTGGTCTTCGGGCTGTTCCGGATCGGCGCGCTGCCGGTCTTCGCGCTGCCCGCCCACCGGTACACCGAGATCGTGCACTTCTGCTCCTTCACGGGCGCCGTCGCGTACGTGATCCCGGACGTCGACGGGGGCTTCGACTACCGCGAACTGGCGGACCGGGTACGTGCGGAGAGTCCCGCGCTGCGGCTGGTCCTGGTGGCGGGCGAGGACCCAGGGGAGCACGCGCGACTGGCCGACGTGCCCTGCGACTCGCCCCTCGGAGGGGAGTTCGGCGAGCCGCAGCCCGGGGACGTCGCGTTCCTCCAGCTCTCCGGCGGCAGCACCGGCGTGCCGAAGCTGATCCCGCGCACCCACGACGACTACATCTACTCCCTGCGCGGCTCAGCCGAGCTGTGCGGGCTGGACCAGGACAGCGTCTACCTGTGCGCACTGCCCGCCGCGCACAACTTCCCGCTCAGCTCGCCCGGTTCGCTCGGCACGCTGTACGCGGGCGGCCGGGTGGTGCTCTGCCCGCAGCCGGGCCCCGAGACGGCGTTCCCGCTGATCGGACGCGAGGGCGTGACGATCACCGGCCTGGTGCCGCCGCTCGCGCTGCTCTGGCTGGACGCCGCCGAGCGTGGTGCGCGCGGCTTCGCGAGCCTGGAGGTCCTGCTGGTTGGCGGCGCCAAGTTCAGCGAGGAGGCCGCCCGCCGGGTCGGCCCGCTCCTCGGCTGCACGCTCCAGCAGGTGTTCGGCATGGCCGAGGGGCTCGTCAACTACACCCGCCTGGACGACCCCGAGGACGTCATCACCACGACCCAGGGCCGACCGATCTCCCCGGACGACGAGATCCGGGTCGTCGACGACCACGACCGGGACGTGCCGGACGGGACCACCGGCCACCTGCTCACCCGCGGCCCGTACACGATCCGCGGCTACTGGAACGCGCCCGGACACAACGCCGACTCCTTCACGGCGGACGGCTTCTACCGCACGGGGGACCTCGTCCGGCGCACCTCCACCGGCCACCTCGTGGTCGAGGGCCGCGCCAAGGACCAGATCAACCGCGGCGGCGAGAAGGTCGCCGCGGAGGAGATCGAGAACCACCTGCTCGCCCACCCGGCCGTGCACGATGCGGCGGTGGTGTCGATGCCCGACCCCTACCTCGGGGAACGCACCTGCGCGTACGTCGTGTTGCGGCGGTCCGAGCGCGAACGGCCTCCGAAGGTGGTCGAGTTGAAGCGCTTCGTCCGCGGGCGCGGGCTCGCCGACTACAAGGTGCCGGACCGGGTCGAGTTCGTCGACGCCTTCCCCGCCACCGGCATCGGCAAGGTGAGCAAGAAGGACCTGCGAGCCGCCATCGCCACCTCCCTCCGTACGGCCACCGGTCCGAACGCCGGCCCGAACGCCGGCCCGAACGCCGGCCCGAACGCCGGCCCGAACGCCGGCCCGAACGCCGGCCCGAACGCCGGCCCGAACGCCGGCCCGAACCGAAAGCAGTGACGCCGTGGGCCTGCCCCGCATCCCCTCGTACCCCATGCCCGGCGCCGCCGAGCTGCCCGCCAGCCGGGTGGCCTGGACGGTCGATCCGTCGCGCGCCGTCCTCCTGGTGCACGACCTGCAGAACCACTACCTCTCCGCCTTCGACACGTCCGCCGCCCCGGTGCCCGAACTCCTCGGCAACGTTCGGAGGTTGGCCGAGTCGGCCCGTGCCCGGGGCGTCCCGGTCGTGTACTCGGCCCAGCCCGGCGGGCAGAGCGCGACCGAACGCGGGCTCCAGCAGGATTTCTGGGGCCCGGGGATCCCGGACGACCCGCACGCGGTGGCGATCGCCGACGCCGTGGCACCGGCCCCCGGGGACACCGTCCTGGCCAAGTGGAAGTACAGCGCCTTCGTCCGCACCGAGCTGGCGCGCCTGCTGTGCGAGACGGGCCGGGACCAGCTGGTGATCACCGGTGTCTACGCCCACATCGGCGTCCAGGCCACGGCCTGCGACGCGTGGACGCGCGACCTGCCGGCCTTCGTGGTGGCCGACGCCGTCGCCGACTTCGGGCCGGACGAGCACCTCGCCGCGCTCTCCTGGGTGGCCGGCCGCTGCGGGCGGGTCACCACCACCGACACCGTTCTGAGCATGCTGGAAGGGAAGTGAGCGCCATGGCCTTCACCGTGGAGCGGATCCGGGCCGAGGTCGCCGACCTACTCGGCGAGGACCCGGCGGGCATCCCGCTGGACGAGGACCTGGCGGACTGGGGGCTGGACTCGGTTCGGCTGATGTCGCTCGCCGAGCGTTGGCGGGCCGAGGGGGCGGACGTCGCGTTCGTGCGGCTGGCCGAGCGACCGGAGGTCGGGGCCTGGGCCGCGCTGCTGGGCGCGACGGCGTGACGGCCGTGGCCGCGCCGGTTGCGTCGCCCGCTACGGCGCCTGCCGTCGCGTCTGCGATCGCGGTCACCGTGATCGGTGGTGCGCGGCCGGAGCGGGCGGCGGAGCACCCGCCGACCACCGTGATCGGCCCGGTCGAGGCGCAGGCCGCCCGGACGCCCGCCGCGCCCGCGCTGGTGCTCGCGGGCGGGGCGGTGGTGAGGTACGGCGAGCTGAACGCGGCGGCCAACCGGCTGGCGCGCGCCCTGGCCGCGCGGGGCGCCCGGCCTGGCACGGTCGTCGGGCTGAGCCGGCTGAGACCGGTGGACCTGCTGACCGCGCTGCTGGCGGTGGCCAAGTCGGGGGCGGCGTTCCTGACCCCGGAGCGGGCGGAACCCGGGGAGTCGGGGGAGCCGGGAGACGTGGGTGCCCTGGTCGAGGCGACTCCGGTACTGGTGCTGGAGGCCGACGACCTGTCGGTCGGCGGTGGGCTCGCCACCGACCCGCCGCGGGCACTGACGCCGCAGCACCCGCTGTGCGTCGCCCACGGCCCGGGCCCCCGCCCGTCGGCCATCCGGCTGACGCACGGGGAGGCGGACCGCCGGGTGCGCGAGCTCCAGGCGGCGTACCGGTTGGGCCCGGACGACCAGGTCCTGCAGGCTGGGCTGCCGACGTGGGCGTACTTCTGGCCGCTGCGGACAGGTGCGGCGATCGTGCTCGCTGACGGCTGACGGCCGACAGCGAACGACTTTCAGATGACAGATTTCAAAATCTGTCATCTGAAAGTTGTCATCTGTCACCGGTCCCCCCTCCCTGGTTCCCGCGTCAGCCCTCCCGCCACCGACCGGCCCGCCGCGAAGTCCGCCGCCGTCCACGCCATGGCGACACCGCCGTCGAGGACGGCGCGGTCGCCCTCCGGCGACACCGCCGCCTGCGCGAAGGCAGGTTCGTGCGGGGCGCACGCGCCGCCGGTGATGTCCAGGACCGGATGGATCGCCGGTACCGCGTGCGACACGTTGCCCATGTCGGTGCAGGCGAACGGTCCGCTCTCGACCGGATCCGGGCGGCCCAGCGCCGCCGCGTTCGCACGCCACAGGGCGAGCAGCCCGGCGTCGCCGCGCATGTCGAGGTAGTCCGGCTCGGGCCGCGTCAGCGCCACCTCGCAGCCGGTCGCGAGCGCCCCGGCGCGGAAGCAGGCCTCGACGCGCTCCCGGAGCTTCGCCAGGTCCTCGGCCGCCGTCGCCCTCAGCTCGTACTCGGCGCTCGCCCGGTCCGGGACGAGGTTGGGTGCCGTCCCGGCGGCCGTCGTGATGCCGTGGACCCGCCACTGCGGCGGAAGGTGCTGGCGCAGCAGCCCCAGGGCGACCTGGGCGACGGTCAGCGCGTCGGCGGCGTTGCGGCCCTCGTGCGGGTTGAGGCTCGGGTGGGCGGCGCGACCCTTGTAGCGGACGGACAGGGTGCCGAGCGCGAACGACCGGAAGTCCGCGACCTCCACCGGGCACGGATGCACCATCATCGCGGCGTCCACCCCGTCGAACACGCCCGCGTCGAGCAGCAGGACCTTCCCGGCTCCGCGTTCCTCCGCCGGTGCGCCGATCACGCGCACCGTCAGCCCGAGCCGGTCCGCGTACGGGGCGAGCCCGAGCGCCGCCCCGACGCCGGCGGCGGCGATCAGGTTGTGTCCGCAGGCGTGGCCGAGACCGGGCAGCGCGTCGTACTCGCAGACGAGCGCGACGGTCGTCGGCCCGCTGCCGAGGGTTGCGGTGAACGCGGTGTCGAGGCCGCCCGCGGGTGCGGTGACCACGTATCCGTGGGCGGCCAGCAGTTCGGCGCACCAGGCCGCCGCCCGGTGTTCCGCGAACGCGGTCTCGGGGTGGGCGTGGATGCGGTGGCTGAGCGCGAGCAGGTCCGCGCGGTGAGCGTGGACGCGCTCGCGGACGGCCTGCTTGGTCGTGGTGAGCGGCACGGCGGGTGTCTCCGATCGTCAGGGCCCGCGCTCCAGCGGGCCGTTGACCAGATCGTATGACATTAGGTTAGGCTAACCTAAGTTGTTCGTCCCCCTTGCCGTCTCCCTTGCCGGTCCCCTTGCCGAACCGCTTTCCCGTTCCGCTCGCCGGACCCGACCTGACCGACCGGACCCCGAGGAGCTCCCCGCACCATGCCCCGCCACCAGGCCGCGTCCGACCAAGCCGCCCCCCTCCGAGGCGCGGTCGCCGACCTCCCGCTGCTCGCCACCCAGGCGGCCGTCTGGTTCGCCCAGTCGCTCGACCCCGGCAGTCCGGCGTACAACACCGGCGACGCAGTCGAGATCACCGGCCCGCTCGACGAGGCCCTGTTCGAACGCGGCCTGCGTCAGGCCGTCGGTGAGGCCGAGGCGTTGGGCGCCGTCGTCGTCACCGGCCCGGACGGCACCCCTCGCCAGCGGCTGCGCCCCGGCCACCCCTGGCCGCTGCACCGCCTCGACGTGAGCGCCGCCGCCGACCCGGACGCCGAGGCCGAGGCCTGGATGCGCGCCGACCTCGCCCGCCCGGCGGACCTCACCACCGGCCCGCTGTTCACCCACGCCCTGATCCGCCTCGCCGCCGACCGGCACCTGTGGTACCGGCGGATCCACCATCTCGCCGTCGACGCCTACGCGTTGACCCTTCTGGGGGAGCGCGTCGCAGAGCTGTACACGGCGGGCGTCGGCGGCACCCGTCCCGCCGGGAGCCCGTTCGCCCCGCTCGCCGAACTCGTCGCCGAGGAGCAGGCCTACCGCCACTCCGACGACTACGCCGCCGACCGCGCCTTCTGGACCGCCCGCCTCGCGGGCACCTACGCCGATGCCGACGCCGATACCGATACCGACGCCGACAGCGCCGCACCCGCCACGCTCCCCGGCCGCGCCGCTGATCCCGATGCGAACGCCCCCGACCCCGCCCTCGCCCCGCCCCTGCGCCTCGCCGCCGACCTCCCCGCCGGCACCCGCGACCGCCTGGAGCGCGCCGCCACCGCCGCCCGCGCCACCTGGGCCGAACTCGTCCTCGCCGCCACCGCCGGCTACCTGCACCGCCTGGCCGCCACCGAGGAGGTCACCCTCGGTGTCCCGCTCGCCAACCGGCGCGGCCCCGCCGCCCTGCGCACCCCCGTCGCCACCGCCAACGTCCTCCCGCTGCACCTCGCCGTCCGTCCCGCCGACGCCGCGGACGGGCTCCTGCGCCGGGTGGTCCGCGAACTGCGCGCCGTCCGCCGCCACCAGCGCTACCCCCTGGAGGACCTGCGCCGCGACCTCGCCCTGACCGGCGACCGCCGCGCCCTGTTCGGCCCGGTGGTCAACATCAAGGCCTTCGAGGGCGACCTCGACCTCGCCGGCCTGCCCGGCACCGTGCGCAACCTCGCCGCCGGCCCGGTCGACGACCTCGCGCTCGCCGTCTCGCCCGGCCCCGACGGCGCCCTGCGGCTGGTCCTGGAGGCCGACCCCGTCCGCTACGACTCCGACGCGCTCGCCGCCCACCGGGACGGCCTGCTGCGCTACCTCGACGGTCTCGCCGGTCTGCTCCTCGCCGACCCCGGCACGCCGATCGGCCGCATCGACCTGCTCGACGCCGACGCCCTGCGCCGCACCACCGTCGGCCGCGACGAGCCGCCGGCCGACCGGACGCTGCCCGAGCTGTTCGCCGGGCAGGCCGCCCGGACCCCGGCCGCCGTCGCCGTCCGCTGCGGCGACGTCTCCCTCACCTTCGCCGAGTTGGACGAGATGTCGACGCACCTCGCCCACCGGCTCGCCGCGCTCGGCGTCCGCGCCGGGGCACCCGTCGCCCTCGCCCTGCCCCGCAGCTCCGACACCGTGGCCGTGATGCTCGCCGTGCTCAAGGCCGGCGGCGCCTGCGTGTCGCTCGACCTCGCCCACCCCCGGCAGCGCCTCGCCGCCGTCCTGGCCGACGCGCGCCCGGCCTGCGCCGTCGGCACCGCCGCCGCCCTCGCCGGGCTCGACCTGCCGGGCGACGTGCCCACGATCGTCCTCGACGGGCCGCCCACCGAACAGCCGGTCACCGTTCTTCCGGTGCCCCAACTCGCCGACGCCGCCTACATCCTGCACACATCGGGCTCCACCGGCCGGCCCAAGGGCGTCGTCGTCACCCACGCCGCACTGGCCAACCTGCACGCCGGACACGGCGAGGACCACATCGCCCCGGCCGTCCGGCGCACCGGCCGCACCCGCCTGCGCGTCGCCCACAGCGCCTCCTTCGCCTTCGACGCCTCGTGGGACCCGCTCCTGTGGATGGTCCACGGTCACGAACTGCACCTCCTCGACGACGCCACCTACCGCGACCCGGCCGCGCTCGCCGCCCACGTCGAGCGCGAGCGCGTCGACTACCTCGACGTCACCCCGTCCTACCTCGAAGTCCTGCTCGGCGAAGGCCTCCTGGGCGACGGGCGGCACCACCCGGCCGTCATCGCCGTCGGCGGCGAGGCCACTCCGCCCGCGCTGTGGCGGCGCCTCACCGCGGTCCCCGGCGTGCGCCCCGTCGACCTGTACGGTCCCACCGAAACCACCGTCGACGCCTACGCGTGGACCCCGGGCCCCGACGGCACCCCCGTCGGCCGGGTGGTGCGCGGCTCCCGGGCCTACGTCCTGGACGGCTCCCTGCGCCCGGTGCCCGACGGCGCGACCGGCGAACTCCACATCGCCGGAGCCTGTTTGGCGCGCGGCTACCTCGGCCGTCCGGACCTCACCGCCGAGCGCTTCGTCGCCGACCCGTACGGTCCGCCCGGCTCCCGGATGTACCGCACCGGGGACCTCGCCCGGCGCCGCCCCGACGGGACGCTGGAGTTCCTCGGCCGCGCCGACGATCAGGTGAAGATCCGCGGTTTCCGCGTCGAGCCCGGCGAGATCGCCGCCGTCCTGGCGCAACTCCCCGATGTCGAGAGGGCCGTGGTGATCGCACGGCCGGGCCCGCAGGGCAAGCGGCTGCTCGGCTACGCGGTCCCCGCGCCCGGCGCCATGCCCTCGCCGGCCGCGCTGCGGGCCGGACTCGCCGCTCGCCTGCCCGAGCACATGGTGCCGGCCGCCGTCCTCGTCCTCGACGACCTGCCGCGCACCGCCCACGACAAGCTCGACCGCCGCGCCCTGCCCGAACCAGCCCCCGCCGCAGAGGGATCGGGGCCCGCGGCCACCCCGCAGGAGGAGATCCTCTGCGGCCTCTTCGCCGACGTCCTCGCCCTCGCCGAGACGCCCGGCCGGGACGCGTCCTTCTTCGACCTCGGCGGCCACTCCCTGCTCGCGGGCCGCCTGGCCGCCCGTGTCCGCGAAACCCTGGGCGCCGCCGTCGGGTTCGCCGACGTCTTCCGCCATCCCACCCCGGCCGCGCTCGTCGCCCTGCTGCGCGAGCGCTCGGCTCCCGAGCCGCGCCCCGCCCTCGTGCCCGTCCCGCGCACCGGGCGCATGCCGCTGTCCCCCGCCCAGCGCGGACTCTGGTTCCTGCACCGCCTCGAAGGCCCCGGCCCCACCTACAACATCCCGCTCGCGCTCACCCTCACCGGCCCGCTCGACCGGGACGCGCTGGCGCTCGCCGTCGCCGACCTCGCGGCCCGGCACGAGATCCTCCGCACGGTCTACGGCGAGGAGCCCGACGGCACGCCGTACCAGCGGGTTCTGCCCGCCGCGCCCGTTGTGCTGCACCACGGCGACAGCCTTGCCGAGGCGGTCCGCCACGCCTTCGACCTGACGGCCGAACCACCCCTGCGGGCAAGCCTGTTCAGGGACGGAGAACAGGAGCACACGCTCCTCCTCCTGCTCCATCACATCGCCGGCGACGGCGCGTCCACCACCCCGCTGGCCCGCGACCTCACCACGGCCTACCGCGCGCGGGCAGCCGGGTCCGATCCCGAATTCGCCGAACTCGCCGTCCAGTTCGCCGACCACGCCGCCCGCCAGCGACAGCTCCTCGGCACGCCCGAGTCGCCGACCCCGCTCGCCGCCCGGCAGCTCGACCACTGGCGCACCGTGCTCGACGGCCTGCCCGACCAGCTCGGACTCCCCACCGACCGCCCGCGCCCGGCCGTCGCCGGACACGACGGCGCCACGGTGCCGTTCACGCTCGGCGCCGAGGCCCACGCCGCCCTCGTGGTGCTCGCCCGGGCCACCGGCAGCACCGTCTTCATGGCCGTCCAGGCGGGTCTCGCGGCCCTGCTCACCCGGCACGGCTGCGGCACCGACATCCCGGTCGGCACCCCGGTGGCGGGCCGCGACGAGCCCGGGACCGCCGCGCTTGTCGGCCACTTCGTCAACTCGGTGGTCCTGCGCACGGACACCTCGGGCGACCCGGGCTTCCGCGACCTGCTCGGGCGCGTGCGCGGCACCGTCCTGGCCGCGCACGAGCACGCCGACCTGCCGTTCGACCGGCTCGTCGAGGAGCTCAACCCGCCCCGCTCGCTGGCCCGGCACCCGCTGTTCCAGGTGATGCTGGCCTGGCAGAGCCGCCCGGACGAGGCCTTCGCGATGGCCGGGGGCCTGACCGCCCGCGTGGCCGCCGTGCCCACCGGCACCGCAAAGTTCGACCTCACCCTCAACGCGGGCGAGCTCCCCGGGGGCGGCATCGGCGGCTTCCTGGAGTTCCGCACCGACCTGTTCGACGCGTCCACCGCCGAGGCCCTGGCCACCCGCCTCGCCCGGCTCCTGACCGCTGCCGCGGCCGACCCCGACACCGCCATCGGCCGACTCCCGCTGCTCGGCGAGGAGGAGCGCCGGCGCGCACTCGTCGACTGGAACGGCACGCCCGTCCCGTCGGTGCCCGGCGCCACGCTGCCCGAGCTCTTCGAGGCGGCCGCGAAGGCCGATCCTCGGGCCGTGGCCGTCAGTTACGGGGACGAGCGGCTCGGCTACGCCGAACTCGGTGCCCGCGCCGACCGCTTGGCCCGCGCTCTTGCGGCGCGCGGCATCGGCCCTGGCACGATCGTCGCGCTCGCCCTGCCCCGTTCGCTCGAACTGGTCGTCGCCCTCCTCGCGGTGACCAAGTCCGGCGCGGCGTACCTGCCGCTCGACCCCGACTACCCGGCCGACCGCCTCGCCTACATGCTGGCCGACGCCGCCCCCGCCGCCCTCCTCACCGACCGCGCCACCGCACCCCGGCTGCCCGGCCACGACGTGCCCCGACTCCTCGTCGACGAAGATGAAGAGGCGTTCCCCGCCGTTCCGCTCGCCCAGCACGAACGCACCCGCCCGCTGCGGGCCGACGACACCGCCTACGTCATCTACACGTCCGGTTCCACCGGCCGGCCCAAGGGCGTGCCCGTCACCCACCACAACGTCGTCCGGCTGTTCGGCGCCACCGACCAATGGTTCGGCTTCGGTCCCGAGGACGTCTGGACGCTCTTCCACTCCTACGCCTTCGACTTCTCCGTCTGGGAGCTGTGGGGCGCCCTGTTGCACGGCGGCCGGCTGGTCGTCGTCCCGCACCTGGTCAGCCGCGACCCGGCGGCCTTCCTCGACCTGCTCGCCCGCGAGCGCGTCACCGTCCTCAACCAGACCCCCTCCGCGTTCTACCAGCTCAGCGCCGCCGACCGGGACCGCCCGGGGCACGAACTCGCGCTGCGCTACGTCGTGTTCGGCGGCGAGGCGCTCGAACTCGGCCGCCTCGACGACTGGTACGCGCGGCACCCCGGGGACGCGCCCGTCCTGGTCAACATGTACGGCATCACCGAGACCACCGTGCACGTCACCCACCGCGCCCTCGACCGGGCGAGCGCCGCCGCCGGGGCCGGCAGCACCATCGGCGTCAACATCCCCGACCTGCGCGTCTACGTCCTCGACGAGCACCTCCAGCCCGTGCCGCCCGGCGTCACCGGCGAGATGTACGTCGCCGGGGCCGGCCTCGCCCGCGGCTACCTCGGCCGTCCCGCGCTGAGCGCCGGGCGCTTCGTCGCCGACCCGTACGCCGGCCTGTTCGGCGAGCGCGGCACCCGGATGTACCGCTCCGGCGACCTCGCCCGCCGCCGCGCCGACGGGGAGCTGGAGTACCTCGGGCGGGCCGATCAGCAGGTGAAGATCCGCGGGTTCCGGATCGAACCCGGCGAGATCGAGGCCGTCCTGGCCGCCCACCCGGGCGTCGCCGACGCCGCCGTGGTCGTCCGCGAGGACGCGACCGGCGACAGGCGGCTGGTCGGCTACGCCGTCGCCACGACCACGCCGGACGAGCTCCGCGCCCACGCCGCCGCCGGACTGCCCGCCCACATGGTGCCGTCCGCCGTCGTGCTCCTCGACCGCCTGCCGCTCACCGCCAACGGCAAGCTGGACCGCCGCGCGCTGCCCGTGCCGCAGGTGCCCGCCGCCGGTGCCGGCCGTTCGCCGCGCACTCCGCGCGAGCAGCAGCTGTGCGAACTGTTCGCCGAGGTCCTGGGCGTGCCCGCGGTCGGCGCCGAGGACGACTTCTTCGCCCTCGGCGGCCACTCGCTGCTGGTCGTCCGCCTCGCCGGACGGATCCGCGCCGTGCTCGGCCTCGACGTGGGCATCGGCACGCTGTTCCGCGCCCCGACGGTCGCCGCCCTCGACGCCGCCCTGGCCACCGGGGACGAGGACGCCGACGCGCTCGACGTCCTGCTCCCGCTGCGGCCCGCCGCACCCGGACGACGGGCCCCGCTGTTCGCCGTACACCCGGCGGGCGGGCTGAGCTGGTGCTACACCGGGCTGATCCGCCACCTGCCCGCCGACGTCCCGATCTACGGCCTCCAGGCGCAGGGCGTCGGCGCCGCCACCGCGGACGAGCCGCTGCCGCGGACCCTGGAGGAACTCGCGGCGCACTACGCGGACCGGCTGCGCGAGGTGCAGCCCGACGGCCCGTACCGGCTGCTCGGCTGGTCCACCGGCGGCATCATCGCGCACGCCGTCGCCGTCCGGCTCCAGGAGCTGGGCCACGCCGTCGAGTTGCTCGCCGTCCTGGACGCCTACCCGGCCGAGGGCTTCCGCGAGCTGCCCGTCCCCGACCAGGCCGAGGCACTGGAGGCCCTGCTCACCATGGGCGGTTACGGCCCGGCCGACCTCGCCGGCCAGCCGCTCGAACTCGCCTCCGTCACCGCGCTGTTGCGCCGCGAGGGCAGCCCGCTCGCCGGGCTCGGCGACGCCACCGTCGAGGCCCTCAACCGGATCTACCTCAACACCGACCGCCTCGTGCGCGGACACGACCACCGGCGCTTCGACGGCGACGTGCTGTTCTTCCGCGCGACCGTCGACACCATCGACGACACGCTCGTGCCCGAGCTGTGGAGGCCGTACGTGTCCGGCCGGATCGCCAACACCGACGTCGCCTGTTCGCACAAGGACATGACCCTGCCCACCCCCATCGCGCACATCGCCCGCGTGATCGCCGACCACCTGGAGAACGCCACCCATGAGTGACGCACCCGCCAACCCCTTCGACGCCGACGGCGACTTCCTGGCCCTCGTCAACGGCGAGGGCCAGCACTCCCTCTGGCCCGCCTTCGCCGCCGTCCCGGCCGGCTGGGACGTCGCCCACGGCCCCTGCGCCCGCACCGCCGCCCTGGACTGGATCTCCGCGCACTGGACCGACCTGTGACCGCACCCGCCGAGGCCCCGCCCCAACTGGCCGGCCGGACCGCGGTGGTCGTCGTCTATACGGCCGCGATGTGCATGAGCGGCCTGGACTCGACGATCGTCAACCCCGCGCTGTACACGATCGCGGGGGACTTCGGGTGGCCCGTCGAGGCGGCCAACGCGGTCGAGACCGCGTTCCTCGTCGGCCTCGCCGCCGGCCTGCCCGTGGCCGGCTGGCTCGGCGACCGGTACGGGGCGAAACGGGTGTTCCTCGGCGCGCTGGCCGCGTTCACGCTCGCCTCCGCGCTGTGCGCCGCCGCGCCCGGGCTGGGCGCGCTGGCCTCCGCCCGGGCCGTCCAGGGCGTCGCGGGCGGGCTGCTGACGCCGGTCGGGATGACGCTGTTGTTCCGGGCCTTCGCCCCGCACGAGCGGGCGGGCCTCGGCAAGGTGCTGATCGTGCCGACGGCCCTGATGCCCGCCCTCGGCCCGCCGCTCGGCGGTTTCCTCACCGAACACCTGTCCTGGCACTGGCTGTTCCTCGTGAACGTGCCGATCGGCGCCGCCGCCGTGGCAGTCGGACTCGTCGGCCTGCGGGCGGAGGAGGAGCCCCCGGCCGGACGCTTCGACGCCACCGGCTTCCTGCTCGCCACCCCGGGCCTCGGCCTGCTCACCTACGCGCTCGGCTTCGGCCCGGCACGGGGCTGGTCGTCGCCGTGGGTGCTGGTGAGCGGGCTGGCCGGAGCGGCACTCCTCGTGGCCACCATCCGCCACCAACTCCGCTCCGCCGAACCCCTGGTGGACCTGCGACTGTTCGCCGACCGCACCTTCGGCGCCGCCACCTGGATCGCGCTGCTGACATCGGCAGGGCTGATGGGCGCGCTGTTCGTCCTTCCGCTGCTCCACCAAGTGGCCCTCGGTGCCTCGGCGTTGGACGCCGGCCTGAGCGTCTTCCCCGAGGCGGTGGGCCTGATGGCCGCCTCCCAGGCGGTGGACCGCCTCCTTCCCCGCCTCGGCCCGCGCCGCCTGGCGCTGCCCGCCCTGCTGCTGGCGGCGACGGTCCTGACCGCGCTGGCGTTCACCGAAGACCCGTGGGCGGTGCGGGCGTTGATGTTCGCCGTGGGCCTGGTCCTGGGCACCGCCGTGCTCACCCTGCAGATCGCCGGCTTCGCGGACGTCCCCCCGCCCGCGACGGGCCGGGCGATGGCCCTGTTCACGATCGTCCGCACCATCGGCGGAGCCCTGGGCGTCGCGACGAGCGCCGCCCTCATCGCCCTCCTGGCCGACGGCGACAACCCCACCCCCTACCGCACCGCCCTCCTCGCCACCGGCCTCCTGATCGCCGCCGCGACCCTCCCCGCGAGCCGTCTCCCGAGGGACGCATCGGCGGGTGCGTCCCCGTGAAGTGCTCCGCCCTGCCCTGCGGTGGCGTCATGAACCCTGAGCGCCACCGCCTCCTCGAAGAGGCTCGGCGGAGCCTCCCGGAGGGCTACAGGTGGAGCCGTCGGGTGGCATCATCGCCATGCGGGCGTCGCCGTCCTCGGTCCAGCAGCTGAACCGGGCGCTCGTCCACCGGCAGTTCGAGCCGCACAGGCCGTCCGGGTGTCTCCCGGCGGGCACCATCGGCCTCGCCTCGCCCACGGCCAGGTCGGTCCGTGACCCCGACCTCACGTACCTGCCCGAGACAGTGTTCGGCGAGTCGATCAACATCCCCGAACCGTCCGGCTTCGAACGGGACCTGTCCGGGCCGGTCCCCTGCCGGGACTTACTACTCGCTCGGCCAGAGGATCAGGTGCGGGAGGGCGTGGCGGGTCGGGGTGCCGCCCAGCGCCGTGAGGGCCGTGCGGATGTCGTGGAGGTCCGCCACCGTGAGCTGGAGCGGGGGTTCGTCGGGCTGGTAGGTGGTGCGGATCGGGTAGTCCACGCCCGGGGTGGTGGTCATCTCGATGTGGCAGCCGAGCACGTGGGTGACCGGCCGGCGGTCGGTGAGGGCGATCAGGCGGTCGATGCTGCGCGTGAACGCGGGCCAGTCGTCGATGTAGAGCCGCCCCGGGTAGACGGTGTCACCGGTGAGGAGGACGCCCGTCCAGGGGTCGTAGTACGTGACGGCCGCCGGGTGGTGGCCCGGGGTGGCGAGGCACTCCAGCACCCGGCCGCCGCCGAGGTCGACCAGGGCCACGGCGTCCGGGTCGGCGTCGAAGCCGAAGCGGGGCCACGCGACGGCCGGGTCGGCGGCGACCACGGTCGTGCCGGGGCGGTCGGCGAACTGGCCGTCGCCCGCGACGTGGTCGCCGTGCGGGTGCGTGTGCAGCACGAGCAGTTCGTACCCCTCCCGCGGGTGGCGGGCGAGCCATGTCCCGATCTGTTCGTCGACCACCGCGCGCAGCGGGAAGTGCGCGGCGTCGGCGGTCGCCCCGGTGTCGAGGAGCACCGCCCGCTCGGCCCCGAACAGGAGGTACAGGAACGGCGCCTCGTAGTGGACGGCCTTGTTCTGCCGCAGCACGACCGTGTGCTCGTCGTACGCGTGGACCTGGATCTCCGGCCCGGTGTCGTGCTTGGCCGACGGCGAGCCGTGGATCCACCGCACGTCCAGCGGCCGCGGCACCGGGACGGCCCGGGCGAAGTCGGGCATGACGCCTCCTCCGGTGCGTCGTCTTGTCGGGCCGGGTACGGCGCACGTCTCGTCCGGGGCGGTCGCGCCGGTGCGCCGCCACCGGGACGCTAGCACGGAGCCGGACCGGCCTCATGATGCCCAGGAGACCGCCTTCCGGGCGCCGGTTTCCGGCCGGTCCGGCGGACCGAGTGGGAAGAGTTTTCCAGGCGACGTACAGTTCCGCTTCGTGATCGAGATCGAGATCGTCGTCGAACAGCAGGCGGGCGGTGCGTGGGACGCCCTGGCGGAGGAGGCCCGCGCCCTGACCGGGGAACTGGCCGGTCCCGTCGAGGAGACCACGGGCCTCGACCTCGGCCCCGGCGTGCGCCTCGCGCTGGTGGACCCGGACGCGTTCGCGCAGCGCCGCGAGGCCTACGTGCGCCGGGTCTGCGAGACCGTCCTCGCGGGCGAGGCGCTGGCGGCCGTCGCGGACCCGGCGAAGCGGGAGAAGGCCGAGGCGGCGCTGCGCAAGGGGCCGGCGTCGGCGGACTCCGACCGCAGGATCACCTGCGTGCCGTCCGGCCGGGTGGTTCAGGACGAGGAGGGCCGGTGGGTGCTCCTGCTGGCCCCGGCGCTGCTGGCGGGCGCGCCGCAGCGGGCCCCGCTGCGCGCGGTGCTGGCACACCTGCTGACCCACCAGGCCCAGATCCGCGCGGGCGGCCCCCGGCCGGGCGCGGACGCGGTCGAGGCGCTCCTGCTCCACCGGACGTCCGGCGGCACGCGGGAGGACGACCCGGTCCTCGGCGCGCTGTGGGAGGGGCACGCGCGCTGGGCGACGCGCCGTCTGCTGGCCCGTGACCAGGCGGGGGAGCGTAAGACGGCCCGGGCCGCCCGGCTGCTGTCCCGCCTGCCGGGCGTGCGCGCCGAGCCGGACACCCACGACCAGGCGGTCCGGTTCGTGCACACGCTGGTCGAGGCGGGCGGGACGGAGACGGTGAACCGGATCTGGGCGGACCGCTCCCTGGTGCCGACCCGCCGCGAGCTCTCCGCCCCGGCCCGCTGGCTGGCCCGCACCGGGCTGGGGCCCGCGGAGGGCTGATGCGGCCGGGGCCGTGCGGCCCCGGCCGGCCCGGTCAGCCCCGGTCCCGCAGCAGGTGCGCGAGCCCGTCGGCGAGTCCGCCGCGCCAACAGGCGTAGTCGTGCCCGCCGTTGAACTCGCGGTACTCGAGGTCGTAGCCGCGCGCCGTGAGGACGTCGCGCAGGTGGCGGCTCTGGGCGAGGAGCAGCCACTCCTGGAGCCCCACCTCGACGTAGAAGCGCGCCGCGCGGCGCTCCTCGGTGGCGAAACGGCGGGTGAGCCACTCGCTGCCGGCGTCGAACTCGGTCTCGTCCGGCCACCAGAACGAGCCGGACTGGGCGAGCGCGTTGCCGAAGCGCTCCGGGCGCCGGTAGGCGGCGAACGCGGCGCTGAGGCCGCCCGCGCTCTGGCCGGCGATGACGGTGGCCGCCGGGTCCGTGGTCGTGCCGAACCCGCGGGCGGCCCAGGGGAGGAGTCGGTCGGCGAGGAAGTCGACGAAGTCCGGGTTGCAGCTGAGGTCGGCCGCGCGCTCGGGGCCCATGGTGTGCACCAGCAGCGCGACCGTCGGGGGGAGGGCGCCGTCGGCCGCCAGATTGTCGAGGGTGTCGCCGACGGACAGCACCTCGCCCCACATCTCGCCGTCGAGCAGCACCGCAACCGCGTACGGTGCGCCGGGCCCGTCGGCGCTCCAGCCGGCCGGGAGGTGGACGTCCACCCGGCGCCCGTCGAGCGCACGGGCCGCCGTCCGCCCGCGCGGCACGCCGTCGCGCCGGGCCGCGTACGGCTGGGCGGGCGCCTCGGGGAGGCTGAGGACGGTGGCGGGCCGCCGGCCGTCCCGGGCGGGGAGCAGGGGGCCGCCGCACGGGTCGGGCCGGGCGTCGTCGAGGACGCGCGTCCAGTCGGCGCGCGCGGTGCCGGGGGGCGCGCCGTGGAACGGGTACACCTGGTAGGAGGCGCGGTGGTCGGCCCGCAGACGGTAGGTGATCTCCCAACGCCCGTTTCCCGTCGGCTTCATGAGGTGCGGGGTGAGGTCGCCGGCGTGCCGGTCCCGGTCCGTGACGGTGTGGACGAGTGCGAGCACGCCGTCGCAGTCCGGACCGTCGTACGCGAACGTCACCTGCCGGTAAACCGGATCGTCCGGATCGGGCTCGATGCGCGGGCCCGTCTGCTGCTCCATGGTCCAACTCCCCTTCCGTTCTGCTGAATCCGTCGTCACGCTGCGCCCGCTTTCACACCCCGCTCGCTCTCACGGCGCGCCGTCCCTGCGTCCGAGCAGCACCCAGAGCAGGAACGGGCCGCCGAGCACCGTCGTCACGATGCCGACCGGGATCTCCACACCGCCGATCAGCACCCGTCCGAGCGTGTCCGCGAGCACGACGAGCAGGGCGCCCGCGAGCGCCGAGCCCAGCACCGGGACCCGCGCCGGCCCCGCGAGCCGCCCGGCCAGGACGGGCGCGGCGAGGGCGACGAAGCCGACCGGCCCGCACACCCCTACCGCCAGCCCGGCCAGCGCGACGGCCAGCAGCAGGCACACCAGCCGCACGCGCCCCGGCTCGACCCCGAGCGAGGCGGCGACGTCGTCGTCGAAGCGCAGTACGGCCAGCCGCCGGGCCACCGCGAGCGCGACCGGCGCCAGGACCGCGAGCCCGGCGAGGACGGGCGTGGCGATGTCGTGGTCCCGCCCGTTGAGGCTGCCGGAGGTCCACACGTACAGCGAGCCGGCCGAGTTGAGCGAGCGGCGGGCGAGCGCGACCTGGACGACGGCCGAGGCGAGCGCCGACATCGCGAGGCCGACGACCAGGACACGGTAGCCGCGCGCGCCGAGCCCGCCGGACACGAGGGTGACGGCGAGGGCGGCGGCGAGCGCGCCGAGCGGTCCGGCCCACCAGGCGCCGAAGGTGCCGGAGACGGCCGCGCTGACGAGCACGGCGGCCGTGGCGCCGTCGTTGACGCCGAGCAGGTCGGGGGTGGCGAGGCGGTTGCGGGCGAGGGTCTGGGTGAGGCAGCCGGCCAGGCCGAGGGCGGCGCCGGCGGTGAGCCCGGCGACGATCCGGCCGAGCCGGAAGCGCTGCACGAGCAGGACGTCGAGCCGGTCGCCGTAGCCGAACACGGCCTGGAACGTCCGGCCGAGGCCGAGTTCGCCCTGTCCGGCGTGCGCGGAGACGACGACGGCGGCGAGCAGGGCGGCGGCGAGTCCGAGTGCGGCGAGCAGCGGGCGGCGGGGGAGGAGCAGCGACCACGCGCCGCGGCGCAGGATCACGTCAGGTTTCCCGGCGGGGACTTCGCGGCCGGGCGGGGCGGGCCGGGCGGGCGGAGCGGTCGGGGCGGTCTCGGTGACGGCGAGCGCGGACGTGCGGCGCGAACGGACGACGGCGATCAGGGCCGGTGCGCCGATCAGGGCGACGATCACCGACACGGGCGCCTCGAACGGCCGGGCCACCACGCGGGCGAGCACGTCCGCACCGGTGAGCACGGCGGCTCCGAAGAGGCCCGCGAGCAGCGTCAGTCGGCCGACCCTGGGGCCGGCGGCGGCACGGGCCAGGAATCCGGCGAGGAGGCCGAGGAAGGAGACCGGGCCGGCCAGCGCGACCGCAGAGGCGGTGAGCAGCGTGACGGCGAGCGCGACTGCCGCGCGGGTGGCGCCGGGCCGGTGGCCGAGGCCGCGGGCGAGGTCGTCGCCGAGGGCGAGCGCGGTGAGCGGGCGGGTGGTGAGCGCGGCGACCGCGAAGCCGAGGGCGAGCACCGGTGCGGTCCGGCCGAGCGTCGACCAGCCCTCCGTCCCGGCCAGCGAGCCGAGCACCCAGACGCGGTAACGGTCGTAGGCCTCGGGAGAGTTGACGATCAGGACGCCGGTGAGGCCGCCGAAGGTCGCGCCGACCGCCGATCCGCCGAGGACCAGCCGCATCGGCGAACCGCCGCCCCGGGCACCCGCGATCAGCAGCACCAGCACGCCGGACAGCAGGGCCCCGCCGAACGCGAGCGCGAGGTGGCCGTACGAGCTCTGGACGCCGAGCACGGCGATGCCGAGCACGACCCCGAGCGAGGCGCCCGCGTTGACGCCGAGCAGGCCGGTCTCGGCGAGCGGGTTGCGCGTGACGGACTGCAGCTGCGCGCCGGCGACTCCGAGGGCGGCGCCGACCAGCAGCGCGGCGAGCGTGCGCGGCAGGCGCAGATCGCCGAGGACGAGGGCGAGTCGGCCGTCCGCGCGGGCGCCGTCACGGTCCAGCAGGTAGGCGAGCGCGCGTCCCGGGCCGACCTCGCCCGCGCCGACGGAGAGCGAGAGGGCGGCGAGCACAAGCAGCGCCGCGAGCGCCCCGGCGGCGACCGGCCAGGTCCGGCCGTGGCCCTCGCGCGCCGGCGCCTCGGCGGGCTCGGAGGGTGCGGGGGAGCTGCGCGGGCCGGGCCGGGGTGCTTCGCGGGCGCCCACTTGCGACGATGTCATAAGGTAAGGCTAACCTAACTTCGAAGGGCTCCGTTGTGGCGCCCCGTCGCGTCGATCCGACGGACCTCGCTGAACTCCCGTACCACCACTGCCCGGAGGCACTTATGCCGTACGCCCAGAGCCCGCTCCGTCCCGCCCGCCACCGCGCGGCCCGGGTGCTGGCCGTCACGGGGGCGGCGGCCCTCCTCCTCGCCGGGTGCGGCTCGTCGGGACCGTCCGGCTCCTCGGGGTCCCCGTCCAGGGCGGCGGACGCGCCGCAGGCGGCCGGTGACAAGCGGACCGTCAAGGACGCCACGGGCAGGGCCGTCGAGGTCCCCGCCACCCCCCGGCGGATCGTCACCCTCACCCAGGAGGACCTCGACGCGGTGCTCGCCCTCGGGGTGAAGCCGGTCGGCATCACCAACGGCCAGGGCCTGGACGCGCCGCCCGCCTACCTCAAGGACGAAGTCGAGGGCGTCCCGGTCGTCGGCAACCTGCTCCAGCCCGTCATGGACAAGGTGATCGCCGCCAAGCCCGACCTCATCCTGGCCGGCGACATGCAGGACGAGCAGGTGCTCAAGCAGCTTCGCGAGATCACCCCGGCCACCCTCGTCACCATGGCACCCGCCGACGACTGGAAGCTCGCCCTGCGCGGCATCGGAAACGCCGTCAACAGGCTCGACCGGGCCGACAAGGTCATCGGCGACTACGACGCCAAGGCCAAGCGGGCGGGCGAGGGTCTCGGCTCCGCCAAGGGCGCGGCCGTCTCGATCGTCCGCTGGAACCCGACCGGGCCCAGCTGGATGGAGAAGAAGCAGTTCGCCAGCGGCGTCGCCCTCGACATGGGCCTCGCCCGTCCCAAGGCCCAGGACAGGGACGGCAACGCGCACAGTCCGGCGCTCAGCCTGGAGAAGCTCGACGAGATCGACGGCGACTGGCTGTTCCTCTCCACCCTCACCGACGACGGCAAGTCCGCGCTCAAGGACGTCCAGTCCAAGCCCGCCTACCGGGAGTTGGGCGCCGTGAAGAACAACCACGCCGTCGCCGTGGACGGTTCGGTCTGGTCCACCCGCGGTGGCCCGCTGGCGGCCGGCGTCGTCATCGAGGACATCGCCAAGGCCCTGACCGGCTCCTGATCCGCACGCCTCTCATCAACCATACGGAGAATCAGTGGAGTTGACCGTCCAGGGCCTCACCGCCGGCTACGGCCCCGGGAGCCCCGTGCTCGACGGCGTCGACCTCGCCGTGCCGGCCGGTCGGGTCGTCGCCGTCGTCGGCCCCAACGGCTGCGGCAAGTCCACGCTGCTGCGGGCGGTCGCCCGACTGCACCGGCCCGACGCCGGGCGGGTCCTGGTCGGCGGCGAGGACGTGTGGCGGCTGCGCCCGCGCCGGGCGGCGCACCGCGTCGCGCTGCTCCCGCAGAGCCCGCAGGCGCCCGAGGCGGTCACCGTCGCCGGCCTGGTGCGCTACGGCCGTCACCCGCACCAAGGTCTGTTCCGCCAGTGGTCCGCCGAGGACGAGCGGCGCACCGCCCGCGCCCTGCGCGCCACCGGCGTCGAGGCGCTCGCCGACCGCCGCCTCGACCGACTCTCGGGCGGCCAGCGCCAGCGCTGCTGGCTCGCCATGGTGCTGGCTCAGGACGCTCCCGTCGTCCTGCTCGACGAGCCGACCAGCGCCCTCGACCTCGGCCACGCCGTCGAGGTGCTGGAGCTCGTCCGAGAGGTCGCCGCCGACGGGCGCACCGTCGTCATGGTCCTGCACGACCTCGCCGCGGCGGCCCGCTACGCCGACCTGCTCGTCGCCCTGCGCGACGGCGCCGTCGTCGCCAGCGGCCCGCCCCGCGAGGTGGTCGACCCGGACCTCGTGCGCGCCCTGTACGACGTCGACGCCGACATCCTCCCCGCCCCGGACGACGGCGCCCCGGTCATCGTCGCCCGCCCGCGCCCCCGCTGACGGGCCGCCGCGGATTCTCCGGGGTTGCCATCCGGGATCGTTCACCCGTTCGATGGGTTTGGTTTCCGCAGGTCGTGAAGCCGGGACCCTGGGCGCCGCGTTGTCAGTGGGCCTCGCTACGTTCCTCCCATCGCTGACCGACAGGTGGGAGGAGAACGGCCGTGGCATGGGTGGAGACGAGTGCGGGCGGGTACCGCGTCGCGCTCGACGGGGACGGCACGGTGCTGTGCCGGAACGCGGCGGGGCGGCAGCTGAAGGCCGTGCCGCCGAAGCTCGGCGACGATCCGGTGGTCACCCAGCTGAGGCAGCTCGCCGAGTGGCTGGGGGCGCACGAGCGGCGCTGCCTGGAGGACGTCGAGCGGTGGATGGTGCGCTCGCTGCCGGTGCCCGCGGCCGTGGTCACCGCGGTGTGGGCGGACGAGGCCTGGCGCGGCGTCCTGCGGGACCTGGTCGTCACCGGGGCCGACGGCGAGGTTGCCGGGTTCCTGCGCGACGCCGACGCCGAGCGCGGGCTCGGGCTGGTCGACCCGGACGGCGACACCGTGCGCCTCGCTGACGGCGAGATCCGGATACCCCACCCCGTCCTCCTCGCCGACCTCGACGACCTGCGCGAGTTCGCCGTCGAACTCGGCGTCTCACAGCGGGTCCAGCAGCTCTACCGCGAGGTCTGGCACCGGCCGGCGGAGGTGCCGGCCGGCACCGAGGTCACCACCTACGCGGGCGGGCGCTACAAGGAACTTCGCGAGCTCGTCGGGCGCTGCGCCCGGCTCGGCTACCGGGTGCGCGGCGGCAGCGCCGTCGTGCCGGTGGTCGAGGACGGCCGCACGGTCGAGGCCCGGCTGTGGGTCGGCGACTACTACGACTACGACGAGTGCGAGACGGGCCCGCTCAGTTGGGCGGGGCCGGACGGCCGGGCGCTGCCGCTGGCGCAGGTCGGTCCGGTGGCGTGGTCCGAGGGCATGCGGATGGCCGCCGCGCTGTACGCCGGCCGCACGATCGAAGGGGAGGAAGCGGCATGACCGCCACCAGCCTGAGCGGCGCCGGCACGAACGAGGCCGGCACGAACGGCACCGGCCCGAGCGCCCTGCCGGACGCCGGTCGGCACGAGCGGCTGCTCGACGCCGGCGCCGTCCTCCCGGCCGGTACCGTGCCCGGCGCCGGCCGCTCCGACAGCGCCGCGGACGTGCTGACCGCCCGCACCTACGCCCACCCCGCGCTCGACGGCCGCCGGATCGTCCGGCTGGTGCCCGGAGCGCTCGGCCCCGCCGAGGACCTGGCCGTCGACTTCCTCGGCCTCGCGCCGCAGGCCGAGCCCGCCGAGGTCGGTCAGGTGCGCCAGGAGGCGCTCGGCTTCCCGGCGTGGGCGCTGGTCCACGACCCGGCCAACGGGCACCACGCGCTGGCCCTGGTCAAGGAGTTGGAGCGGCTGGCCCGCCAGGCCAAGTCCAAGCCCGGCGCCGCCAAGGACGGCTTCGACGCGCTCGCCGCGCGCCTGGGCCGCGCCGTGCCGCACTTCCTGCCCACCTTCTGCGAGGAGGTCGGTCGGATCTTCCTCGGGGTCGGCAACCAGACCTACGCCGCGAGCTGGTTCGGCAAGGCCCGCGAGGCCGAGCGCACGCACGGCCTGGAGGTGGACGAGGAGCGGCTGCGCGCCGTCTTCCTGGAGTTCGCCCTGGCCGGCGCGCTCACCGTCAAGTCCCTGCGGCAGTACGTGAAGTCGCTCGGCGCCCGGCTCGACGCGGCGACGGCCTGGCAGCGCTTCCGCCAGCTGTGCACCGAGCGCGCCGCCGCCGGCATGGCCCCCTACGCCGGGGTCGCCGAGGACGCCCGCGCCCTCGTGAAGGCCGCCGGGCTGGACCGGGAGGAGCACGAACAGTCCCTGCTCGCCGAGCTGCTGGCGGCGCCGGCGGCCAACCGGGCGCCCGTCGCGTTCTGGAAGTCCTGGCACGGCGCCCTCGTCGCCCTCGGCAGGCGCGACGAGGCGGTGCGGGTCCGCCTGCTGGAGCTGATGCCCACGGCGGGCGGCAACTCCGACGCCGCCGCGCACGACGCCGCCTGGCTGGCCGTGCTCGCCGAGACGGGCGCCGAGAGCCTGCTCACCGGCCCGCGCCCCGAGGACACCCAGGGCACCGCGGGCTCCGAGGACACCGCGCCCGCCGCCTGGCTCCGCCGCTGGACCGACCACCTCGGCCGCGGCTGGGGCTCCCGTCCCACCTGCGCGGCCACGGTGGCACTCGCGGGCCGGATGGCCGAGCGGCTGCGCGCCGACGGCACCCCGGTCGACCTCTTCACCGGGATCCGCCGGAGCACCACCCAACTCGACCTGCTGGAGCGACTGCTGGCCGACGGCGTGCCCGTCGCCGACCCGCCGGCCGGGCTCGGCCTCGACCTCACCGGCTGGGCCCGCCACAGCGGCTCCACCGGCCCCGACCTGGCCGCCGTCGCCGCCGACCCCCGCTTCCGGGGCGTGCTGCGCGCCGCGACGCCCTCGGCGTGGGAGACGGCCGTCCAGCAGAAGGTGCCCGCCCTGCCGCTGCTGCGCGAGCTGTTCGCCGAGTGGGCCGACGAACGCGCCGCCGACGTCTCGGCCGCCCGCGGCCTGGCCGGCGCCGCCGACCTCGTGCGCACGCTCTCCCCGTACCGCAGTGTGCTGAGATCGATCTCCCCCGCCGCCGCTGAACGGATCGCGGCCCTCGACGTCGCCGGGCTGCTCGCCCGCGCGCTCGGCGCCGGCATCCTCGACGAACTCGGCTGGCCCGCCCTGGAGGAGGCGCTCGACAAGCTCGCCGACCCGCCGGCCACCGGCACCGGCACCGGCACCGGCACCGGCACCGGAACCGTCGCCGGAGCGGCCACGGCCACCGGCAGCGACCAGGACGGCGGCCCGGAGAAGACCCCCGGCGCCCGCATCCTGCAGGGCCTGATCGTCGAGGACGCCTGGCCGCACCTGATCCTCGCCCGCCTGGACCGCGCCGTCGTCGTCGGCCCGCAGGGCATCGTGCTGGAGCACACCCTGCGGCTGCCCAAGCTGGAGACCTGGAACCGCCCCCGGCTGCGCTTCGTCGACGGTGAACTCCTCGTCGTCTGGCACGAGCAGGGCAAGCAGCGGGCCTACTGGTCCGGCCGCCCGGCCGAGACCTTCGAGCTCGGCGGCGAGACCATCGCCTGGTACTTCTACGGCGACCGGCACCCCGAGGCCCCGTCCCTCCCGCTGCCCGGCGGCGGACGGACCACCGGAGAGCGCCCGCTGCACACCGGCGACACCCGGATGCCCGCCGAGCACCGCGTCCTCGGCGACGGCACCGGCCACTGGACGCTGCGGCACGGCCCGACGGGCCCGGTGCTGCACGAGTTCGACCCGGCGACCGGCGCCCTCGGCCGCGCCGCCGAGCCGCCGGTGATCGCCGCCTCGGCCGCCGCGGGCACGCTCGACCTCGACCGTTCGCGGCTGCTGCCGCTCCAGCCCGGGCTGGAGCGGACGCCGTTCGGCACCGACGGCACCGTGCTGGGCAGCTGGGTGCGCGTCGACACCGGGCGCACCGTCACCACCGTCACCGCCGACGGCGGCACGATCGTCGTGCCCCTGAACGGCGGTCACCCGAGCGTCGTGCCCGTCGGCCGGCTCACCCTGCCGGGCACGAACGCAACGCCGGGGGAGACGAGCGGGACGGCCGCGACGGGCCCGGTCGTCACCAGGTCGATCCGCGACCACCTCGCCCTCGCCCTGCCCGACCTCGGCACCGACGGCGTCGAAAGCGCCGACCACGCCCGCACCGTCGACCTGATGCCCTGCCGCCCCGGCGACCTCCAGGCCGCCGGCACCGGGCTCGTGCCGCCGCTCGACCACTGGCACGCGCTGCGCCCGCGCGACGAGGCCGGCTCGCACGTGCTGCGCGCCGTCACCCCCGAGCAGGCCGCTGCGCTCATCGACATCGTCTGGCCCGCCGACGTCGAACCGGTGCCCGAGGCCGAGCAGCGCTGGATCACCGTCCAGGGCGTGCGCCGAAAGCTCGCCCACCGCAGCGGCGCCCGCCGCAGGCTGCCCGTCCACGCCGTCGGTGCCGCCCTGCCCGGCATCACCGACGAGCGGCTGCTCGCCGGGGTCGCCGGCCTCGCCCGGATCGCCGCCGAACTGCTCGACCGCGTCGCCCGGTTCGTCGAGCAGCCCGAGGCCGAGGCACGCTCCACCGCAGCCGCCGCACCCCCCGAGCACCGGCCCGACCACGGCCGCGACGCCGAACTCCAGGCCGCCATCAGCGGATGGGTGCCCGACGCCGACCGCTACGGCACCTCGTGGGGCGCCCCCGGCACCTGGAAGGTGCTGAACAACCTGCGCACCGTGACCGCCGTCCTCGCCGACCCGCCCCCGGCCACCGCAGAGGGCTGGAGCAGCCCGGCCTCGGTCGGGCTGCTGGGCGGCGACGTCCACCACGCGTGGCTGTCCCTGCTCGGCCGCCTCCACCTCCTCGTCCAGGCCGCGGCCTCCCCGCTCACCGAACCGGCCCACCGCTCCACCCTCGTGCTCCTGCTCGGCGAGCTCACCAGGGGCCCGCTCGCCGACCGCGGCGCCACCCTGCGCCAGATCGTCCTCAGCGAGCCCACCGAGCGCACCACCACCGGCCGGCCCACCGCCCACCGCCAGGGCCAGGTGCTGCGCCACGGCGACCGCACCGTCGTCATCCTCGGCCACCGCAACAACCGCGGCGACCACGCGCACTGGCTGGCCGTCGACCACGACCCGAGCGGCGGGTTCGGCCCGGTCGACCACTTCACCACCATCGAGGAGCGCAACACCGAGGAGCGGCTCGACGCCGCCTGGATCGCCAAGTTCTGGCGGGTCCTCGCCCTGCACGGGCCCGTCCCCGCCGACCAGGCCCGGTCCAAGGCCTTCGGCGAGCTCACCGGCACCGGCACGGCCCGGGCCTCCCTGGTCCTCGCCGCGGCGCCCGCCCTCTTCCAGTGGCACGGCCCGGTACTGCCCGCCGACCGGCTCCCGGAGTTCGGCCTCAAGGCCGCCGAGGCCACCGCCGCCCGCGACTGGCTGCGTCGGCGCGGGCGCGCCGGACTCGACGAGGTCTGGGCCGCGCTGCTGCCCGCCGACCCCAAGACCCTCTGGACCGACGGCCCCGACCTGGCCGCCGGAGCCGAGGCCTGGATCCGGCACTTCGGACGGCTCGTCACCCTCCCCGACGACGCCCAGGCCACCGTCACCGGCGTCGACGTCGACCACGTCGAGGCCGTCCTCAACCCCGACCGGACACCCTGGCTCAGCCGCACCACCACCTTTCGCCTCACCACCACCCCCGACGGGTCGATGAAGCAGATGGTCGCGGCCGACCCCTCCGCCGTCCCCGGCTTCGGCGTGCTGCGCGGGGCCATCGACGCCCTCCGGTGGCTCGTCTACCACCTGCCCGCCGACAGCCCGCTGCGCCCGCTGCTGCCGCGCACCGCCACCGCCCTGCGCGAACGCCTCGCCGACCCGGAGCTCCTGTTCGACTTCAACCTCTTCCAGACCGCCAAGGGCCAGTCGCTGGCCGTCATCCTGCGCTCCCACTTCGGCCTGCCCCCCGAGGGCGGCGCCGACACCGACGGGCTGGTCCGCTGCGGCCCCGCCCTCGTCCTCGCCCCCAGCGGCGGCACCATGGAGCGGGTCCTGCTGCGCCCCGCCGGGCTCACCGGCGCTGACGACCAGGTGCTCGAACTGCTGGAGGGGCTGGGCGCGGGCTACGGGCTCGCGAGCGAGCTCGCCGCCATCGCGACCGTCCTCCGCGGCGAACCGGAGAACCTGGCCGCCCCCACGGAGCCGGCCGGCTGCGCCGAGGGCGACGCGCGGTGGCTGCAGAACCCGCAGTTCTCCGTCCCCGCCCTCGTCACCGAGGCGGCCCGCACCCACGGCCTGGGCGAGGACGCCGCCGCGCTCTACCTCCAGCTCCTCGCCCTGCCCGACCCCACCGACCGCAACGCCGCCCGCTGGACGGGCTGGAAGCCCGCCCGGCTCAAGCGCGCCCGCGCCGAACTCGCCGCCACCGACCTCGTCATGGAGGCCAAGCGGGCCCGCGCCGGCCGCACGCTGTTCCTGCCCTGCGGCTGGCAGGAGGCCAAGGCGCCCGCCCTGCCCGCCGAGACCTGGAAGGCCGACTTCTACGAGCTGGCCACCTACCGTCCCGCGCTGCCGCACCAGCCCGTCCCGGAGCTGTTCGCCCGCGCCTGGCAGCGGACCGTCGACGGCGACGCCCCCGGATACGAACAGCTCCAGACCGCGAAGCGCAGGAAGGCCCGCCGATGACCGCCCCCACCACGACCCCTGCCGACGCGCCCGCCCGGCAGATCACGCCGCCCGAGGAGAAGTACGCCGCCGAACTGGAGTTCCTCGCCGCACACGACTCCGGCCCACGCCCTCCCGGCTGGCGGCTGACCCCGCGCGCCGTCGTCACCTTCGTCCTCGGCAGCGACGGCGAGAAGCTCAGGGCGGGCCGCAAGGGCCTCGTCATCGAGCGGAAGTTCGTCGGCGAGCGGGCGCTGGTCGAGCGCTGCGTCGTCACCCTCGCCGGCGAGCGCGGCCTGCTGCTCGTCGGCGAGCCCGGCACCGCCAAGTCGATGCTCTCCGAACTGCTCGCCGCCGCCGTGTGCGGCACCAGCGCCCTCACCGTCCAGGGCACCGCCGGCACCACCGAGGACCAGCTGAAGTACGGCTGGAACTACGCCCTCCTGCTCGCCAAGGGCCCCAGCCGGGAGGCCCTCGTGCCGTCCCCGGTGCTCACCGCGATGACGGCCGGCGCCGTCGCCCGGGTCGAGGAGGTCACCCGCTGCCTGCCGGAGGTGCAGGACGCCCTGGTCTCGCTGCTCTCCGAACGGCGCGTCGCCGTCCCCGAGCTGGCGGGCACCCCGGACGCCCAACTGCACGCGGCCCCCGGCTTCACCCTGATCGCCACCGCCAACCTGCGGGACAAGGGCGTCAGCGAGATGTCCGCGGCCCTCAAGCGGCGGTTCAACTTCGAGACGGTGGGCCCGATCGCGAGCCTCGCCGCCGAGGTCGACCTGGTCCGGCGCCAGTCCACCGCCGCCGTCGCCCGCGCGGGCGCGCCGTTCACGGTGGACGACGCCGTCCTCGAAGCGCTCGTGACCGCCTTCCGGGACCTGCGCACCGGCCGCTCCACCGAGGGCTGGGACGTCGAGCGCCCGTCCACGGTGATGAGCACCGCCGAGGCCGTCTCGGTCGCCACCGCCCTCGGAGTCACCGCCGCCTACCTGCCCGACGGCGGCGACCTGCTCGGCCGCCTGCCCGGCCAGCTGATCGGCGTCGTGCGCAAGGACGACCCGGCCGACGCCGCCCGGCTGCTCGGCTACTGGGACGGTCCGGTCCGGCGCCGCGCCGAACAGGGCGCCGCCACCTGGCGCACCCTGTGGGACCTGCGCCCGGCCCTGGAGGCGTGAGGCCATGAGCAGCGCGGTGATGCCCGAAATCCCGACCGGGGCCGCCGAGTCCGACGGCTCCCGGCACGTCGTCGAGGAGGCGGCGGCCCGCCTGGCCGCCGCCGGCACCGAACGGCCCGGGCCCTACCTGATCGGCGTGCGCCACCATGCGCCGTCCCTCAGCGCGGTCGTCCCCGCGCTGCTCGACGCCGCCCGGCCCGGGGTGGTGCTGGTGGAACTCCCCGCCGAGTTCCAGCCCTGGCTCGGCCACCTGGCGGACGAGGCCACCGAGGCCCCGGTCGCCCTCGCGGCGGCCCCGGCCGACCCGTCCACCGAGACCGCGGACGGGCCCGCCTTCTACCCGTTCGCCGACTTCTCCCCGGAGCTGGCCGCCCTGCGCTGGGCCCGGCGCAACGGCGTCGAGGCCATCGCCTGCGACCTGCCGCTCGCCCACCGGGGCACCGGACAGCGGTCCGCGGGCGGCCCGGCCGCCGACCCGTCCGTCACCGACGCCCTGCGCCGGCGGCTCACCGGCCGCGCGGGCGACGACGACCTCTGGGACCGCCTCGTCGAGACCGCCGCCCCCGGCTCCGCCCCGGAGGCCGTGCGCCGGGCCGCGCTGCTGGTCGGCTGGGCCATGCGCCGCGACGCCGAGACCGGCCCCGGAGTCGACCCGTACGACCTCCGGCGCGAGGCCTGGATGCGCGCCCGGATCGCGGCCGCCTCGGCCGGCGGGCGGCGCGTCGCCGCCGTGATCGGCGCCTTCCACGCACCGGCGCTGCTCGAAGGGCCGCACGCCGACGAGTCGCACGCCGACGACGGACCGCCGGGCGCGGAGGCGCCCGCCCACGTCGTCTCCCTCATCCCCTACACCTATCCGCTCCTCGACGCCCGCTCCGGCTACCCGGCCGGCATCCGCGACCCCGAGTGGCAGCACACCGTCCTCGACGCGGCCGGCGACCCGGACCGCCTCGCCGCCGCCCTCACCACCACCGCCGTCCGCATCACCGAGGCCCTGCGCACCCAGGACCACCCCTCCGGCCCCGCCGACGCCCGCGAGATCGTCCGCCTCACCGGGGACCTCGCCCGCCTGCGCGGCCTCGCCGCCCCCGGCCGCGGCGAACTCGTCGAAGCCGTCCAGACCGTCCTCGCCCAGGGCGAACCCCTCGGCCGCGGCCGGGCCGTCGCCCGCGCCCTCGAACGCGTCCTCGTCGGCAGCCGCACCGGCCGCGCCACCCCCGCCGCGCCCCGCAGCGGCCTCGGCCCCGCCGTCGAAACGCTCACCGGGACGCTCGGCCTGCCCGGCCCCGCCGACCCGGGCCCGCGCGAACTGCGCCTCGACCCGCTGCGCAGCACCCTCGACCGCCGCCGCGAAACCCTGCTGAACCGCCTCCGCGCCTGCGGTGTCCCCTACGGCGACCGGGTCGACACGACGGGCCCGGGCGGCACCGAAACCCTCGGCACCCGCTGGCGCCTGCACTGGACCCCGGCCACCGCGGCGATGCTCACCGTCGCCGGCACCCGCGGCGTCACTCCCGCCCAGGCCGCGGAAGGCACCCTGCGAGACCGCCTCCGCCGCGAGCAGCAGGCCGACGGCCCCACCCCGCGCGACGTCATCCAGGGCCTCACCGACGCCGCGGCCTGCGACCTCCCCGCCCTCACCCGCACCCGCCTCACCCAAGTCGCCACCACCCTCCCCGCCGCCGGCACCCTCCCCGACCTCCTCGAAGCCCTCACCACGCTGGACCGCCTGTCCGCCGGCCACTTCCCCGTGACCCTGACCCCACCCGCGGCCGAACGGGAGTCGGCAGGATGCGCCGGTCCGGACACCGCACCCCCGGCCACCGTCACGGCGCCCGGCACGCAGCCGGAGTCGGCGGGGGCGTTCGCCCCGGGCGTCGCGCCCAGCGTGCCCGTGGCGGGTGATGCCCACCTCGGCTCCGGGCCTGCACCCGAGGCCGACCCCGCCGCCGACCCCGCCGCCGACCCTGACAGCCGTCTGCCGCACGGCGGTTCTGCGCTGCCGGACCGTCGCCCCTCCACGCGGTCCCCCGGAAGCGCCGTCCCCCTTCCGGACGGCGCCTGCCCGGAGGCGGCCGCCCCCTCCCACCTCCATGCCTCGCCGGCCGCCGTCACCGACCTCCTGATCGCCGCTGCCGTGCGGCAGTTGGAGGGGCTGAGCGGGTCCGACGATCCGGCGGATGCGCGGGCGCTGGTGGAGCTGGCACGGCGGGCGGATCTCGGCGGCGGGGTGCGGCTCGGGTACGTGCTGCGCGAACTCGCCGCCGGCGGGAGCCCGATGGTGCGTGGTGCCGCCGGGGCCGTCCGCGTCCTGCTCGGGCAGGAGGCGGCCGCCGAGCTCGGCTACCGGGCCGCGTCGTGGGTCGACGGCGCGACCGCGCCGGAGGCGCGCCATGCCCTCGTCCGGTCGCTGGTCGGGCTGTTGACGGCTGCCGAGGGCCTGCTCGCCACCGCGCCCGAGGTGCTCGAACCCGTCCTGGAACGGGTCGTCTCCCTGCCCGACGAGGCCTTCCTCGACCGCCTGCCCGCCCTGCGCGGAGGTTTCGACACGCTCAGCCCGGCCGCCCGCGACCGGCTGCTCGCGCTGGTCGAGGAGCGCCTCGGCACGCGGCTCGTCGACCTGCCCGACGCCGTGCCCCCCGCCATCCTGGCGACGTGGGCCCGGGCCGACCTCGCCGCCCGCGGCGTGCTCGGCGAACTCGGGCTGCTCCCGGCACCGCCCGCCGCCCCCGCCCCCGCCCCGGAACCCCTGCCGGCCCTCCCCGAAGCCGGCCACACCCTCGCCCCCGCCGAGCGCTGGCGTCTGCTCCTCGGGCGCCCCGGCGGCTCCGGCCGGGGCGCCCGCGCCGGCCGACTGGCCACCGCCCTCGACGAGTTGTACGGCACCGGCCGGGGCGAGGGCTCCGGCTCCGACCTGGACGGCCGGGGCCGCCGGGGCGGCCGCGAGGCCCCCTACCCGGGCGTCCGCGAGTGGGCCGAGGAACTGTCGGCGCTGTTCGGGCCCGGAATCCGCGAGGAGGTCCTGGCGGCGGCCGTCGCCCAGGGCCGTACGGACGCCCTGGAGGCGATCGACCCGCGCGCCGCCCGCCCGTCCGTCGACCTGCTGCGCACCGTCCTGGAGCACGCGGGCGGCCTGCCGGAGGCACGGGTGGCCGGGCTGCGCCCGCTGGTGCGGCGCCTGGTGGAGGAGCTCACCCGCGAGCTGGCGACCCGGCTGCGCCCGGCGCTGACGGGCATCAGCCTGCCGCGCCCGAGCCGTCGCCCGGGCGGCGGGCTGGACCTCGACCGCACGATCCGCGCGAACCTCGCCACCGCCCGCCCCGCCCCGGACGGCGGCACCGTGATCGTGCCGCAGCGCCCGGTGTTCCGGACGCGGGCGCGGAAGTCGGCGGACTGGCGGCTGATCCTCGTGGTGGACGTCTCCGGCTCGATGGAGGCGTCGACGGTCTGGGCGGCGCTCACCGCCTCGATCCTGGCCGGGGTGCCGTCGCTGAGCACGCACTTCGTCGCCTTCTCCACCGAGATCGTCGACCTGACCGATCGGGTGGAGGACCCGCTGGGCCTGCTGCTGGAGGTGCAGATCGGCGGAGGCACGGACATCGCGTCCGGCCTGCGGTACGCGCGGGAGCTGGTGACGGTGCCGTCGCGCACGCTGGTCGCCGTGATCAGCGACTTCGAGGAGGGCGGCCCGGTCGGCGCGCTGCTCGCGCAGACCCGGGCGCTGGTGGACTCGGGCGTGCACGTGCTCGGCTGCGCGGCGCTCGACGACACGGGCACGGCCCGGTATTCGACGGCGATCGCGGGCCGACTGGTCGCGGCCGGCATGCCGGTGGCGGCGCTGAGCCCGCTGGAACTGGCCCGCTGGGTGGGGGAGAAGGTGCGATGACGACACGGTCGACCGGTTGGCCGCGGGTGCGGCCCGAGGTGGTCGCCGAGGTGGTGGCGGGGCTGAGCGCCCGGCTGCAGAAGCGGCTGGACGGCGCGGCGGCGAAGCTGGCGGAGCGTCCGGTGACGAGCTCCGGCGACGAGTGGCGGGTGGAGGTGGACGAGGAGACGGTGCTCGTCCTGCGCGCCCCGGGCGGAGTGCTCACCGACCCGTCCGGCGTGCACTGCGGCTGCCTGCTCGCCCCGGCGTGCGTGCACCGGGCGGCGGCGGTCACGCTGTGCCCGCTGGCCGACGCCACGGACGAACCCGGGCCGTCCGGGCCGTCCGGGCCGACCGGGCCCGCCGAACCCGCCTCACTCTCCGAACCCGCCGTCCCCACTGAACAGGTGGCGGACGACGACGCCCTCACCCCCGCCGAGCAAGCCGCCGCCCGCCACCTCCACCGCGCCGCGTCCGCCGTCCTGGCGGCGGGCGTGAGCGGGGCGGGGGCCGTCGCACAGGCGGAGCTGCTGCGGGCGGCCCACGGCGCCCGCGCGGCGGGGCTGTACCGCCCGGCCGCAGTGGCGGTCACCGTGGCGACGCGGATCCGCGCGGCCCGCTCCGGTGCGCCGGAACACCGCCTCGCGGACCTCGTGGCCGACCTGCGCGAGCTGCTCACCCTCACCCGCCGCCTCACCGCGGACCCGGCCACCGGCCCCGCCACCGCAGCCGGTTCCGCCACCGGCCCCGCCCGCGGCCCGGTCGCGGAGCTGCGCGGCACCGCCCGCCAGGCGTACGGCGACGCGGGCGCGCTGCGGCTGCACGGGCTGTTCGCCGAGCCGGTGCTGACGGCCACGCACGCGGGCGTTCTCAGCTGGGCGGTGGACGCGGAAGGCCGGCTCAGCACCGTCGCCGAGGTGCTGCCGTACGCCGACCCCGACGCGGCGGCCGCGCAGGCCGTCGGCGCGGGCAACCGGGCGGTCCGGCTGGGCGACACCTCGCTGAGTCACCGCGAGTTCACGCGCGCCGGGCTGGCCGTCCAGGGCGCCACCAGATCGGCGAGCGGGCGGCTCGGGGCGGGTGCCGCCGTGCGCGCGGTCCGGGCCACTGGAGCGGCGTGGACCGCGGCGCCCGTCGCCGGCCTCTGGGCCGAACCGGTGGCCGCCCAGGTGGAGCGCGCGCTGGCGGCGCAGGCCGTCCCGTACGAGACGCGCCCGGCCGGGAGCGATCTCCTGTTCCTGGACGTCACCCTGCTGGGCCCGACGACCGACGGTCCCACCGAGCACGCCCCGGCGAAGACGCCCGGGGGAGCACCCCGCCTCCTGGCACGCTGCGGCGAGGACGGCCCGGTGGTCGCGCTGCGCGCCGCCCACGACCACCCGGGGCTCGCCCACCGCGTGAACCTGGCCCTGCTCGCCGCCGCCCCCGGCCTGCGGCTGCGGGTGATCGGCCGTCTGGAGCGCGCGGCCCGCCCCGAACTGCGGCTGCTCGCGATCGGCACCGCTGCGTCCGAGGCGTCCACCGACACCCCGACCGACACCCCGACCCGCACCCCGACGCTCGCCCTCCCCGCCGACCGGGCCGGACGCGTCAACCTAGGCCTGGAACGCCTCCAGGCCGCCGACGTCCCCGCGACCCCCGGCCTCCCCGCACCGCCCCTGGACCCGTCCGCCCACCCGCTGGACCCGCCCGCGCACCTGCTCGGCCGTCGGATCGAGCAGACCGTCACCTCCGGCCGGAGCGCCCTGCCCCCGGGCACGAGCACGACCGCCGCCGACGCTGCCCGGCTGCGCGAGGCGGGCCTGACCACCGCCGCCGACCTCCTCGACGCGCTGCGCACCGCCGCGACCGACCACCGCCGCGACGTGTTCGGCCGTGTGGTCCCCGACGACCACAGCGCGTTCACCACCGCCTGGCTGGCCGCCGCGCACTACACGGAGGCCCTGGCGACGGCCCTCTGCCAGGCGGCCTGGACACCACCGGAGGCCCACGCGTGACCCAACCACCGTCCTGCCCCGCCCGCTTCGTTCGTGCCGTCGGGCACCACCCGCCCCCCACGCCCCTCACGCCCCCACGCCCCTCATGCCCCCACGTTCCCCGAACCGCCCACACCGGACGCCCCGCACCCGATGCATAAGGCGAGGTAATTGCACGAACAGGTAACCGGCGTCAGCTGTCATACTGAGCGGACGAGCGACCGAACCGCGCGAGAGGGAGTCGAGCCATGGGGATCCGCGACGACGCCGCCGAGATCCGGGCCGGCGGCTGGCGCACGCTCGCCGCGCTGCACGGGTTGATCGACACGGCGCTGGAGAAGGCGCTCCAAGCGGAGCACCGGCTCTCGGTGGTCGAGTACACGGTGCTGGACGCGCTGTCGCGCCAGGACGGCTGGCACATGCGGATGCAGCAGCTGGCCCGGGCGGCGGCACTGAGCAGCAGCGCGACCACCCGTCTGGTGACGCGGCTGGAGGGCCGCGGCCTGCTCAGCCGCTACCTCTGTCCGGACGACCGCCGCGGTATCTACACCGAGCTGACGCCGGAGGGCCGGGAACTGCTCGCCGCCGCCCGTCCGGTGCACGACGCCACCCTGGAGGCGACGCTGGCCCGGGCGGCGGAGGTACCGGAGCTGGCTCCGCTGGTCCGTGCGCTCGCGGCCCTGGAGACGCCCGCCTCAGCCTGAAACGGCACCCCGCGGTCTCAGCGCCTCGACACCCCGGCGCCTCGACACCCCCGCACCCCGGCGCCTCAGCGCCCCCGCGCCTCAGCGCCGCCCGGCGAGGGCGTCGCGGTGGACGCGGTCGAGCAGGGCGAGCAGGAGCTCCTTGCTGGAGGCCCGTTCCCGTACGTCGCAGAGGACGACCGGCACCTCGGGCCCGAGGTCGAGGGCGTGGCGGACGTCCTCCGGGGTGGCGTCGCGGCGGCCGTGGAAGCAGTTGACGCCGATCGCGAAGGGGATGCCCCGCTGCTCGAAGAAGTCGACGGCGGCGAAGCTGGTTTCGAGCCGGCGGGTGTCGGCGAGGACGATCGCGCCGAGGGCGCCGAGGGCGAGGTCGTCCCACATGAACCAGAAGCGGAACTGCCCGGGTGTGCCGAAGAGGTAGAGCACCAGGTCGTCGCGGACGGTGATGCGGCCGAAGTCCATGGCCACCGTGGTGGTGGACTTGTCCTGGACGCCTTCGAGGCTGTCGACCCCGATGCTGGCGCGGGTCATCCGTTCCTCGGTCTGCAGGGGTTCGATCTCGCTGACCGAGCCGACCATGGTGGTCTTGCCGACGCCGAAGCCGCCGGCGACGAGGATCTTGACCGCGCCCGGCACGAGGCTCTGGGTCGTCAATTCGGTCTCCTGGGAGGGGAGTGGGAGTTGCTGGGCGAGGGTCCGCCGCCGGTTCAGAGCCGGCGGACCCCCTCGATCACGGCCTGGATCAGGGAGATGTCCGGCGCCTCGGCGAGCTGGACCGGGGCGCGGGTGAGGATCAGCCGGGCCTCGGCCAGGTCGTCGAGGAGCACCTTGACCACGCTCACCGGCAGGTCGAGCGTGGCCGCGATCTCGGCCACCGCCAGCGGCCGTTCGCGGCACAGGTCGATGATCGCGGCCGGTTCGGGAGCGAGCCGGCTGGTGTCGGTGCGGGGGTCGGCGGTGACCACGAGGGTGATCAGCGCGAAGCCGTCACGGACCGGGCCGGTGCGCCCGTTGGTGATCGCGTAAGGACGGACCAGATGGCCTGCGTCCTTGTCGAAGAACCAGGCCTCGTCGGCGTCGGCGGTCACGCACCGCCACCCACGCCGACCTGGCCGGCGTCGCTGCGCGGCGCGGCGGTGAGGTACTGGCCGACCTGCTTGACCAGCATGTTGATCTCGTAGGCCATCAGCCCGGCGTCGACCTGCTCGCTGGTGAGCACGGCCAGACGGGCGCCCTGCCCGGCGGTGGTGACGAACAGGAACAGCTGGTCCATCTCGATCACGGTCTGCCGGACGCGTCCGCCGTTGAACCGGTGGCCGGCACCGCGGGCGAGGCTCTGCAGGCCGGAGGCGACGGCGGACAGGTGCTCGGCGTCGGCCCGGTCCAGGCCCTGGGACAGGCCGACCAGCAGGCCGTCCTCGGAGAGGACGATGGCGTGCCGGGTCTCGGGTACCCGCGCCACCAGCTGGTCCAGCAGCCAGTTGAGGTCGCGCTGGGTGTCGGTGTGCTGCGTCATCACTGCTGTTCCTTGGCTTCCTTAGCGGCGGGAGGCGCGGCCGGTGCGGGGGGTGTGGTGGGTGCGGTCGGCGCGATGGGCGTGGCAGATGTGGCAGGTGTGGCGGGCTCGCCGGGTGCGGTCGGCGAGCCCGGTGCGGGGTCGGACGCGCGGGCGGTCCGGGTGCCGCGCTGGATGGCGGCCATGGTGGCGCGGGAGCGCTGGGGGGAGGGTTCGTCCACCTCACCGCGAGTGCCGCCGCCCTGGGGACCGCCGCCCAGGGAGCCGTCGCCCCGCCCGGCGTCCCTGAAGTCGCTGCCGCCGTCGTTCCCGCCGTACCGGGGAGCCGGGGCTGGGGCGGCGGGGCCGGCCAGGCCCGCCACGCCGGCGGGCGCGTTGGCCTCCCGCAACTGCTCGGCGAGGCTGGCGTTGCGGACCCGCTGCGGCAGGACGCGCGGGGTGCGCAGTTCGCCGTCCGGGCCGTGGACGAACGGGGCGTCGGCCGCGCGCTCGTGGGTGGGCACGAGCCGGTCGGCGGACACGGTGCCGAGGTCGGCCTCGACCGCGTCGCCGGTGCCACCCGTGCCACCCGCGCCGTCGCCGCCGAGGCCGTCGGCGAGGTTCTCGGCCATGTCGTCGTACGGGCGCGGGTACACGGGCCGGGGAACGACGACGGCGCCGGGCAGGCCGGGGATCGAGGCACCCACGGGCAGGCCGCCGTCGGCGGGCGGAGCGGCCTGCGCGTCGTGCCGGTCGTCGTCCACGGGGTACTGGGCGAGGAGCTCGCTGATGACGGACCCGGAGTCACCGCCGACCGGACGCACCGGAAGGGCGGGGGCCACCGGAACACCCGACGGCGCGGAGCCGACCGGCGGCGCCGAAGCGCCCGAAGGTGTCGAAGACCCCGGGGGCACAGTCGGCATGGACGGCATGGACGGCATGGACGGCATGGACGGCATCGACGGAACCGTGGGCCCCGGGGCCACGTCCTCCAGCACGCCGAGGTCGTCCACCAACTCCCCGTCCAGCACCCCGAGATCGTCCTCCGCCGCCGGACGCGGCCCCGGCACGGGCGTGCGGGTGACGCGCGCGCCGGAGGGCAGTCCGGGCACCGCGGCCGGCTTCTCGGCCTTCTCCAACAGCACGGCCGGCACCAGCACCACGGCCCGGGTGCCGCCGTACGGCGAGGGCCGCAGGGTCACCTGGATCTCGTGCCGGGCGGCCAGGCGCGCGACGACGAACAGGCCGAGCCGCAGGTCGTCGCCGAGCGCGGAGACGTCCAACTCGGGCGGGTTGGCGAGGTAGTCGTTGAGCCGCTCGTACTCCTCCTCGCCCATGCCGAGGCCGCGGTCCTCGACCTCGACCGCGAGCCCCTTCGGGACCTCCTGCGCGGAGACCTGCACCTGGGTGTACGGCGGCGAGAAGGTGGTGCCGTTCTCGATCAGTTCGGCGACGAGGTGGATGACGTCGGCGACGGCCTGCCCGCTGAGGGAGGCGCGCGGAACGCCCTGGACGACGACGCGCGAGTAGTTCTCGGTCTCCGACACGGCGCTGCGCAGCACGTTGACGACCGGAACGGCGTTGCGCCAGCGGCGGGCGGGCAGCGCACCGCCGAGGATCACCAGGTTCTCGGCGTTGCGCCGCATGCGGGTGGCGAGGTGGTCGACGGCGAACAGCTCGCGCAGCAGCTCGGGTTCCTCGTGCTCGCGCTCCAGCGCGTCCAGCATGCTGATCTGCCGGTGGATCAGGATCTGGGTGCGGCGGGCGATGTTGAGGAAGACCTTCTTCGTGCCCTCGCGGCCCTGTGCCTGGTGGACGATGGCGGCGACGGCGGCCTGGCGGACGGCGGCGAGGCCGTCGGCGATCTGCTGAGCCTCGTCGCCGGTGCGCCGGGACGGGGACCAGGTGGGCGGCACGGGCACGGGCTCGCCGGAGCGCAGCCGTGCGACGACGGCGGGCAGTTCCTGCTGGGCGAGGGCGAGGGTGTCGGCGCGGAGTCCGGCGAGGCGGGCCGGCAGCGAGCGGGCCGCGCGGATGCCGCGGACCAGGCTGACCAGCAGGACCAGCGCGACGACGGCGCTGCCGGCGGCGAGCGCGGTGTTCTGCCCGGCGTCGCGCAGCAGGTAGGCGGCGTAGCCCCAGGCGGCGGCGAGACCCGCGCTGGGGACCAGCACGAGGACGAGGAGCGAGCTGCTGAGGGAGCCGGACCGGCCGGCGCGGTGGCCCGTGCGGGGGGCCGATATGCCTGGCATCTGATTCCTTGTTGCTGGGCCGAACGGGTTGTGCCCGCGCGCGGTCCGGCCGGGGCTTCGGGGCGCCACGGCCGGGGACGCCGGACGGGGGTGACGCGGTGTCACGATCATGACGCGGTGTCACCGGGGTGACGCGGTGTCAGTGTCCGGGCGGGGTGCAGCACGGCCGCCGACGGCAGGAACGCTACCAGCCCCTGGTGCCCCCATCGCAACATCAACTGACGATATGTGATCGACTGATGGCAGAAGTGAACACCCCTCGTCGGATCGTGCGGTGACGGATCGTCGCAGGTCGAGCGACTCTCCCCGGGAGGGGGACGGCTCCGCGGGGGGTCGGGGGATCCTTCCACGGAGCCGTCAGGAACAGGTCAAACGTCGGTATACTGAAGGGTCGGCGACAGAGGCATCGGCGGAGACGTCGGCAGGGGCGTCGGCGGACGGTCGACGAGTGGGCGGACCGGCGAACAGGGGTGGTCGGTCCGATCGGGGTCGACGGCGGTGCCGGGCCCGGTCGCTATCCCGCCAGCGGCATCGTGATCACCTCTCCGCCGCGGCGCTCGGCCTCCTCCTCCAGCTGCGCCTCCCGCTGGGCCAGTTCGGTCCACGCCCAGCTGGCCGGCCCGGACAGTTCCGCCGACCACTGCTTGCCGTACGTGCCCGAGGCGATCTGCCCGAGCCGCAGCCGCTGGATGTCCGAGGTGCCGGCCGGCGGGTAGACGTGGGTGGCGTCCCGCTGGTAGCGCTCGATGTTGAAGTCGCTGTGCAGGCCGCGGGCCGCGTGGATCTCCATGGCGTTGCGCGCCGAGTCGAGCGCGTACTCGGTGTTGATGAGCTTGGCGTTCATCAGCTCGGCGTCGCAGGCCTTGCCGTGGTCGAGCAGGTGCGAGGCGTGGTAGGCGGCGAGCTTGGCGGTCATCAGCCGGGACTGCATCTCGCCGAGCTTCAGCGCGATGTTGGGCAGCTGGTTGAGCGGCTTGCCGTACAGCACCCGTTCCTCGGCGAAGCGCACGGTGTCCTCGACGATCGCGACGTGGATGCCGAGGGCGACGGCGGCCAGGTTGAGCCGTCCGTAGAGCGTGGAGGACGAGTAGGCGACGTCCAGGCCCTGGCCCTCGCGGCCGAGCCGGTTGCCGACCGGGATGCGGCAGTCCTCGAAGACGATCTCGCCGAAGCTGAAGCCGTGCAGCCCGCTCTGGGAGCCGCGGGTGCCGGTGCGGAAGCCCGGGCGGTCGCTCTCGACGAGGAACGCGGACAGCCCCCGGCTGCCCTGGTCGGTGCGCAGGACGACGCCGTGGACGTCGCCGATGTGGGAGTTGCCCACGAACCACTTGCGCCCGTTGAGGACGTACTCGTCCCCCTCGCGGCGCGCGGTGCCCGTCATGCCGAGCACGTGGCCACCGGACTCCGGCTCGGTGACGGCGATGGTGGGCAGGGCCTCCCCGGAGGCGAACTTCGGGAGCCACTTGCGCCGCTGGGCGTCCGAGCCGTAGTGGAGGACCTTGGCCACGCCCAGCTGAGAGGCCTGGGCCACGGCGCCCATCGCACCGCTCACCCGGGCCAGTTCCTCGACGATGACGGTCTTGGCGAGGTGCCCGAGTCCCAGCCCGCCGAAGACCTGCGGGATGGTCACGCCGATCCAGCCCCGGCGGGCGATCTCGCGCGAGAGCTCGAACTCCACCTGCCGGTCGGCCTCCATTCTGGCCACGTGCGGACGTATCTCCTTCTCCGCGAACTCGCGCACCTCCGCCCGGAGGCTCTCGTGACGCTCGTCGGTGAAGTAGTCCATGGTCATGCCGGGGTCCTCTCGTTTCGGGGTGTCGTGCCTCCGTCCGTGCCGTCGATGCCGCGCCGGCCGCCGCTGCGGTGGGGTGTGGGGTCGTGGGTGGCGGCCGGTTGCCCTTGTTCGCCCCTTTGCAACCGGTGCGTGCGGAACTCCGGCCGGGTTCCCCGAGGGGTGGGGCTACCGTCCGTGTCTTCGGCAGGGCTCATTGTCATATGGGCATAAGGAAGTCACCCAGAGCCGATCTTGGATTGGCGCGAAAAAGATCGTCCGAATTTCGCTTGGTTTCGCCGTGTGGCCGGATGGGAAGTGATCTTCGCCCCTGCGGCAACCTGCTGAGCGGCCGTTCACATGCGGCTTTGACTGTCCATCAGCAACCAGAACCACCCGGCCCGGGGGCACCGAACCCCCCGGATGTCTGATTACATGTGCGCCATGACTGATGTGATGAGCACTCAAGGCCAGTTCCCGGGTGCCGCCGGCGAGTCCGAGCGCACCCGCAGACTGCGCACCCTCGGTCTCAACGAGCCCTCCGCGGACGAAGCCTTCGACCGCTTCGCCCACCTGGCGGCCAGCATCACCCGGGCCCCCATCGCGATGGTCAACTTCATCAACGACGAGCGCCAGATGTTCCGGGGGCTCTACATTCCGCCAAACTCCTCCGATACGGCCTCCGACGACGGCGCCTCCTGGGCCGACCGGGGCATCGCCTTCGACCTCCCCACGCGCGAGATGCCGCTGAGTCACGGCTTCTGCCCCCACGTCGTCGCCCAGCGCTCCCCGCTCGCCCTCGACGACATCCTCGCCTACCCCCGGTTCGCCGGGAACCCGGTCGTCGACGAACTCGGGGTGCGGGCCTACCTGGGCGCCCCGCTCGTCGACGACACCAACACCGTCATCGGCACCGTCTGCGTCCTCGACCGCGAACCCCGCCAGTGGGGCCGCGAGCGCCTGCGCGACATCCAGCACCTCGCCGAGGCCCTCCTCTCCGAGATCCGGCTGCGCGACACCCTGCTCGCCCAGCAGCAGGAGATGTTCGCCGCCTTCGACGGCTCGCCCTTCCCGATCATGCTCACCGACGGCCCCGGCCAGGAGATCCGCTACGCCAACGCCCAGCACGCCGAGACCTTCGGAGCCCCGGTGGCGTACGGCACGATCGGCGCCGCCTACCCGCAGCTCGGCGCGGCCGGCCTCCAGCAGGCCGTCGCCGAGGCTTACCACACCGGGCGGGCCACCGTCCTCGGCGACGTCCGGATCCAGTCAGGGCGCCCCGACCAGCGCGGGCAGCAGATCTTCAGCTTCACCTGCACCCCGATGCGCACCGCCCGCACCGGCCAGGTCAACGGTGTCCTCACCGTCGGCATGGACGTCACCGCGCAGTCCCGCACCGAGGAGGAACTCGGCACCCTGGCCGCCCTCCTGGTCGACCGCCTCCAGCAGAACGGATCCGTCGGCCGCCCGGGCATCGCCGGGGAGAGCGGAATGGTCCTGCCGGGCTGAACACCCGAGCGGCCGTCCGCGGCACCGTCGAGATCACCGGACCGTCCAGTGGGGCGGGGCGCCTCTCACCCCCGAGGAGAGGCTCCCCGCCCCACTGCCGTCCCGGCCCGGACCCCACACCCCACACACCCTGCACCCCGCCGTCCGCCGCCCGCGGCCCTAACCCCCGCCACCGAGCGGGTGAACCGCCCGCCCCCGGCCGCCCGTTCGGGCCCGACCGGCCTCCCGCGGTGGTAGGCATGGGCCGCATGGACTGGTTCGCCGCCCCCGACTACTGGCCGAGCCGGATGCTCGTCCAGCGGATGCTCGCCGGCCTCTACCTGATCGGCTTCCTCAACGCCGCGGCCCAGTTCCGCGCCCTGATCGGCGCCGACGGCATGCTCCCGGTGCCGCGCTTCACCGCCCGCGTCCCCTTCCGCCGGGCACCCAGCCTGTTCCACCTCCACTACAGCGACCGCTACTTCGCCGCCGTCGCGTGGACCGGAGCCGCCGCGGCCGCCGCCCTCGCCGCCGGACTCGGCGACGCCCTCCCGCTCTGGGCCTCCCCGCTGCCGTGGGCCCTGCTCTGGGTCCTCTACCTCTCCATCGTCAACGTCGGCCAGACCTGGTACTCCTTCGGCTGGGAGTCCCTCCTCCTCGAAGCCGGCTTCCTCGCCGCCTTCCTCGGCACCGCCGACACCGCCCCGCCCGCCCCCGTCCTGTGGCTGATGCGCTGGCTGGTCTTCCGCGTCGAGTTCGGCGCCGGACTGATCAAGATCCGCGGCGACAGCTGCTGGCGCGACCTCACCTGCCTGCGCTACCACCACGAGACCCAGCCCATGCCCGGACCGCTCAGCTGGTTCTTCCACCACCTGCCCGACCCGCTCCACCGCGTCGAGGCCGCCGCCAACCACGCCGTCCAACTCGTCGTCCCGCTCGGCCTCCTCCTCCCGCAGCCGGTCGCCACCTACGCCGCCTGCCTGATCGCCGCCACCCAGCTGTGGCTGATCGCCTCCGGCAACTTCGCCTGGCTCAACTGGCTCACCATCGCCCTCGCCCTCGCCGCCGTCGACCCCGCCCGCATCGGCCTGCCCGTCCACGCCCGCAGCTACCCGGCCACCCCCGCCTGGTACGAGGCCCTCGTCCTCGCCCTCACCGCGGCCGTCGCCGTCCTCAGCTACTGGCCCGTGCGCAACCTCGTCTCCCGCGGCCAGGTCATGAACCGCTCCTTCAACCGGCTCCACCTCGTCAACACCTACGGCGCCTTCGGCAGCATCAACCGCGTCCGCCAGGAAGTCGTCGTCGAAGGCACCGACGAACCCGTCCTCACCCCCGACACCGTCTGGCGCGAATACGGCTTCAAGGGCAAACCCGGCGACGTCCGCCGCCTGCCCCGCCAGTACGCCCCCTACCATCTACGGCTCGACTGGCTCATGTGGTTCGCCGGCATCTCACCCGGCTACGCCCGCCCCTGGTTCCTGCCCTTCGCCGCCCGCCTCCTCACCGGCGACCCCGCCACCCTGCGCCTGCTGCGCCACAACCCCTTCCCCGACGCCCCGCCGACCCACGTCCGGGCGACCCTCCACCTCTACCGGTTCACCGGATGGCGCGAACTGCGGCGGACCGGAGCCTGGTGGCACCGCACCCCCCTGTCCGAATACCTCGCCCCCGTCGACCTCGCCGCCCTCGCCCGCGCCGGCCACCACCCACCGCCCGGCCGCCGCCCACCGTCCGGCCAGCGCACCCGCACCGTCCCCCTCGATCGTCTCCGTCGCCCGGACGGCCGACACCACCACCCGCCCGGCCCCGCCGACGGCCACCCGCCCGGCCCTCCCGGGTAGCGTCCAGCCGGGCGTCATGGCACGCGACACCGGCCCGTCGGGCGGTGGGTGCGTGCAAGGCTCGAACGGGCACCCGTATTCTGGGCGTCCACAACCGGCGGCCCGGCCGCGCGCCCCCGCCCCCGCCCCGGGGCACCCCGCGCAAACGGTCCGCCGCCCCCTCGCCGCCAGCCCCGCCGCCGTCGCCCAGAACCGGACCTCACATGACAGTGCTTCACTCGCGCAACGCCGACGCAGCCGACCCGGCGGACGTCGCCGACGCCGCAGACGTCAAGGACCCCCAGGACGCCGCCGCGGAGCCCGACCTCCGCGAGGACCTCGGCCGCTACGCCGAACTCGGCGCCTTCACCCTCACGACCGACACCCACGCCTGGTACGCGGCGCTCGACACCGTCGCCACCCCCGAGGACGCCCGCGCCGCCAGCAGCGCCCTCGCCGAACTGCGCGGCCACGACCTCACCAGGACCTGGGAGGCCGTCACCGCGCTCGCCGCCGACGCCAAGCTCGACGAACCCGACACCGTCGCCAAGACCGTGCTCCTCGTCGAACTCCTCCAGCGGGTCCACCGGACCTCCGGCACCCTGACGGCCGCCGCCTACGACGCCGACCTCGACGCCCTCACCGCCGCCACCGCCGACGGCGCCTGGCGGCGCGAGCGCGGCATCAAGCTCTCCTGGCTGCGCGTCCGCGCCCTGCGCAAGCAGGCCGCCGCCCTCGCGGCCGAGCGCCGCACCCGCCGCGAGGACCTCCACGAGGCCCTCGCCTCCGCCGAGGTCGAGCGCCGTGCCTGGGCCGCCCTCGCCCCCGCCGGCACCCTGCCCACCGCCCCCGGCGACCGCACCCTCGTCGAGCGCACCGCCCAGACCTTCGACGCGATCAGCGCCGGTCTGCGCGAACTCGCCCGCGTCCTGCCCGACCACGACCTCGACGGCCTGGCCTTCGTCGAGCTCGTCGACCTCGTCGAGCGCCTCGCCGCCGACGAGGGCACCCTCTACCGCCTGCCCACCATTCACAGCCTGCGCACCACGCTGGAGGAGGCCGGACTCGGCGACCTGCTCGCCGAGCTGGCCGCCGCCAGGGCCGACCGCCGCGCCGCCGACGCCGCCTACGCGGCCCGCCAGGCCCTGGCCGGCGGTCAGCGCGACGGGCTGGCGCAGGCTCCTGTCGCGGCTGCTGTCGCGGAGGAGGTCGACGAGGCGGCCGAGACCGTCTCCGACGCCGAGGGCCTGACCGAGGCCGAGACTTCGGCGGAGCCGGTGGCAGAGGCGGAGGTCGAGGCGGAGCTCGAGGACGAGCCGTCGGTCGTCGCCCTCCCGGCGCCGTCCCCGGCGGCCGACGACCTCGTGGCCGCCGCTGCCGCGCTCGTCGGGACCGAGGACGCGCCGGTCGAGGCCGAGGAGCCGAAGGCCGCCGAGGAGACGGCCGCCGAGACTGAGGTTGCGGTCGAGGCGCCTGAGGCCGTCGAGGTCGTCGAGGTCGTCGAGGTCGTCGAGGTCGTCGAGGCCTTCGAGACCGAGGTGACTGCGGACGAGGCCGTTGCCGTTGCCGACGTTGCGACCGAGGTTGTGGAGCCGGAGGCCGTCGAGGCCGAGGCGGCCGTCGAGTCGGTGGAGGCCGTCGAGGAGACAGCCACCGAGGCTCAGGTGACCGCCGGGACCGAGGCCGAGAGCGAGGCCGAGGCTGTCGAGCTGGAGGCCGTGGTCGAGGAGACCGTCGGGGCTGCCGTCGAGACGTCGGTTGAGGCTGAGGTTGTGCAGGCGGAGGCCGTCGAGGCCGAGGTGGCCGCCGAGCCGGTCGAGGCCGAGGTGGCCGCCGAGCCGGTGGAGGCCGTCGAGGAGACGGCAGCCGAGGTCGAAGCCGGTGCCGAGCCCGTCGTCGAGGTGGTGGCCGCCGAGCCCGAGGCCGTCGTCGAGGCTCCCGTCGTGGTGGAGGAGGAACCCGGCGTCGAGGCAGAGGCGGTGGAGCCGGAGACGACCGTCGAGGCCGAGCCCGAGGCTGTTGAGGTCGAAGCCGCCGTCGAGGCCGAGCCGGTCGTCGAGCCGATCGCCGAGGCCGAGGCCACTGCCGAGCCGACCCCCGAGCCCACCCCCGAGGCCCCGGAGGCCGTTGAGGCGCCGGTGGCCGCCGAGGCCGAGGTGACGGACGAGCCGGAGGCCGCCGTCCAGCCCGCCGCCGAGGCTCCGGGCCCGGTGGAGGAGGAGCCCGGCGTCGAGGCAGCGGCGGTCGAGGCGGAGGAGCAGCCCGTCGAGCCGGCCGCGTCCGCGGGTCGCCCGGCGAAGCCGGACTTCACGCCCGGCCGACCCGTGACCGCCTACTCGGCGGAGGAGCTGCTGGCGGTCGTCCGCTGGGTGGACGGCGACGGGGTCGAGCGCAGCGAGGACGAACTGCTGCGCGCGGCGATGAAGGAGCTGGGCTTCGCCCGCCTCGGTCCGCGCATCAAGGAGGCGCTGGGCGCCGCCGTCACCGCCGCGCGCGGCTGACGGACCCACCGCAGTGCCCGAGGGGCCCGGAACGCCGACGTGCGTTCCGGGCCCCTCGGGCGTTCTCCGGTCTCAGCCGGCCTTGTTCCAGGGCTGACTCGCCATGAGCGCCTTGACGTTGGCGACGTAGCCCGGGTTCGGGATGACGAGGCTGCCGACGGTCCCGCCGGTGGCCGGGTCGATGGCGGTGTTGTAGTGGACGTTGCCCGCGCCCGCGTTGTAGGCGGAGATGACGAGGTCGAGCAGCGGAGCCTTCCCGGTGGCCGGGTCGGGGGAGAGGTCGTACGTGCCGCCGAAGCCGGAGTCGCCGAAGTAGGCGACCAGCCAGTCGAGCAACTGGGTGCCGAGCTGGACGTTGCCGGCGAGGGTCTTGGCGTCGGAGACGGTGCCGAACTTGGTGTTCATCCAGCTCACGGTGTCCGGCATGACCTGCATGGTGCCGATCCCGCCGTCGCAGGCGAGGATGCCGGACTGCCAGCCGCTCTCCTGCCAGGCGATGGCCTTGACCAGGTTGACCGGCAGCGGCGGCAGCTTGTCGGTGCCTCCGCTGCTGAGGGTGAGCGTGCGGGCCTGGCCGGCCGCGGCGGTGAGCGCCGCGCCGACGGCGTCCTTGGGCTCGTCCGGCTGCGGCTTGCTCGGCTTGCAACTGCTCTGCAGCGGCGGGGCGTGCGGGCCCTCGGGCGCCGGCGGCGGCGGGGGAGCGACGGGGCCGGGCTTGGCGGTCGGCGCCGGAGCCGCGGCGACGGGGACGACGGCCGGGGCGGGAGCCTTCTCGGCGCTGCCGGTGGACGGCTTGGCGGCGCCGGGCTTGTCGCCGTTCGCCGTCGGGCTCGGGCTCGGGCTCGCCTTGGCCGACTTGCCCGCCGACGCGCTCGCGCCCGGGCTGCCGGTGGTGCTCGCGCCGGGCGACGGCGTCGCACTCGCGGACAAGCTCGCGGACGCGCTCGCGCCGGCCGCTTCGGCGGGCGAGGCGCTCGTGGCCAGAGTAGTCGGGCTCGGCGCCGCATGGGTGTCGGTCGTCGCGGACTTGCTCCCGCACCCGGCCAGGACGGCCGTCGAGACGGCCGCGGCCGACACCATCACCAGCGCACGCCGGGATGTGCTCACTGCCATGTGTGGTTCCCCCCACTTGATCACCGGTGCTCCCGGCGAGTGGCGGTCATCCTACGGGGGCGTGTTCCCACCCTGTACGAACGGGTGCTCAAGCGCCGCGCCGAGCACCGCCGGGGCCTCGGCGAGCGAGGGTCCGTACCAGGTCAGGTGGCGTCCGCTGACCAGCGCCGCCGGCACGCCGGGGAACGCCTCCGGGCCGTCCCCGGCGGTGAACCGGTACGGCTCGTCCGGCAGGACCACCAAGTCGGGCGCGCAGGCGAGCAGTTCGGGAAGCGGTACGGCCGGGTAGCGCTCGGTGTGGTCGGCGTGGACGAGCCGCACCCCGATGCGCCGCAGCACGTCCCCGGCGAAGGTGTCGCGGCCGAGGACCATCCACGGGCGCCGCCAGACCGGCACGATCGCCCGCGGACCGTCCGCCTCCTGCCCGCTCGGCCGACCGTCGGCCCCGCGCCACGCCGCCCGCGCCTCGTCCAGCCAGCCCGGCCGAGGCAGGCCACACGCGAGTGTCAGCATCCGCTCCAGGGAACGGAACGCGTCGTCGACGGTACGGATGTCGGTCACCCACACCGGCACCCCGGCCGCCCGCAGCGCGTCGAGGTCCGGCCGCCGGTTCTCCTCGTCGTTGGCGAGCACGAGGTCAGGGGCGAGGGCGAGGATCCGCCGGACGTCAGGGTTCTTGGTGCCGCCGATCCGCGGTACGTCCAGTCCGGCCGGGTGGGTGCACCAGTCGGTGGCGCCGGCCAGCACGCCGGGGGCGGTGACGGCGAGCGACTCGGTCAGCGACGGCACCAGCGAGACGACCCGCCGCACCGGGCCCGGACCGAACCGGACGGGCAGGTCGAGATCGTCCCGCAGGACGGTGGGTTCGGCCATCGGGCCAGCCTACGCCCCGCGCGTGAGCACCCGGGGCCGTGCGGACGGGGCCCGGCGCGGAACTCCCCGAGATCCGCGGGAACCCGCCGCGCGAACCGGCCGACTACCTGGTCCGGGTCCGCAGGACGGGCCCCGACACGAGCACCCACCAGGAGAGTCCCCATGCGCCCTCGCACCGCCCGCGCCGTCGCGGCCGTCGTCGCCCTGTTCGCCACGGCCACGGCCTGCGGAAGCAACGGAGGAGGGGGCGGCGCGGACGCACAGGTGACGGTCAAGGCCGCGCCCGCCGGATCCTTCCCGGTCAAGGTCGCCGACTGCACGGGCCAGGAGACCACCATCGCCAAGGCCCCCTCGAAGATCGTCACCAGCAACGCCGCCGGCCTGGAGATGCTGCTCCGACTCGGGGCCGGGGACCGCCTGATCGGCACCGGCTTCCCGCCCGGCAAGGGCAGCCTCCCGGCGGACCTCGCCGAGCAGGGCACCAGGGTGCCCGTCCTCGGCGACCGCGCCATCCCCAAGGAGAAGCTCCTCGGCTCCGGCGCCGACCTCTACGTCGACACCTTCGGCGCCATGCCGATGATGGGCGGCGGCGCCACCGGGCCGAGCCCGGAGGAGTTCGCCGCGGCCGGCATCCAGCACGTCTACCTCCTCTCCACCGCCTGCGCCGGCACCCCGAAGGCCGCCAAGGCTCCGCGCACCGACCTCGGCCAGATCGAGGACGACATCCGCAGGCTCGGCGCCGTCACCGGCACCGCCGCCCGCGCCGAGGAACTCGTCACCGGCATGGAGAAGAGCGTGGGCGACGTGCGGACCGCCCTCGCCGGAGTGCCGGACGACAAGCGGCCGACCTACTTCGTCTTCGACTTCGACGCCGGCACCAAGCAGCCCACCGCCGTCTGCGGCCGTCAGGTCGCCAACGCCGTGATCACCCTCGCCGGCGCCCGCAACGTCTTCGCCGACTGCGACGCCGACTTCAAGCCCGGTTCCTGGGAGGACGTCGTCGCCAAGAACCCGGACTGGATCCAGCTGGCCGTCCGCAACCGCGGCAGCGAGGAGGCCACCCGCAAGGCCTACGACGACGCCGAGGCGTTCCTCGAGAACTTCCCCGCCACCCAGGGCCTCAAGGCCGTCCAGGAAGGACACTTCGTGCGGCTCGGCTCCGAGGTCACCACGATCGCGGGCGTGCGCAACGCCGACGCCGTCCGGCAGATCGCCGCCACCGTCCACCCGAACCTCGTCAAGAACGGGCAGTAGACCGTGACGTCGTCCGTCACCGACGAGGATCCCGGCGCGACCGCTTCCGCGACCGCTTCGGCGACCGCTTCCGCCGATCGCCCGGCCCGCTCCCTGCGGGCCGGGCCCCTGGCCGCCGCCCTCGGCGCCGCCCTCGTCCTCGCCCTCACCGCCGCCGTCTGCCTCGGCGCCGTCGACGTCCCACCCGGCGAAGTCTGGGCCGTCATCGGCCGCCGGCTCACCGGACGCGCCCCCGAACCCGGCACCCGCGACCTCATCGTCTGGCAACTGCGCGTCCCCCGCGCCCTGCTGGCCGCCGTCGTCGGCGCCGGACTCGGCCTCGTCGGCACCGCCGTCCAAGCCCTCGTCCGCAACCCCCTCGCCGACCCCTACCTCCTCGGCATCTCCTCCGGCGCCTCCCTCGGCGCCGTCGCCACCATCGTCCTCGGCACCGCCCTCGGCCTCCAGCTCTCCTTCGGCAGCGCCCTCGGCCTCACGGTCTCCCTCGCCGCCTTCGCCGGCGCCCTCGCCGCGTTCTCCCTCGTCTGGCTCCTCGCCCGGCGCGGTGGTGGCTTCTCCCCGCTGCGCCTGGTCCTCGCCGGCATCGGCATCGCCCAGTTCCTCGGCGGCATCACCAGCTACCTCGTCCTCCAGACCAGCGACGAACAGCAGACCAGAGGCGTCCTGTTCTGGCTCATGGGCAGCCTCGGCGGCGCCGTCTGGACCCAACTCGCCATACCCGCAGCCGCCGTGGCGCTCGGTCTCGCCCTGCTCCAGGCCCGCGCCCGCGCACTCAACGCGATGCTCATGGGCGACGAGACCGCCGCCGGACTCGGCGTCGACGTCACCCGGCTGCGCCGCGAGACCTTCGTCGTCACCAGCGTCCTCACCGGCGTGCTGGTCGCCGTCTCCGGCGCGATCGGCTTCGTCGGACTCATGGTGCCGCACGTGTGCCGGCTGCTCGTCGGCGGCGACCACCGGCGCCTGCTGCCGCTGTCCGCCCTCACCGGCGCCCTGCTGCTCGTCGTCGTCGACACCCTCGCCCGCACCGCCCTGGACAACCAGGAACTGCCCATCGGCGTCGTCACCGCCGTCCTCGGCGCCCCCACCCTGCTCTACCTGCTGGACCGACGACTGGAGCGCAATTGAGGATCGCCGTCGAAGACCTGAGCGTCACCCTGGCCGGGCGCACCGTCGTGGCCGGCGTCCACCTCGTCGCCGAGGAGGGCGAGATCGCCGGACTGGTCGGACCCAACGGCAGCGGCAAGTCCAGCCTGCTGCGCACGGTCTACCGGCACCTGCGGCCGAGCGCGGGGCGGATCCTGCTGGCCGGACGGGAGTTGGAGGGCATCCCCCCGGCGGAGTCCGCCCGGCACGTCGCGGCCCTCCCGCAGGAACGCGGCGGCGACTTCGAGCTGACCGTCCGCGAGGTCGTCGCCATGGGCCGCACCCCCTACAAGCGCGCCTTCGCCGCCGACGACGCCGAGGACCACCGGATCGTCGCCGACGCCCTCGTGCGCGTCGGCATGGCGGAGGCCGCCGGCCGCCGGTTCGCCCAGCTGTCCGGCGGCGAACGCCAGCGGGTGCTGCTCGCCCGAGCGCTCGCCCAGCAGCCGGACGTCCTCGTGCTGGACGAGCCGACCAACCACCTGGACGTCCGCCACCAGGTCGAACTCCTCGCCCTGCTGCGCGAGCAGCGCCGCACCACCCTGGTCGCGCTGCACGACCTCAACGCCGCCGCCTCGGTCTGCGACCGTCTGCACGTCCTGCACCGCGGCGCCCTCGTGGCCTCCGGAGCACCGCGCGACGTGCTCACCGCCGACCTGCTCGCCGAGGTCTTCGGCGTGCGTGCGGCGGTGGTCGAACACCCGCTCACCGGCGACCCGCTGATCGCCTTCGACCACCGCACGCCCGCGTCCTCGGCCGGTGCTCCGGCCGGAGCACCGGCCCTGGACGGCGCGGCGCGGGCTCAGACCGTCTCGTAGTGGCTCGGGCGGCCGTCGCTCTCGACGAGCCGCCCGAGCTCCGCGGCGTCCGCGCTGCGCAGCAACTCCCAGCGTCCGTCGGCCCGGCGGAGCACCGAGGAGTGCCAGGGCGTCGTCCACGCGTCCGCCGCCTCCAGCAGGCGGATGCCGAACTTCGGCGCCCCGGCCCGCTGGGGGTGGATGGACAGCCGGAACGCGTCCGGGTGGTGCTCGGCGATCAGGTCTCCCCAGGCGCGGCTGCGCTGGATCACCCCGTAGGCACGGCGGCGGCACTCGCGCTGGAGGGCCGACTTGGTGCCGGTGAAGCCGACGGTGTCCTCGGCGAGGAACCGGGTGATGCCCCGGTAGAGCCGCAGGGTCTCCTCGTCCGTCAGCACCTGCTCGCGCAGCTCCTCGACGCTCGGTGCGTATCGACCGTGCACACGGGCGCGCTTCTCGTCGAACGGGAGGTCGCCGAGGACGGCCCGCAGGTCGAAGGTGGCCAGGTGGTGCAGGCCCTCGCGCTCGATCATCGCGGCCAGGGCGTCGGAGTACTCGTCGATGTGGTCGTCGGGGACGTGGATGAGGTCGCCGAAGACGTGCCCGTCCGAGCAGATCAGGATCCGCGCACCGGGCGTGTGGAGCGCGCCGATCCGCTCGCACAGCGCGTTGAGGAAGGTGAGCGACAGCCGCTCGCCCTCGTCGGGCAGGTGGCCGAGCACCTTCGCCGGGTTCGGCGACTTGCAGGGGAAGCCGGGCAGGGTGAACACGATCGGCTCGCCGGCGGCGATGAAGTCCGCGAGCTGCGCCAGCTGGAGCGGGAAGTGGTGCGGCCCCGCGGCGAGTTCGGGGTCGGAGGCGCGGCGGTGCGGCAGGAGCAGGCCGAGGATGCGGGCGGCGAGGTGCTCGGCGGTCCCGTGTGTGCGGGCGGATGGCGCGTGGGCGGTGATGGTGCCGACGGGCGGCATGGTGGTCCTCCAACGGGACGTTGTCGTGCGGGCTGCGGGCTGCGGGCTGCGGGCTGCGGGCTGCGGGAGCTACGAGCACGGGCTACGGGCAGGCGTGGCCGTGTCCTGGCCGGCGGTGCGGTCGCGGGCCAGGGGTGGCGGTCGCCGCCGGTCAGAGGCGCCGGTCGTAGGCGACCGGCAGCTCGTTCACGCCGCGGGCCAGGACGGCGGGGATCCAGGTCAGGGCGTCCAGGCCGCCGCCCTCGGCCGGACCGGCGGGGCGAAGCCCGGGGAGCCGGGTGAGCAACGTGCCGAGGGCCACCTGGAGTTCGGCGCGGGCGAGGGCGGCGCCGGGGCAGTAGTGGATGCCGTGCCCGAAGGCGAGATGGGCGTTCGGGGTGCGGTCGAAGTCGAGCCGGTCGGCGTGCGGGAACTGCTCGCCGTCCCGGTTGGCGGCGCAGAGCGAGACGATGACCGAGTCGCCGGCCGGCACGGCGGTGCCGAACAGGTCGCTGTCCTCGGCGAAGAACCGCCAGGTGGTGAGTTCGAACGCGGCGTCGTGGCGCAGCAGTTCCTCCACCGCGCGGGGGAGCAGGCCGGGGTCGGCGGCGATGCCCTCGACGAGTCGGGCGAGCTGCCCGGGGTGGCGCAGCAGGGTGATCAGCATGGTGGTGATCTGGTTGGTGACCGGTTCCTGCCCGGCGACCAGCAGCTGGAACACGATCGAGTCGAGCTCCTCCGGGCTCAACTCGCCGGTGTCACGGGCCGCGACGAGTCGGCCGAGCAGGTCGTCCTCGGCCCGGGCGGGGTCGTAGTGGGCGCGCTTGTGCTGGACCACGTCCGCGATGTACGTCTGCAGGCCGCGCAGCCGCGCCTCGTACGCGGGCCGGCCGGGGTCGAGCGGGCCGACCGGCTGCACGACCTTGCCCCAGTCGCGGTCGAAGTGCACGGCCAACTCGGTTGGCAGGCCGATGGTTTCGGCGAGTGCGCGGAACGGGTAGTGCGCCGCGAACCCGGCGACCAGATCGGCCCCGCCGGTGGCGGGCAGCTCGTCGACCAGGGCGTCGGCGAGCTCCTGGAGGCGCGGCCGCAGGGCCTCGACCCGGCGGGGCGCGAAGGCGTCGATGACGAGCCGGCGCATGGTCGTGTGCTTGGGCGGGTCCTGGTGGAGCAGGTGCACCTGGAGCTGCGAGTGCTGCGGCTCGGGCATGATCGAGGCGAGCCGGCGCCAGTTCTCGTTGCCCAGGGCGTGGTTCTTGCCCAGCCTGCCGTCGTTGAGGGCCGCGTGCGCGGCCTTGTAGCCGGTGACCAGCCAGGCGTGGATGCCGCTCGGGAACTCCACCCGGTGGACGGGTCCCGCCTCGCGCATCCGCCGGTACAGCGGGTACGGGTCGCGCTTGTACTCCGTTCCGTAGAGCGGTACGGGAGAGGGGAGTTCGGCGCCGTCGCGGTCCTTGCCACCGCCGTCATCGGACGGGAGGCCATGGCCGAACGGGCAGCGGGCCGCCGGGTCCGCCGGGTCCGCCGGGTCCGTCGGAGCCGCCTGGTCCGCCGGGTCCGCCGGGTCTACCGGGTCCGCCGGGTCCGTCGGAGCCGCCTGGTCCGCCGGGTCCGCCGGGTCTACCGGGTCCGGCAGGAGGACGGCGGCAGGATCGAAGTCGGTGTCCGTGTCGGTCATGTGCGGTGAACCTCCGGTCGTACGGTGTTCCAGGGGGTGGCGGTCGGTCTGGGCGGCCGTGTCACGCGGTTGCGCGGTGGGCGCGGTGATGGTGCAGGGCGAGGAGGGCGACGGCGCTCGCGGCGGCCGTCACGGCCAGGGCGATCCCGGAGCGGGTGCCGGTGGTCGTGCGGTCGCCGGCCAGGGTGGCCGCGGTGGCGAGGGCGGGCCCGAGGGCGAAGCCGAGGCTGCGGGCGAGCTGGACGGCGGAGCCCGCGGTGGCGAGCCGGCCCGGCGGCGAGGCGGTCATGACCAGGGCCTGGGTGGGACCGCCGTTGAGGCCCATGCCGGCGCCGGCGAGGGCGAGGCGCCACGCGATGTCGGCGTCGGCCCAGCCCTCGTCCAAGGGGAGCAGCAGGAGCAGGCCGAGGGTGGTGACGGCGGCGCCGGTCAGTGCGGTCGGCCGGGCGCCCCAGCGGTCCGCGAGCCGTCCGCCGAAGCGGCCGGCCACCACCATGCCGAGCGGGAAGGCCAGCATGGTGAGCGCGGTGCGGGTGGCGCTCTCGCCCTCCTGGCCGCGCAGGTGCTGGGCGAGTAGGTAGTGGCAGGCGGCGAAGCCCGCGGCGAGGGCGAGGACGGCGGCGTTGACACCGGTGGTGCCGGCGGCCCGCAGTGTCTCGGCCACCGGCCGGCCGCCGGGGCGGCGCAGCCAGACGGCGACGAGCGGAGCGGCGGGCAGCGCGAGCAGGAGCCACAGCGAGGCCTTCGGCGCGAGGGTGAGCGCGAGCAGGACGGTGGCGACGGCGGAGCCGATCAGGGCGGCGTCGCCGAGCGAACCGCGGTCGGGCGGGGAGAGCCTGCCGGCGCGCGGGGCGTGGCGGAGCACGATCAGCGCGGCGGCGAGGCAGACCGGGAGCTTGATCAGGAACACGGCCCGCCAGCCGATGTGGTCGAGCAGCAGACCACCGATCACCGGACCGGTGACGGCCCCGAGTGGACCGAGCGTCGCGGGCACGCTCATCGCCCGCCCGCGCAGCTCGGGCCTGACGGCGGTGGCGGCGAGCACCGGCATCAGGACGAACAGCACCGCGCCGAAGGCGCCCTGGGCGAAGCGCGCCGCGATCAGCCAACTCGCCCACGGGGCGGAGGAGGCGAGCGCGCTGCACGCGCCGAAGCAGCCGACCGCCAGCAGGAGGGCCGAGCGCGTGCCGACCTGGTCCAGCCACCGCCCGGCGGGCAACAGCAGTGCGACGAGCGGCAGTTGGTACCCGAGAGCGGCCCATTGGGCGACCCCGGGGGAGATGTGCAGGCCGGCGGAGATGTCCGTGAGTGCAAGGTTGACCACGTTCATGTCCAGCATCGCGACGAACGAGAGCAGCCCGGCGGCGACGACGAGGCTCCAACGGTCCACCGGACCGTCCGGGTTGCCTGTGCTGTGCCTCAACTTGGCTTCGGGCAGGTCGTGTTGCGCTGCCATGGCGTCCTCCGTTCCCCCGCTGCGTACCGGACACCGCCGTCGCGGCGGAGTCCGGTACAGCAGTCGGGGGCGGAGGGGGCGGGGTTCCCGAACACTTGGAGGAATTTTTCCGAAACCCGCACGAGGGGCGCGGGCGGGGCGGCGAACGACGGACAACTGACAGATGACAGATTTCGAAATCTGTCATCTGTCAGTTGTCATCGGAAACCTGTCGACTGTCAGCCGTCGTTTCTCAGCAGCCGCCCGCCGCGGGCCGCTCGCCGCCCGCCGTCGTCCTCACTCGCCGTGCTCAGCACGCCGCCGCGAGCCCCCCGCCGTCGGCCGCCCGGAGGCGGGCTATCAGCTCCTCCCGGGCCCGGGCCACCCGGGACCGGACGGTGCCGACCGGGCAGCCCGCCACCTCGGCGGCCTCGGCGTAGCTCAGACCGACCACCTGCGTCAGCACGAACGCCTCGCGCCGCTGCGCGGGCACCCGGTCGAGCAGGTCGCCGAGCGCGATCCCGTCCTCGAACCCGGCCGCCGGCCCGGCGTCCTGCCGCTCTGCCGCCTCCTGCCAGTCCGGCAGCGCGGCCAGGCGCGGCCGGGCGGCGGCCGTCCGGTACCGGTCGATCACGGTGCGCCGGGCGATCGACAGCAGCCACGTACGGGCCGACGAGCGCCCCGCGAACCCGGGCAGGCTGCGCAGCGCCCGCAGGAACGTCTCCTGGGCGAGGTCGTCGGCGGACTGGACGTCGGTCAGGTGGGCGACGAACCGCCACACGTCCCGCTGGGTGGCGCGGACGAAGGCCTCGACGTCCTGCGCCCGTCCGGCCCGGGCGGTCAGGGCGAGCGCGGTGAGCTGGTCGTCATCCACGGCGACCTCCGCCGCGCCGTCCGTGGAGCCGTCCGTGGAGCCACCCGTCGGTCCGGCGGACCCGGCGGACCCCGCAGGCCGACCGGACCCGGCCGCGCTGCCCGGCGAAGCCGTGAGGGACCATGACCATATGAGATGCGTGCAGTTCCGCACCGCCCTGTCCGGCCGCCTCGACGGCGAGGCGGCCGGGATCCCGGACGGCCGTCTGGACGGTCACGTCGCCCGCTGCGCGGGCTGCCGGGAGTGGCTGGAGCAGGCGGAACGGCTGCGCAGCCGAGTGGCGGAGAGCGCGGCCGACGGCCCGTCGGCGGACTGGTCCGCAGGCCTGCTGGCCCGGCTGGCGGAGGACGGGCCGGGCGGCCCGCAGCGGTAGGACGAGGGCGCCGGCCGGAACCGGTGCGCCGTCGTAGTCAGGCATGAAGGGTCCTGAGAGAAGGGCTGGGAGCGGCACCGCCCTGAGCGGCGCCGCAGGTGTCCATGGGCCGTCCGCGCCGCACGCCGCGCCCAAGGCGGAGCGGCGGAAGTCGCGAGCCCGTGCCCTGGCGGCACGGCGGCGCAGCGCGCTCGGCCGGGCGGCAGGGCGACCTGCCCGTCACAGTGCCCCCGGTGGCAGTGGCCGACCGGGCGGGGCGAGTGGAACGCGGGGAGACGGGCGCGTCAGCAGGCGAGGGAGAACGCGGGCGGCCCGCGTCGCACGACGGCGTGCGTGAGCAGCACCTGTCGCGGCAGCCGGGTCTGCCGGGCGGTGCGCCGGGGCGGGGCCGGCGGGCGGAAGCCGAAGGGCCGCGCGAAGAGGGTCAGCAGCGGAACGACCAGCGCGCCCGCGACGACGGCGCCGAGCGCGCCGAGCAGTTCGAAGATCCGCACCAGCGCGGCGTCGCCGCGCCACAGCAGCAGGGCGCAGGCCAGCGCGGCCAGCACGTGGGCGGCGGCCATCCCCACGGACATCCCGTGGGCCATGCCGTGCGCCATCCCGTGGGCGGCCGCGGCCTGCCCGGAGGCGTCGGCCACGACGGGCGCCGAGCCCGGTACCCCTGACATGCCCGGTACCCCTGACATGCCCGGCATCCCCGGCATGGCGCTCATTCCATCGATCCCGGCCATGCCGGTCACGTCGGCGAGACCGGCCCCCGAAGCCGCGGCGGAACCCGCGCCGTGCCGCAGCCCTGCCGCGGCGTGCAGCCCGGAGGCCGGTGGGGTGTCCGGGTCGAGTCCGGCCATCCTGGCCAGGTCCACGGGAGACAGTCCGCCCGGCACCCGGCCGGGGTTGCACAGGAGCAGGGCGGCCCAGTCCGTGCCGGTCAGCCGGTCGAGCCCGCCGCCCGTGGGCACGAGCGCTCCGACGCGCTCGAACAACAGGTGCAGCGCGGTCTGCGCCGCGACCATCCAAGCGCTGATCACTCCGAGCCCGCGCCGCTTGCCGGCGAGCAGCCAGGTCATGCCGAGGACCGCGCCGGACGCGCCGACCAGGACCGACGGCGACACCCCGGCCCCGCCCATGGCGACGTGCGCCGCGGCGGCCAGCGCCACGCACAGCGTGGCGAAGACCGCGGCGCGCAGCGAGCGGATCCGGTCGGTCATCACGATGGCACTCATCGTCGCACCCGTCGGCCCGCGCTCGTACCGCACCCTCCGGTACTGGCCGGGCTCCGCCGCGTGAGACCATGCCCGGCCGCGTCGCCGGAAGCCGTCTACTCACCGGACACGACCGGCCGGCCGGCCCGACCGCGCCCGGCCGTGGCCGCCCCGGCTCACCTGGCCGCGCCCGGGCCGAGATCCGAGATCCGAGATCGGACCGGCCCGACCGGCCCGACCGGCCCGACCGGCCCGACCGGCCGACGAGCAGACGAGGCGAACAGCTGCTCGTACGACCATCGGGGTGATTTGACATCTCCCATCGCTTGGTCACTAAATGTGCACAGCCCAGTACGATGCGCACACACCGGCACCAGCGCCCGGCACCAGCGTCAGGACAGCGGACCACCAGGAGGCCCGGCCATGGACACCACGACCGGCCGGTCGGCCTCCGCCGAGGCCGGCCCCGGCCGCAGCGCCCACCCGACCCCGGCGTCCAGCGGACCCCCCGACCTGGCCGATCCGGGCTTCTGGCAGCTCCCCGCCCCCATCCGCGCCGCAGCCTTCGCCGAACTGCGCCGCCGCCCCGCCCCCCTCTACGTCGGCGACCGCGCCACCGGCCGCGGTTACCACGCGCTGGTCCGCCACGCCGACGTCGTCGAGGCCAGCCGCACCCCCGCCGTCTTCCGCAGCGCCCCCGGCGTCACCACCCCCGAACCACCCCGCTGGGTCCGGGCCCTGTTCGGCGACTCGATGGTCAACCTGGACGCCCCCCGCCACGCACAGCTGCGCCGCGTCATCTCCCGCGCCTTCACCCCCCGACTCCTCTCCGGGGCCGAGGACGACATCCGCCGCGTCGCCGCCCGCCTCGTCGACGACGTCGAACGCGACCGCCCCGAGGACTTCGTCACCGCCGTCGCCGCCGAACTCCCGTTCCAGGTGATCTGCAACCTGATGGGCATCCCCGAGCGGCCCCGCCGCGCCATCCTCGACCAGGTCAACCACGCCTCCGAACACACCGGCGTCGCCCGGCCGCTGCGCCGCCGCCTGCGCGTGCCCGGCCGCGGGATGGCGGCGCTCGCCCGGATGCAGCTCATGGTTGCGGCGATCGGGCGCCAGCGCCGCAGCGCACCCGCCGACGACCTGATCACCGCCCTCGTCACCGCCGACGTCGACGGACGCCGGCTCACCGGCCGCGAGCTCGGCGCCTTCTTCTCCCTGCTGCTCGTCGCCGGCGTCGAGACCACCCGCAACGCGCTCGCCCACGGCCTCCACCTGCTCACCACCCACCCCGACCAGCGCGCCCTGCTCCTCGACGACCTGGACGGGCGGCTCGGCGGCGCGGTCGACGAGATGGTCCGGCACGCCACCCCGATCATCCAGTTCCGCCGCACCCTGGCCGTCGACCACGAGCTCGGCGGCCCCGGCGGACCACTCCTGCGGGCAGGCGAGAAGGCGGTCCTCTTCTTCGGCTCGGCCAACCGCGACGAGACGGTCTTCGCCGACCCGGACGCCTTCGACATCACGCGCACCCCCAACCCCCACCTGGGCTTCGGCGGCGGTGGTCCGCACTACTGCCTCGGGGCGCACCTGGCCCGGCAGGAGATGAAGGTGCTGTTCCGCGAACTGTTCACCCGCCTGCCCGGACTCCGGTCGGTGGGCGGACCCGACCTCGTCCCGTCCAGCTTCGACAACCGCGTGCGGTCGCTGCGCTTCACCTTCTGAGTCCTGCGTGTTCCGAGCCCTGCGTGTTCCGAGCCCTGTGAGCCCGGCGGCCGTCGTGTGACGCCCGCGAACCCCTACCCGGCCGACGGTTCCCACACCGCGTTGTCGTGCGCGAACAGCACCCGGCGAGGCCCGAACGACGCCAGCCGGTCCAGCCACCGCGGGTGGTCGGGCAGCGGTTGCGCCACGCCGTCGAGCGCCGCGCGCCGGGCGAGCACCGCCGACCCGTAGCCGGACGCGAAGTCGTACGCCTGGCCCGCCAGGACGATCGCGCCGTCCCGGCGTTCGACGACGAGTGACTGGTGCCCCGCCGTGTGCCCGGGTGTCGGCACGACCCGCACCCCCGGCCAGACCTCAGCCTCGCCGTCCAGAACGCGATAGTCGGCGCCCGGGAAGTCGACCAGCGCGTCGATCGTGTAGCCGCCCTCGCGGGCCGCCGCGAGCTCCTCCGCCTGGACGAGCACCGGCGTGCCGGCGAGCAGCGGGTTGCCCCCGCAGTGGTCGAAGTGGAGGTGGCAGTTGACCACCAGGTCGAGGTCGCCGAGCGCCACGCCGGCCGTCGCGAGCGCCTCCGGAAGCGGGCGGCGGACCGGGCGGTAGTGGGCCTCGGTCCCCGGATCGCCGCCGCCGACGCCGGTGTCGAAGAGCAGCAGTCCCTCGGGGCACCGCACCAGGTAGGCGAGCACCGGTTCGACGCGCGGCTGCGGCCCGCCCGTCTCGGCGGCCGGCCGGACGAAGTAGCCCAGGTCGAGACGGTGGATCGCGTGCATTCAGGCCCCCGGACGCGTACGGGCGCCGCACCGGCGCCCGGTCCGCACCCTACCCGTCGGCTGCCCGCGTTCAATCCGCCGATCAGCAGGCTCCGTGGGGCAAACCGGCGAAGCGGGGTGGCGGCCGTCACGGCGGACGTCCGGAAAGCGGAGCACAATGCGGCACATGACAGAGCGTCCGACGTCCCCGGCCGAGCAGGCCCCCGCCGTCCAGACGGCCCACGGGCCGACGTCCGCCGGGCCGACGCCCCTCGGACAGAACCCGCCCGCCCCGGCACCCGTCGACGCCGACGGCCCCACCGCGCACGCCTGGGCGGCCCTCGGCGGCTCCGCCGACCTGCTGGACCGGGTCACCTTCCACGGTCCCGACACCGTCCTGCCCTCCGGCCTGCCCGTGCGCCGCCTCGCCCGGGCCACCGTCGCCGCCTGCTCCCTCGCCGCCGCCGAACTCGCCGCCCACCGCACCGGAGGCCCCGTCCCCGCCGTCCGGATCGACCAGGGCGCCGTCGCCACCGCCTTCGTCAGCGAACGCCACCTGACCGTCGACGGCCGCGCACCCGTCAGCTTCGCCCCGCACTCCGGCTTCTGGCGCACCGCCGACGGCTGGATCCGCACCCACGCCAACTACCCGCACCACCGCACCCGGCTGCTCACCGCCCTCGGACTGCCCGGTGACGCCGGACCCGAGCAGCTCGCAGCGGTGCTGAGCGAACAGCCCGCCGAACTCGTCCAGGAGCGCGCGTACGAGGCGGGGGCGCTCGCGGTGGCCGTCGTACCGGTGGGCGACACCGTTCACCCCCTGGTCGAGACCCGCATCATGACGCCGAACGGCCCGGCGCCCGCCGCACCCCGCCCGCTCGGCCCCGCACCTCTGCCCGCCGCAGGCATCCGCGTCCTCGACCTCACCCGTGTCATCGCCGGCCCGGTCGCCACCCGCACTCTCGCCCTCCTCGGCGCCGACGTGCTGCGCGTCGACTCCCCCCGCCTCCCCGAGGCCGACGACGCCCACGCCGACACCGGCTTCGGCAAGCGCTCCGTCCTCCTCGACCTCTCCGGCCCTGCCGACCGCGCCACCTTCGAGGAACTCCTCGCCACCGCCGACGCCGTCATCACCGGCTACCGCCCCGGCGCCCTGGACGCCCACGGCCTCGCCCCCGACGCCCTCCTCGACCGCCACCCCGGCCTGATCGTCGCCCAGCTGTGTGCCTGGGGCTGGACCGGGCCCTGGGCCGGACGCCGCGGCTTCGACAGCCTCGTCCAGGCCGGCGTCGGCATCGCCGCCCACGAAGTCACCCCCGAGGGCCACCCCGAGGACCACCCCGGGGTCCTCCCCGCCCAGGCACTCGACCACGGCACCGGCTACCTCATCGCCGCCGCCGTCCTGCGCGCCCTCACCGAGCAGCGCACCGGCCGCCCCGGCGGACGCCACCTCCGCTTCTCCCTCGCCGGCACCGCGTCCTGGCTCCTCCACGACATCCCGCGCCCCGAAGACCGCACCGGCCCCGGCAGTCCGTCGGACGTCACCCCCTACGACCCGGCGCCGTACCTCGCCGAGACCGACTCCGCCTACGGACGCCTGCGCCACGCCCTCCCGCCCGTCGCCTACGACGGTGCGCCCACCAACTGGTCCCGCCCGCCCGGCCGCTGGGGAACCGACCGGCCCACCTGGCTCTGACGCCGTCACAGCCATCTGGCAGCATCGCCCCATGACCGCACACGCCACCGACTTCACCTGGTTCGCCGAGCGCCACCCCGTGCTCGGCGAGGCCTACTGCCTGACGCACGTCCAGGGCATCGGCGCCGACGAACTGCTGCGCCGCTTCAACGCCGCCCCGGGCGGCGAGGTCACCGGCCTGGACGCGGTCGTCACCGCGTGGGAGACCTTCGACGACGGCGAGGACGAGACGGCCGGCGCCCTGTTCGACGACGACGAGTACGCCGACCGCCTCCTCGTGGCCGTCACCGAACTCGACGGCTGGGCCCTCGCCGTCGAGCCCTACGGCTACCTCGGCAGCCTCTGGGACCTCCTGCCCCGCCTCGCCGACGGCACCCGCGCCGTCTCCCACTTCCGCAACGTCAACGCGGTCGACCACTTCAACTGGTGGGAGGGCCCCACCTGCCGGCTCCACTTCGAACCGCTCTTCCCCGACCAGCGGGACGGCACCGACGCCGACGCCCCCGGCATCCCGGACCTGCTCACGGCCTGCGGCTTCCGGCTCGACGACAAGAACACCGAGTTCAACACCGAGTCCGCCTTCGCCCTCGCCGAGCGGCTGACGGACGTCCGGATCGGCGCCGACCGCCTGGAGGCGGCGACCTTCCGGATCGGCTACGCGCCCAGGCCGTGACGCGCCCCCGGCCTTGCACGGAAGGGCCGCACGCCCGAGCCCGCCCGGGCTACACGCCCGACGGGATCCGCTTCGCCCGGCCGCGCACCTGGAGCGCCGTCACGATCTCGATCAGGCCGAGGACCAGCAGCCAGCAGCCCGCCAGGACCGTCAGCGCGGTGATCGAACCGACCGGCCACACCATCAGCAGCACACCGGCCACCGTGTTCGCCACGCCCGCGAAACCCTGCCAGCCGCGCGCAGGCATGTCCGGGTCGGAGAAGGCGGCGGCGAGCTGGGTGATGCCCCGGAACAGCCACCCGATGCCGATCCAGAGCGCGAGCAGCAGCAGTGACTGTGCCGCGCTGCGGAAGCAGAGCAGACCCAGCAGCACGCAGATCGCGCCGCTGATGAACGCCAGCACCCGCAGCGCGGTGGTGGCGTGGGTGCCGAACGCCGCGACCAGCTGGACGATCCCGATGACCAGCAGGTAGAGGCCGAAGAGTACGCCCACCACCAGCAGGGTCTCGCGCGGCCAGACGAAGACGACGATGCCGAGGCCGAGCGAGGCCAGACCGGCGAGCAGCAGGACCTGCCAGGCGGCCTTGGCGAGCAGCCCGAGCGGGCCCTGCGCCTCGGTGCCGTCGGGGGTGATGATCGGGGGGACCACGGTGGTGCCTCCTCGGGCCGGGGTGAGCCGGGAACGGGTGGGGAGCGGGTCAGGAGCGGGTCAGGGACCGATCGGAAGCGGACGGGGGACGACACCCACCCTCGACGCACCGGCGGCGAACCGCCCGTGCGGTACCGCCGTTCGGGGGTCCCGCGGTTCCGGGAACGACATCTTCCGAACACCCGGCGTGGTTATCATCCGGCGGTATGACTTATGAAGGGTGGGGGACCCCTCCGGTCGAGCCGATCAGCCAGCACTTCGTCGTCTGCGGCGGGAACGCGCTGGCCCACCGGTTGGTCCTGGAACTCGTCGAGCACTACGAGGTACCGGTCGTCGTCCTGGTCGCGGACCGCGACCGCGACCACGCGCCGCGGATCGAGCAGCTGGCCGGCGTCTCGGCCGTGGTCGAGTACAGCAGCATCACCGACGAGGCACTGCGCGCGGTGTCCATCGGGACCGCGCGCGGCCTCGCCCTCGTCGAGGGCGACGACCAGGAGAACATCCACGCGGCGCTCAGCGCGCAGGGCCACAACCCGAACATCCGGATCGTCCTGCGGATGTTCAACCAGCGCCTCGGGGAGAACATCGAACGCCTCCTCAGGAACGGCGCCGCACTCTCCGGCTCCGCCACCGCGGCACCGGCGTTCGCGGCGGCGGCGCTGGGCCGGCCCAACTCGGTCGCGGTCGGCGGACGCTTCCTGCACATCGCCTTCGACGAGGCGATCACCGCCGACCGGCTCTGCATCGTCGCCGACCGCATCGACCGCCAGGACGTCGGCAGGATCCGGCTGATGCCCGAACAGGAGGGCGACTCGGCCGAGTTCGTCCGGCTCGCGAGAGAGTTCGGGGACGACGGTCCGGTGCGCGTCGGCGGCGCCGAGGTCCCTGACCCGCGCCGCCCGGCCGGGGCCGCCGGGCCAGCCGCGCAGGAGGAGGCAACCGGAGCGGTGTCCGCGGCCCTCGACGACCAGGGCGGGGTCGCCGCCCTCCAGGTGCTGCCGGTCGAGCCGCGCGAACCGATCAACTGGGCACGGCGGTTGCGCTGGCGACTGCTCGACACCGCCCGCTACTTCACCAGCGCCCGGATGCGGCTGGTGCTGCTCATCGCGCTCGCCGCCGTGCTGATGGCCTTCTCCGTCCTCTGGTACCTGAGCCGGGACTTCGGCTGGACCGTCTACATCTCGCTGCTCGACCTCGCCGGCGCGGCCCAGCCGGACCAGCCCGCCGACATCGCCGCCGGGACGGGGACGGGCGGCGCGTGGCAGCGGGCCGCGCAGGTGGTGATCACGCTCTGCGGCATCACGTTCGCGCCGGTCGCCACCGCGATCGTGGTCGAGGCGCTCGCCTCCGGGCGGCGCGGCCAGCCCCGCAACCCGAGCGCCGGCACCCGGGAGCACGTGATCGTCGTCGGCCTCGGCAACGTCGGCACCCGCGTCGCGAGCCAGCTCCACGAACTGGGCGTGCCGGTCGTGTGCATGGAGCGTGACCCGCAGGCGCGCGGCATCGCCGCCGTCCGGGCGCTCGGCATCCCGGTCGTCCTCGGGGACGGCCCGTTCGAGGAGCAACTGCGCCGGGCCCGGCTGAAGCACAGCCGGGCGGTGGTCGCGGTCAGCGGCGACGACGCGACCAACCTGGAGGCGGCGCTGGAGGCGCGCCACGGCAACCCCGAAGTGCGGGTGGTGGTGCGGCTGTTCGACGACGACTTCGCCGGGCACTTCTACGCGACGCTGGACAACGCGGCGTCCCGGTCCGTCTCCTACCTGGCGGCGCCCGCGTTCGCCGCCGCCCTGATGGGGCGTGAGGTGCTGGGCACCCTCTCGGTCTTCCGGCACGTGCTGCTGATCGCGGAGCTGACGGTGGAGGACGGCAGCGGGTTGATCGGCATGAACCGGCACGACCTGGAGGACCCGGGCGGCGTCCGGGTGATCGCCGCCCGGGTCGCCCGCAGTCCGCACCTGCAGTGGAACTACGCCGACCGCACCCGCCGCCTCGGCCCGGGCGACCAGATCGTCGTCGCCGCGACCCGCAGCGGGTTCGCCCGGCTCAACACGGTGCTGGCGGAGGAGGACTGACGGGAGTCGGCGAACAGATGACAGATTTCATCATCTGTCATCTGTTCGCCGTCATCTGTCACCTGTCAGGCGTTCGCCGTCCTGCCCCGGGCGCGCGGTCCGTGCTCAGCGGTTGATGAACGCGGCCGGCCGCTTCTCGGCGAAGGCGTTCATGCCCTCCTTCTGGTCCGCGGTCGCGAAGGCCGCGTGGAACAGGCGCCGCTCGAAGCGGACGCCCTCCGCCAGCGTGGTCTCGAAGGCGCGGTTGACGCTCTCCTTCATCATGATCGCGGCCGGGGCGGACATCGCCGCGACGGTCTCGGCCGTGGCCAGCGCCTCGGCCAGCAGCTGGTCGGCCGGGACGATCCGGGAGACCAGACCGGCGCGCTCGGCCTCCTCGGCGCCCATCATCCGGCCGGTCAGGCACAGCTCCATGGCCTTCGCCTTGCCGACCGCCCGGGTCAGCCGCTGCGAGCCGCCGATGCCGGGGATGACGCCGAGCTTGATCTCCGGCTGCCCGAACTTCGCGGTGTCGGCGGCCAGCAGGATGTCGCACAGCATGGCCAGCTCGCAGCCGCCGCCGAGCGCGAAGCCCGCCACCGCCGCGACGACCGGCTTGCGCAGCTGGCCGAGCCGGTCCCACGGGCCCAGCCAGTCGTCCAGGTAGACGTCCGGGAACTGGTTGCCCTGCATCTCCTTGATGTCGGCGCCCGCCGCGAAGGCCTTCTCCGACCCGGTGATCACCAGACAGCCGATCTCCGGGTCCCGGTCGAAGCGCGTCGCGGCCTCGACGACCTCGTTCATCAGCTGCGTGTTCAGCGCGTTGAGCGCCTTCGGACGGTTGAGCGTGATCAGCCCCACCCGGCCCTTGCGCTCGACCAGGATCGTCTCGTAGGTCTCGGTCTCGGTCATCGCCGTCGACTCCCATTCCGCTGCTCGGCGCCGCACGGGCGCGCCCTGACCACCCAACGATCTACGAAGCGCCCCGCCTCGCGCCAGTCTTGGCATGCGAGACGGTCGTCACGGGTCCGGCCCGGGGCCGAGCGGTGCCGGAAGCGGAGCGGTGCTGGGCCGCGCGGGTCAGGCCAGGCCGAGCTCGTCGCCCTCGCGCGGGGCGAAGTGGCGGGCCACGTCGGCCTCCGTCACCTCGGCGAGCGTGGCGGGGGACCAGCGCGGGTTGCGGTCCTTGTCGATCACCTGGGCGCGGATGCCCTCGACCAGGTCGTGACTGTCCAGCGCCGCACAGGAGATGCGGTACTCCTGGTCGAGCACCGCCTCCAGGGACGGCAGGGACCGGGCCGCGCGCAGTGCGGCGAGGGTGGTCTTGACGGCGGTCGGCGAGTTGGCGAGGACCAGCTCGGCGGCCTCCTTCGCCTCGGGCACCCCGGAGTCGAGGAGGCGTTCGACGATCTCCTCGGCCGTGTCGGCGGCGTAGCAGGCGTCGATCCACTCGCGCTGGGCCGCGAGGGCGGAGGGCGGCGCCGGTTCGGCGGCGGCGGCGACCATGGCGGTCACGGCGTCCGCGTCCGGGGCGGCCGCGAGGGCGAAGAGCAGGGCCGGGATCTTCGCGGACGGGACGAAGTGGTCCGCGAAGCCGCACAGGACGGCGTCCCCGGGACCCATCGACGCGGAGGTGAGGCCGAGATGGGTGCCCAACTCACCCGGGGCGTGGGCCAGCAGGCGGCTTCCGCCGACGTCCGGCACGAGGCCGATCCGGGTCTCGGGCATGGCGATGACGGAGCGCTCGGTGACGATGCGCACCGAGCCGTGGGCGGAGAGGCCGACGCCGCCGCCCATCGTGATGCCGTCCATGACCGCGACGTACGGCTTGGGGCAGCGGGCGATGAGGGCGTTGAGCCGGTACTCGTCGCGGAAGAACGCCCGGGCGCCGGCGCCGCCGGCCTTGGCGTCGTCGTGCATGGCCCGGACGTCGGCGCCGGCGCAGAGCCCGCGTTCGCCGGCTCCGGTCAGCACGATGGTGCGCACGGTGTCGTCCGCGGCCCAGGCGTCCACCGCCTCCCGGACGGCGGTGATCATGCCGTGGGTGAGGGAGTTGAGCGCCCTCGGCCGGTTCAGCACGATCCGCCCGGCCCAGCCGTCCTGGAAGTCCTGCACCTCGCCGCTCATCGGGCCCGCTCCCGTTCGTCGGTGTCGAAGATCCCCGTCCCTGTCGCCCACCGTACTAGGCCGAACGGGGAACAGATGACAGCTGACAGAAGACGAAATCTGTCAGCTGTCATCTGTCATCTGTCCGCCGTCACGCGCCGGTCGTACGACCCGACTGCGGCTCGACCCGCCCCGTCACCTCGCCGAAGCCGATGACCGTCCCGTCCGGCCCCGGCGCCGTCGCGGTGATCGTCACCTCGTCGCCGTCCTCCAGGAACGTCCGCGTCGTGCCGTCCGCCAGCTTCAGCGGCTCCTCGCCGTTCCAGGTCAGCTCGATCAGCGCACCCCGGGTGTCCGGCTCCGGCCCGCTGACCGTCCCCGACGCGAACAGGTCACCGGTGCGCAGCGACGCGCCGTTGACCGTCATGTGGGTGAGCTGCTGCTGCGCCGTCCAGTACATCGACGCGAACGGCGGCCGGGAGACGAGGTGCCCGTTCAGGCGGACCTCCATCGCCAGGTCCAGGCCCCACGGCTCGCCGCCGCGGTCGTCCAGGTACGGCAGCGGCTCGACGTCGCGCTCCGGCGGGCTGACCCGGGCGTGCTGGAGGGCGTCCAGCGGGACGATCCACGGCGAGACCGACGTCGTGAAGGACTTGCCGAGGAACGGCCCGAGCGGCACGTACTCCCAGGCCTGGATGTCGCGCGCGGACCAGTCGTTGACCAGGCACACGCCGAACACGTGGTCGCGGAAGTCGTCCAGGACGACCGGCCGCCCGAGCGTGGACGGCGCGCCGACGACGAAGCCGACCTCGGCCTCGATGTCGAGCCGGCGCGTCGGCCCGAAGGACGGCACCGCGTCGGCCGGCGCCTTGCGCTGTCCGTGCGGGCGCACGACCGGGGTGCCGGACACGACGACCGTCCCCGCCCGCCCGTGGTAACCGATCGGCAGGTGCTTCCAGTTGGGGGTGAGCGGCTCCGAGCCCGGGCGGAAGATCCGGCCCAGGTTGGTGGCGTGGTGCTCGCTCGCGTAGAAGTCGACGTAGTCCGCGACTTCGAACGGCAGGTGCAGCTCGACCTCGCCCACCGGCAGCAGCGCCGGGCTCAGCGCCTCGCGGTACGACTCGTCCGTCAGCCACAGCGTCAGGTCGGCCCGCACCTGCGTCCAGGCCGAACGCCCGGCGGCCATCAGGGGGTTGAGCGAGTCCGCGGCCAGCAGAACCGACGGCGCCCCGGCGGCACGGGCGGCGGCCGCGGCGTCGAGCACGAAGTCCCCGACGCGCACGCCGATCCGGCGCCGCCCGGGCTGATCGGCGGCGGTGAAGACGCCGTACGGCAGGTTGTGCACGCCGAACGGCGAGTCCTGGGCGCTGGCGAGCCAGCTGCGGGGGGTGCTCAACGGTCCTCCTGGACAAGTGGGCTGGGCGACAGCAGGCCGAGCGCGGCCAGGTCGTCCAGGGGTTCGGCGATGCTGCAGGTGCCGAACGCGGTGAACGAGTTGCGGATCACCGTAACCTGATGCGCGCTCAAGGCGTGGACGGCCTTGGCCAGCGCGTGGCCGTCGCGTTCCGCCAGCACCTCGGCGGCCGCGGCGCGGTCCGTCTCCTGCGCGGCCAGCAGCACGTTGAGGAAGCCGTGGTGCTCGAAGCCGGTCACCGGATCGGTGTGCCGGACGGCGTTGTGCAGCCCCGCCGTGCACTTGTACGGCAGGCCTCGCTGTGCGCAGCCGGTGAGGAACGCGGCCAGCTCGTCCTCGCCCGGGAAGGCCTGTGCGACGACCCCGCCGGTGCGGAACTTCGCCCGGTAGGCGCTGTCCACCAGAGCGTCGAGCGTCTCGTCCAGCCCGTCCCCGTGCAGGAGTTCGCGCGGCAGTTCGACGGCGGCGGGCACGTCCGGCGGCAGCAGCCGGTCCAACTCGGCCACCGCCTCGTGGACGTCCCGGGTCGCGAGCTCGACGCCCGCGACCTCGAACGGCGCGGCGGCGGCGAGCGCCGGCCCGAGCTCGGTGCTGCCCCCCGGCAGCACCAGCCCGACCCTGAGCGGCCCGGTGCCCTCCACCGCCGTGGCCAGCTCGCCCAACCGGCCAGCCCCGCACAGGAACGGGCCGACCGCGTCGGCGTACCAGGCCGTGCGGTGGGCGCGGTGCGCGGGCACCGCCTCGACGACCGGCAGGTTCCCCGGCGGGAACACCGCCGCGTCGTCGAAGAGTCCGCGGAACAGGTCCGGGATCGCGGATCCGCCGGCGCTCATCGCCCGGGCCCCCGGCCCGACCACGTCCACGCGTAGTTCGCGTCCTCGCTCGCCCGGCCGCCCTCGCCCAGCTCCAGCGGGCGGAACGTGTCCACCATGACCGCGAGTTCGTCGAAGAACTCCGCGCCGATGCTGCGCTCGTACGCGCCCGGCTGCGGGCCGTGGGTGTGCCCGCCCGGGTGCAGCGAGATCGAACCCTGGCCGATGCCCGAGCCCTTGCGGGCCGCGTAGTCGCCGCCGCAGTAGAACATGACCTCGTCGCTGTCCACGTTCGCGTGGTAGTACGGCACCGGGATCGACAGCGGGTGGTAGTCCACCTTGCGCGGAACGAAGTTGCAGATCACGAAGTTGTTGCCCTCGAACACCTGGTGGGCCGGCGGCGGCTGGTGGATCCGCCCGGTGATCGGCTCGAAGTCCCGGATGTTGAAGACGTACGGGTACAGGCAGCCGTCCCAGCCGACCACGTCGAACGGGTGGTGCGGCACGGTGTAGCGGGTGCCCGAAATCCCGTTCGGACCGCGGTGCTTGACCAGCACGTCGACGTCCCCGGGGGTGTCGACGACGAGCGGCCCGACGGGCCCGCGGAAGTCGCGCTCGCAGTACGGCGCGTGCTCCAGCAGCTGCCCGTACTTGGAGAGGTAGCGCTTCACCGGCGTGATGTGGCTGTTCGCCTCGATGCAGTACGCCCGCAGCGGCTCGTCCCCGGAGGGCACCCAGCGGTGCGTGGTCGCCCGCGGGATGATCACGTAGTCGCCCGGGCCGACCTCCAGCGCGCCGAAGACCGTCTCCACCGTGCCGGAGCCGGACTCCACGTACACGCACTCGTCGCCGAGCCCGTTGCGGTACAGCTCACTCGGCGCCCCGGCCGCGACGTACGAGATCCGCACGTCGCCGTTGCCGAGGACCAGACGGCGGCCGCTCACCACGTCCGCGGCCTTCCACTCCTGGCCGGCGAACAGCTCGTGGAGCTTCAGGTGGCGGGGGAGCAGGGGATGGTTGGGCACCGTGGACTGGTCCGGCAGCTCCCACGGCACCGCGTTCACCACGGCGGACGGGATGCCGCGGTGGTAGAGCAGCGAGGAATCGGAGGAGAACCCCTCCTCGCCCATCAACTCCTCGTAGTACAGCCCGCCTTCGGGTGTGCGGTGCTGCGTGTGCCGCTTGGGCGGGATGCTGCCCAGCTGCCGGTAGTACGCCATCTCCCTGCTCCTCCTCGACCGTGCTCAGCCGCTCGTGCTCACGGTACGTCGACCGTGTTCAGAGCCCCGCGACCCTCACAGGTTGCCGCGGCGCTCCTGCTCGCGCTCGATGGACTCGAACAGCGCCTTGAAGTTGCCCTTGCCGAAGCCGAGCGAACCGTGGCGCTCGATGAACTCGTAGAACACGGTGGGGCGGTCGCCGATCGGCTTGGTGAAGATCTGCAGCAGGTAGCCGTCCTCGTCGCGGTCGACCAGGATGCCGCGCTTCTTCAGCTCCTCGATCGGCACGCGCACCTTGCCGATCCGGGCGCGCAGCTCCGGGTCGTCGTAGTACGCGTCCGGGGTGTTGAGGAACTCGACGCCGCGCGCCCGCAGGATGTCGACGGTGGTGAGGATGTCGTTGGTGGCGAGCGCCATGTGCTGGCAGCCCGGACCGGTGTAGAACTCCAGGTACTCGTCGATCTGCGACTTCTTCTTGGCGATCGCCGGCTCGTTCAGCGGGAACTTCACCCGGTGGTTGCCGCTCGCGACGACCTTCGACATCAGCGCGGAGTAGTCGGTGGCGATGTCGTCGCCGACGAACTCGGCCATGTTCACGAAGCCCATGACCCGGTTGTAGAACGAGACCCACTCGTCCATCTTGCCGAGCTCGACGTTGCCCACCGCGTGGTCCAGCGCCTGGAACAGCCGCTTCGGCGAGCCCTCCGGGTGCTTGACCTTGCTCTCCGCGACGACGTAGCCCGGCAGGTACGGGCCGTGGTAGCGGGAGCGGTCGATCAGGGTGTGCCGGGTCTCGCCGTAGGTGGCGATCGCGGCGCGGCGCACGGTGCCGTTCTCGTCCGAGACGTCGTTCGGCTCCTCCAGCACGGTGGCGCCGGTCGCGCGGGCGTGCTCGATGCACTTGTCGACGTCCGGCACCTCCAGCGCCAGGTCGACGACGCCGTCGCCGTGGCGGCGGTGGTGGTCCAGCAGCGGGCTGTCCGGCTGGACGCCGCCCTTGATCACGAAGCGGCACGAGCCGGAGCGGAGCACGAAGGCCTTGCGGTCGCGGCGACCGGTCTCCGGGCCGGAGTAGGCGACCAGCTCCATGCCGAACACGGCCTGGTAGAACTGCGCCGTCTGGGTGGCGTTGCCGACCACGAACACGACCGCGTCCTGCGCGGTCACGGGGAACGGGTCGGTGGCCGGGTCGTGCTCGACGAGGCCGACGAGGCGGCGCAGCTGGTCGGCGTCGAGACCGGCCTCGCGCTCCTCGGGGGTCAGCTCAAGGGCGTAGGACTGCGGGGTCATCGGTCTTCCTCCACTTTGGGCCTCGGCTCTGAGGCGTCCGCTTGAGGCGGCCGCGCCGCTGATGGGGGGTGGGCGGTGCGGCTGAGCGGAGAGCTTGCTCCTGTCCGGGTGGTTGGGCAACAGGTCGGTTTTTCACTGTTCAATGTGTACAAGCTGATCAGGAAATCCCGCGTTCTGCTGCGCAATCTGCGCTGCTGATCGGGGTCGATTCACGAACTCTGCGTAACCGGGCCGGAGGGGGCGTCCGGTGCGCCGAGGTGGTGCCGGAACCAGTCCCCGGCCAGCCCGGCGACCTGGTCCAACGTGCCAGGCTCCTCGAACAGGTGGCCCGCTCGGGGGACCACCGCGAGTTCACTCTCGCAGCGCAGCCGGGCCCGCGCCCGCCGGTTGAGGTCGATCACGGTGGCGTCGAGACCGCCGACGACGAGCAGGGTCGGGGCGGTGACCAGGTCCAGGGCGTCCGGCCCGGCCAGATCGGGGCGCCCGCCGCGCGACACCACGGCGCCGACCGCGGGGCCGAGGGCAGCGGCGGTGTGCAGTGCGGCGGCGGCGCCCGTGCTCGCGCCGAACAGCCCGAGCGGGAGGGCCCGGGTGGCCTCCAGGGTGGGCAGCTGCTCGGCGACGGCGGTCAGGCGGGAGCCGAGCAGGCCGACGTCGAACACCTTGTTCCGGTCCGGTTCCTCGGCCTCGGTGAGCAGGTCGAACAGCAGCGTGGCCAGGCCGGCCCGGTTGAGATGGCGGGCGACGTGCCGGTTGCGGGGGCTGTGGCGGCTGCTGCCGCTGCCGTGTGCGAACACGACGATGCCGCGGGCGTCGGCGGGGACGGTCAGGTGGCCGGGCAGGCGGACGCCGGCGGCGGAGAGTTCCACGTCGCGGTCGAGGGCGACGGGTGCGGGCGGGCGCTTGCCGCGGGCGTCGGCGAGCAGGCTCAGGACCTCGTCGTCGCCGGTCTGGGAGAAGTCGTCGTAGAACTCGCCGATCGCGAAGAACGGGGACGGCGTGGCGACGCAGACCAGCTCGTCGGCGACGTCGGCCAGGCGGTCCGTCCAGTCCCGGGGGGCCACGGGGACGGCGAGGACCACGCGGGCGGCGCCGCGGGCGCGGACGATCCGGCAGGCGGCCCGGGCGGTGGAGCCGGTGGCGATGCCGTCGTCGACGACGACGACGGTCCGGCCGTGCAGGTCGGCGGGCGGGCGGTCGCCCCGGTAGCGGCGGGCGCGGCGCTCCAGCTCGGCGCGCTCGCGCCGTTCCACGTCGGCCAGTTGGTCGGGGGTGATCCCGCCGAGGCGCATCACCTCGTCGTTCAGGACGCGGACGCCGCCCTCGCCGATGGCGCCCATGCCGAGCTCGGGCTGGTAGGGCACGCCGAGCTTGCGGATCACGCAGATGTCCAGGGGCGCGCCGAGCGCCGCGGCGACCTCCGCGGCCACGGGCACCCCGCCGCGCGGCAGGGCGACCACGACCGCGCCCGACCCGTTCAGGTGTCCCAGGCGGGCGGCCAGCCGGCGGCCCGCGTCGGTGCGGTCGGTGAAGTGGGTACCGGTGACGTGCATCGCGCAGCCTCCGAGTTCAACCGTACGTCGGGTTGCCCGCCGCCCGCCGCCTCGCCGCCCGCCGCCTTGCCCGGTCCCACCCTGTCCTGCCCTCGTCCCGCTCCCCGCCCGGGCACGGCCCGGGCACGGCCCGGGCGCGGGCCGGAAAGCGCACGGGACCAAGCCCCCGTGCGGCCGGGACAGCGGGCGGCGGACCGTGATGTCGAAGGCGGGCCGCCGGTGCCCGCCGCGACGCGAAGGAGCCCGAGATGCCGGCTACCGTCCTCACCGACCTGCTCCGACGCGGCGCCGTCGACCCCGGCCGCCTGCTCGCCGGCCCCCTCCGCGGTGTCGGCCCGCAGTGGCTCGACCCGGGCCACAGCGCCGAGGTGCGCGCCGACACCGTCGAGCACATGCTCTACGTCACCGCCGGCCCCGGCCTGGCCGGCGGACCCGAGGGGGCCGCCGCCCCCGACGGCGGTGTCCCCCTCGTCGAGGGCGCCGCGCTCACCCTCCCGATCGGCGCACGGACCGTTCTCACCGCCGGCACCGCCGGGATGGAGTACTTCCACGCGGTCCTCGCCGTCCCGCACCCCGTCCGAGCCCCGAAAGGAGGCGAACCCCGGTGATCGTCTCCAGTACGACGGCCTCCGCCGCCGTCATCCTCGGCCCGGACGGCGAACGCGTCCGCGTCCGCTGCCTCGCCCGCCGGGACATGCGGGGCGCGACCAGGCCCCACCTGTACTGATGCCGACCATGTCGGACGACGACGGCCGACTGCTGCGCCACCCCTTGACGGACCCGGGGCCCGGCCCGATCCTCATGAACGCGTCAATCTCGCGGCCGTGATCCGTCCCGTCCCAGCGTCAGGTGTTCCGTCCGGAGCCCCCAACTCCGGTGCGCGTCGGCGAGGTTGCGCCTTCCGTTCTGCCCCACCGGAACCTGGAGCCTCCCGTGACCGAGCACACCCCGCGCGGCCTCCGCGCTGTCCGTCGCCGCGCAGCCCTTCGCCGCTCGGCCCTTCGCCGTACGGTTCTGCCTACCGCGCTGGCCGGCCTGTTCGCCGCCGCCCTTTACGCACCTGCCGCCCCGGCCACCGCAGCCGCACCTGCCGCCCCTGCCGTCTGGGTGAAACCCGCCAGTCTCAAGGCGCTTCAGGACGCCCCCGCCATACCCGTGGCCAACGTCAAGGCCCACCTCGCGCAGCTGCAGTCCATAGCCGACGCCAACGGCGGCAACCGTGCCCACGGCACGTCCGGTTACCAGGCCTCCCTCGACTACGTGAAGGCTCAGCTGGACGCGGCCGGATTCACCACCACCGTCCAGCAGTTCGACGACGGGGGTGCGGGCGGCGCCAACCTGATCGCCGACTGGCCGTCCGGCGACTCCGCGCACGTCGTGATGGCCGGAGCCCACCTCGACTCGGTCCAGGCCGGGCCCGGCGTCAATGACGACGGCTCCGGCACGGCGGGCATCCTGGAGACCGCCCTGGCCGTCTCACGGGCCGGGCTCAAGCCCACCAAGCACCTCCGGTTCGCATGGTGGGGTGCCGAGGAGAACGGCATGGTCGGCTCCCGGAGCTACGTCGACGGCCTTGCCGCCAACGACCGTTCTGCGATCGACACCTACCTGAACTTCGACATGATCGGTTCACCGAACCCCGGCTACTTCACCTACCGCCAGGACCCGGCCCTGGACGCCCTGTTCCACGACTGGTTCGCCGCCCGCGGCATCGCCACCGAGCAGGACTTCGAGGGTGACGGCCGTTCCGACCACGCGCCCTTCCAGGACGCGGGCATCCGCGTCGGGGGGCTGTTCAGCGGCGCCGACTACATCAAGACGGCCGACCAGGCCGCCAAGTGGGGCGGCACCGCGGGCCAGGCGTTCGACGCCTGCTACCACGCCGCGTGCGACACCAGCGCCAACATCGACGACACCGCGCTGGGGCGGATGACCGACGCCATCGCCCACGCGATCTGGACCCTTTCGGCCGACGGGCGTTGACCCCGCCGACCCGCGAGGGCACCCGGGGGTGCCGGTCCGCCGACCGGCACCCCCGGGTCCTGCGTAGCCGCCCGCAGGACTACGGCTGCATCTCGTACGCGCCCGACAGCGCCTCGACGCGCGCCCACACCTTCGCGGCCCGCTCGGCGTCGGCCACCGGCCGGCGCACGTTCGCGAGCGCCCAGGCGGCCTGCTCCTCCGTGGCGGAGGCCTTGCCGTGCAGCTCGGTCGCGTGCGCGGAGAAGTCGCGGACCAGCGCGTCGAAGATCTGGTCCAGCACGTCCGCCTCCAGACCGGTCAACTCGGCCTGCTCCAGCACCAGCTGGCCGTAGACGATCAGTGCGAACAGCTGGCCGATCTCCAGCAGGAAGTCGAGGTCCGCCTGCTGCTCCTTGCTCGGCGCGTGCGTGAGCAGCAGCTCGCAGAAGCCGTCGGCCTGCTCGCGGAAGCGTGCGACGTTCGGCAGGTGTGCGTGCCGGTCGTAGGCGGTGCGCCAGTCGTGGAAGCGGATCGCGCCGAGGCCGCGGGCGGGGCCCTGACGGAACAGGAAGACGTCGTCGGCGGCGTCCCGACGGGTCGGCACGGGCGCGTAATCGGCCGGGGCGAAAAGGTAGTTGGCCATGAACTTGAGGATCAGCGCCAGGTTGACGTGGACGGTGCCCTCCAGCTTCGGCAGGCCGCGGATGTCCTTGGCGGCCTTGTCGAAGTAGGTGTCCGCCTCGAAGCCCTTGGCCGCGATGACGTCCCACATGAGGTCGATGACCTTCTCGCCCTCGGTGGTGACCTTCATCTTGGTCATCGGGTTGAAGAGCAGGTAGCGGCGGTCCTCGGGGGAGGCGGTGCGGAAGTAGTCCACGGCCCGCGCGCTGAACAGCTTCATCGCCACGAGGCGGGCGTACGCGTCGGTCAACTCGCGGCGCACGTGCGGGAAGTCGGTGACCTTGCGGCCGTACAGGACGCGGTTGTGGGCGTGCGTCACCGCCTCGTACATGGCGTGCTCGCAGATGCCGACCGACGCCGTGCAGAGGTTGAACTTGCCGACGTTGACGGTGTTCAGCGCGGCGTCGAACGCGGCCTGCCCGGTGTGCAGCACGTCCTCGGCGCGCACCGGGTAGTCCTCCAGCCGGAACTCGCTGACGTACATCTGGCTGTTCACGACGTTCTTGACCAGGTGGTACGCCTCGTGGCGGCTGTCGGCGGCGAAGAAGACGTAGCCCTCGGGGCCCTCGACGTCCGAGCGGCGGCCGAACACCGAGACCAGGCCGGCGACGTTGCCGTTGCCGATGTAGTACTTCGGGCCGGTCGCGGTGAAGCCGCCCTCGCCGTCCGGGGTGAGGATCATGTCGGTGGAGTAGATGTCGGCGCCGTGGGTGCGCTCGGAGAGGCCGAAGGCCATGACGTGGCCCTCCGCCAGGAGGCGGGCGGCACGGGCGCGGACAGCCTCGTTCTCGCTCTGCCACACCGGGCCGAGGCCGAGGATGGTGACCTGCCAGGTGTACCAGTAGCCGAGGCCGTAGAAGCCGAGGATCTCGTTCAGCTCGGCGATCCGGGAGGTGTCCCAGCGCTTGTCCGGGTCGGCGGCGGACGGGGTCAGGAACTCCGCGAACAGGCCCTCCTTGGCGGCGAATTCGAGGAAGTCGCCGTACCAGGTGCGGTCGATGTAGGTGTCGATCAGCGCCTTCTTGCCGCGCGTCTCGAACCAGTCGACGGTCGCGCGCAGCAGCCGGCGGGTCGGCTCGTCGAACTGCGCGGGGTCGTAGGTACGCGGGTTGAAGAGCATCACGGGCTCCCGGGGGTCGAGGGTGTGGAGTGGCTGTGGGTGGAGCGAGGGCGGTGTGGGAGGGCGGGGCGACGACCGACGGCTGACAGGTGACAGATGACAGATTTCAAACTCTGTCATCTGTTTTCTGTCATCTGTCGGCCGTCATCTGTTCGCCGCCGCCCGCCCCGCGTCGCCTGGCGCATCGTCAGGACTGGTGCCGTCGGCGACGAGGCGGTGCAGGGTGGTGAGCACGTCGTCCAGCCAGGCGAGGGTCATCCGCTCGTACTCGATGCCGCCGCGCAGCACCACGTGCTGGAGTTCCTGGGCGGTGTCGAGCGAGGTGAGGTCGGGGAAGTCGCGCTGTTCGCCGTGCAGGTAGCGGGCGAGCAGGGCGGCGTGGCCGTCGCGGTGGCGCTCGACCTCGGAGATCAGCGCGGCCGGGTCGTCGAAGGCGGCGGCGCGGATCTTCACCGCGAGCTCGTGCCGGACGGTCTCCGGCTCGACCGGTTCGCGCAGCCAGTCCGCGAGCGCGGCCCGGCCGGGTCCAGCCGCCGAGTAGACCTTCTTGTCCGGCCGGCCGTCCTGGGCGACCTCCTCGGCGGCGATCCAGCCGTCCGCCTCCATGCGCCGCAGCACCCGGTAGATCTGCTGGTGGGTGGCGGTCCAGAAGCGGCCGATCGAGCGGTCGAAGCGCCGGGCCAGCTCGTAGCCGGAGCCGGGCTGCTCCAGCAGTGAGACGAGGATCGCGTGCTCCAGTGCCATGCCCCGCATCCTGCTATGCAACGAGTTGCATAGGCAATGGCGCGCCGAAGCGGTGAGACGCAGGTCACCGCCGTGACCGGATGGTTATCGACCTTTTCGGACTATTAGGTGCAAAACGTTCGAGAAGCGCCAGAATGGGTACGGGGCAAGCGCCTTCCACAATCCGAACCACAGGAGGTGGTATCGGTGTCAACCCACACCCCGATGGGCATGGAGCACCATCCGGACATCGTCGAACTGCGCGAGCACTACGAGCGGGTCACCTCGACCCCGCGCGCCCAGGGCGTCGAGGCCCTGGCCGTGCTGGCGGGCCTGTTCCTGGCCGCATCGCCCTGGATCGTCGGCTTCACCGCCTTCAGCACCCTCACCGTGACCTGCCTGATCGTGGGTCTGGCCTACACCCTGCTGATGGCGGGCTACGGGTCGGCCTACGAGCGCACCCACGCGCGGGCCTGGGCGGCCGCGGCGCTCGGCATCTGGACGATCATCTCCCCCTGGGCCGTCTCCGGATCGGTCGCGCACGGCAAGAACATCATCACCTGCATCATCGCCGGCGCCGTGATGTTCCTGCTCGGCCTCGCGGCGATCTCGATGGCCACGATCACGTCGAACGGAGCAGCGATGCGACTCGGCCGGGCCGGCCGCGCCAAGGGCTGACCTTCCCCGCAGCCCGCGTCCGGGGCACGGAACGGCGGCCCGCCGCCCTCCGCGCCCCGGCGCACGGCCGTCGCACGGGCCCGCCGTCGAGCCTGGCGCCGAGCCGTCGCCGCGTCCGTCGCCGCGTCCGTCCGTGACGGCCTCCGCTACGGACGCGTCATCCGCAGTACGTCCAGCGCCTCGTCCAACTGCTCGTTGGTGAGCTTCCCCTCCTCCACGTACCCGCGCTCCAGCACCACCTGACGGATGGTCTTTCGCTCCGCCAGGGCCTGCTTGGCGACCTTCGCCGCCTCCTCGTACCCGATGTACCGGTTCAGCGGGGTGACCACCGACGGCGACGACTCGGCGTACTCCCGGGCCCGATCGGCGTTGGCGGTGATGCCGTCCACCGTGCGGTCGGCCAGCAGCCGGGCGCTGTTGGCGAGCAGCCGCACCGACTCCAGCACGTTGCGGGCGATGACGGGGAGCATGACGTTCAGCTCGAAGTTGCCGCTCGCGCCGGCCAGTGTGACGGTCGCGTCGTTGCCCACCACCTGCGCCGCGACCATCAGCACCACCTCGGGCAGCACCGGGTTCACCTTGCCCGGCATGATCGACGAACCGGGCTGGAGGTCCGGCAGGTTGATCTCGCCGAGGCCGGTGCGCGGGCCCGAGCCCATCCACCGCAGGTCGTTCGCGATCTTGGTGAACCCGACCGCGACGGTGCGCAGCTGACCGCTCAGCTCGACCAGGGCGTCGCGCGCGCCCTGCGCCTCGAAGTGGTCGCGGGCCTCGGTCAGCGGCAGGTCGGTGGCGCGGGCCACCTCCTCGATCACGGCCGCCGGGAAGCCGGGCGGGGTGTTGATGCCGGTGCCCACCGCCGTGCCGCCGAGCGGGAGTTCGGCGACCCGGGGGAGCGTGGCCAGCAGCCGCTCGCGACCGTGCCGCACCTGGGCGGCGTAGCCGCCGAACTCCTGGCCCAGCGTGACGGGCGTGGCGTCCATCAGGTGCGTGCGGCCCGACTTGACCACCTGCGCGAACTCGGCGGCCTTGCGCTCCAGCGCCTCGGCCAGGTGCTCCAGCGCGGGGATCAGGTCGTGCGTGACCGCGGCGGTGGCGGCGATGTGGATCGAGGACGGGAACACGTCGTTGGACGATTGACTGGCGTTGACGTGGTCGTTCGGGTGCACCGGCCGGCCCAGCCGCTCGGCGGCGAGGGTCGCGATGACCTCGTTCGCGTTCATGTTGGACGAGGTGCCCGAGCCGGTCTGGAAGACGTCCACCGGGAACTCGCCGTCCCAGCGGCCCTCCGCGACCTCCTCGGCCGCCGCCGCGATGGCCGCCGCCGTCTGCTCGTCCAGCACGCCGAGCCGGGCGTTCACCCGTGCCGCCGCGGCCTTGATCCGGGCCAGCGCGGCGATGTGCGCGCGCTCCAGACGCTGCCCGGACACCGGGAAGTTCTCCACCGCCCGCTGCGTCTGCGCCTGCCACTTGGCGGCCGCGGGCACGCGGACCTCGCCCATCGAGTCGTGCTCGACGCGGTACTCCTGCCCGGCCCCGTGGACCTGGCCGGCCTGGCGACCCCGGTGGTTCTGGTCGGCCCGCTGTCCGTGGCCCTGCTGATCACCCATCGCGTGCTGCACCTCCTGAACGGTCCCGAACGGCGTTCCCGTCCCGGTCTCCGATCTTGACAGCCGCGCGCGGGCCCCCGGTATTTCCGGTGACCCGCGCGTTCACCCCGGGGGGTTACGGCACTTCGGCGCGGACCAGTTCGCCGGGCGCGGTGCCGGCCCGCGCGACCGGCGCGCCGCCCGGCGCCCAGAAGCCCGAGCCGCCCGAGGTGGCCGGGCACTCGCCGCTGGCCCCGGCGCTGGTGGAGAGGACGCCCCAGACGCCGTGAGCGGCGGCCCGGCCCCCGAGGTGCCCCGTCGCGGCGGGCGGCGGATTCGGGCGAGGGGCCGTGGAGGGCGGACGCGGCGTAGGCGTCGATGCCGAGGGCCGCCGTCTCCTCGGCGTGCGTGGGGTCGGCGGCGTCCGCGCAGATCGCGAGGCCGAGCCTGACCCCGTCCAGCTCCAGGACAACAGGTCCGTCCCCGGGGGTGAAACGGTTCAGCTCTTCGGCGTGCAGGCGCATCTGGTGGTGCTCCCGGGCGCGAGGCGGAAAAGATCAACGCATGCGGTCGTCCGATGGGCCGACAAGAGGCTTCAGCAGGGACAGGCGGACAGGCGGACAGGCGGACAGGCGGACAGGTAGGCGGACGGCGGCCGATGAGAGGACGGGGTCCGCCTTCCCGATCGGCGGCCGGGCGGTGGCGGCGGCACGCGGAGGCCGCCCTCGCCGCGCTGACGGACCCCGGCCGCGCATTGGCATGGAACATGATCACTCGTACGGGTGAATGATCGGCTGGAACGCTTCAAACGGCCGTCCGCCGCTTCGTACGCTCCTGCCCAGACCCGGGACCGACGACGGACACCCGGGCGACGAATCTCAGGGGGCGGGACGGTTGACCACAGGACGGTGGCGCGGAGCCGACGGCGGCCGGGACGGCGAAGCGGTGCGGACGGCGGATCCGGGCCCCGCCGACGGACCCCGGGCGCACGGCGGCGGCCTGACCAGGCGCCGGATGCTCGGCGCGTCCGCGGCGCTCGGGGCGGGGGCCTGGCTGCTGCGCGGCACCGTCGGCCCGGACAATGCCGAGGCCGCCGCGCCCGTCCCGCCCGGGCTGCCCGCCGGCACCGAGCTGTACCAGCGGGTCTTCCAGAACTGGTCCGGCGAGATCCGCACCGACCAGCTGTGGACGTGCGCGCCCCGCACCCCGGAGGAGGTCCCCGCCCTCGCCGACTGGGCGCACGCCAACGGCTGGCGCCTGCGCGCCACCGGCCACCGCCACACCTGGGCGCCGCTCACCGTCGCCGACGGGACCCCCGACAGCGCCCGCGTGCTCCTGGTTGACACCGGCCGCCACCTCAATGCGATCACCGCCGACTCGCCGACCACCGTCCGCGTCCAGACCGGTGCCACCATGGAGGACCTGCTCGCCCACCTGGCCGGCCGGGGCCTCGGCTTCACCGCCTGCCCGGCGCCCGGCGAGCTCACCGTCGGCGGCGTCCTCGCCATCGGCGGCCACGGCACCGCCGTCCCGGCCGCCGGGGAGACCCGCCAGGACGGGCACGGCTACGGATCGGTCAGCAACCAGGTCACCCGGCTCACCGCCGTCGTCCTCGACCCGGCCACCGGCCGCTACGCCCTGCGCACGTTCGACCGCTCCGAGGCCGACAGCGCCGCCTTCCTGGTCCACCTCGGCCGGGCGTTCCTCACCGAGGTCGTCCTGCGGGCCGGCGCCGACCGGCCGCTGCGCTGCGTCAGCCGCCTCGACATCCCGGCGAGCGAACTCTTCGCCCGTCCCGGCGACACCGGCGGCGGACTCCTCGGCGGCCTGCTCGGTGGCGGCCCACCGCGCACCTTCGCCGACTTCGTCGACCGCGACGGGCGCGCCGAGGCCATCTGGTTCGCCTACACCGAGTACCCCTGGCTCAAGACCTGGAGCGTGGCCCCGGCCAAACCGCTCGCCGCCCGCGCCGTCGACCAGCCCTACAACTACCCGTTCTCGGACAACGTTCCGGAACCCGTCGCCCGGCTCGCCGGCCAGATCGTCTCCGGCGCCTGGGCGTCGGCCCCGATCTTCGGCCAACTCCAGTACCTCGTCGCCAAGGTGGGACTCACCGGCGACCTCACGGACGTCCTCCTCTCGGGCGGACTGCTGCGCGACCTGCTCACCGGAGACATCCTCACCCACCTCCTCGCCGGCGGACTGCGCTCCGACCTCTGGGGCCCCTCCCGCGCCCTCCTCCAGTACGTGCGCCCCACCACCCTGAGGGTCGCCGCCAACGGCTACGCGATCCTCTGCAAGCGCGCCGACCTGCAGTGGGTCGTCAGCGAATTCGCCGCCCAGTACCGGAAGTCGCTCGCCGACCACCAGGCGCGCGGCGAGTTCCCGGTGAACGGCGCGGTTGAGATCCGCGTCACCGGCCTGGACGATCCCGCCTACGCGGGCGTCCCCGGCGCCCGGCCGCCCCTGCTCTCCGCGCTGCGCCCGCGCCCGGACCGCCCCGAGTGGGACACCGCCGTCTGGCTCGACGTCCTCGCCTTCCCCGGCACCCCGGGCCTCGAAGGCTTCGCCCGCGAACTCGAGCAGTGGCTGCTGCGCACCTTCGACGGCACCCGGGCCGGCCTGCGCGTGGAGTGGTCCAAGGGCTGGGCCTACACCGCCGACGCGGCCTGGTCCGACCCCGACCTGCTCGGCCGGGTCATCCCCGCGACCCTGCGCGACGGCGGCGGGCCGGGCTGGGACGAGGCGGTGGCCGTCCTGAACCGGCACGACCCCCACCGGGTGTTCGGAAACCCCTTCCTGGACCGCCTGTTGACGTAGCCGACTCCGAACGGTCGGGTGTCGACGAACCGCATTGACGATCCATCGGCAGCGTCAGATGTGTTCCATGACGATCACGGCCAGGGTGTCCGGGGCGAGCGCGCGGAACACGTGCGGGGCGTCACCCGGGTAGCTCACGTAGTCGCCCGGGCCCAGCTCCACCGGGGCCTCCGTCGGCCCGGCCAGCGCCCGCCCCGCCCCCAGCATCAGGTGCTCGACCGTGCCGGGCATGTGCGGGTCGGAGGCCCGGGTCTCGCCCGGCTGCGCCTCGATGCGGTAGATGTCGCGCCGGGCGTTCGGCGGACAGGACGACAGCACGGTGGCCGCGTAGTCGGCCCGTTCCGAGTGCGTGACGGGGCCCTCACCCGCCCGGATCACCCGCACCGCCGGGCGCGGCGGATCGACGAGCCTGCTGAACGGGACGTTCAGCGCCACGCCGAGCGCCCACAGCGTCTCCACGCTCGGGTTGCCCGCCCCCGATTCCAGCTGCGAGAGCGTGGACTTGGCGATGCCCGCCCGCCGGGCCAGTTCGGCCATCGACAGGCCGCTGCGCTCGCGCTCGCGCCGGATCGACGCGGCGATCAGGCCGATCAGCTCCGTGCCGGAGCCCAGGGGGGAGCCCGCGCCGGAGGCCGTCCCGGATCCGGCGGGAGGGGCGGGGTTGGGGGTCGGGTCACTCATGCTGTCCACTCACGCTTCCTCGTGCCTCCTGCGGTCCCGTGTGCCTTGCCGGCCGCGCCATGCTCCCATGCCCGGCTTCCCGGCTTCCCGGCTTCCCGGCTCCTGACTCCCCGGCTCCCGGCTCCAGCGCCCGGCGTTCGGTTTGGCGGTCCAAAGGTTCGCCTTGACGAACGACAGGCTTCGGGTTCACTCTAATGGACATGCGTTCGCTCTTCCGAACACTAGAGTCTGCCACTGTCCGTGACATCGCTCTGGTCTGCCTGGCCGACGCCCTCGTCGGCGCCTCCTTCGGTGCGATCAGCGTCTCCGGCGGCCTGCCGCTGTGGGTGCCGGTCGTCATGTCCCTCCTCGTCTTCGCGGGCGGGTCCCAGTTCGCCGCCGTGGGCGTGGTGCTGTCCGGCGGCGGTGCGCTCGCGGCCGTCGCCACCGGGCTGGTGCTCAACGCCCGCCTGCTGCCGTTCGGCTTCACCGTCGCCGACGTGCTCGAAGGCCCTTGGTGGCGAAGGCTGTTCGGTGCCCAGCTCATCACGGACGAGAGCGCCGCGTTCGTTCTGCGGCAGTCGGACGGGCGGCGCCGGCGGGCCGCGTTCTGGTTGTGCGGGGTCGCGCTCTTCGTGGTGTGGAACGTGTCCGTCGTGCTCGGCGCGGCCGCGGGCGGGCTGATCGGCGACACGGACGCGCTCGGCCTCGACGCCGCCTTCCCGGCGGTGCTGCTCGCCCTCGTGCTGCCATCGCTCGACGACCGTCGGACGCGCGCGGCCGCGGTGGTGGGTGCGGTGGTCGCGGTGGCGGCGACGCCCTGTCTGCCGGCCGGGCTGCCGGTGCTGCTGTCGCTCGTCGGGCTGCTTTTCGCGGGTAAGCCCTTGGTGACGGGGGAGCCTCGGGCGGCAGGGGCCGGGGGTGTGGTGGTCGCCGCGGAGAGCCGGCCCAACGCCGTCAAGGAGGAAGTCCGTTGATGCCTCTGTATGCCGTGCTGCTGCTGGCCGCCGGCACGTACGCCTACCGTCTTGCCGGGCCGCTGCTCGGGCACCGGATCGAACTGTCCGAGCGGCTCCGGCACTTGCTGGCCGTGGCCGCGTCCGTCCTGCTGGTTGCCCTGGTCGCCACGGGTGCGCTCACTCAGGGCCACGGCTTCGCCGGGTGGGCCCGGCCGGCGGGTGTCCTGGTCGCGGGTGTCCTCGCCCTGCGTCGTGCGCCGTTTCCGGCCGTCGTCGTGGCGGGAGCGGCGACGACTGCGGTGCTGCGGCTGTGCGGGGTGGGCTGACCGGCGACGGGCGACAAGTGACGGCGAACAGATAACAGCGAACAGATGACAGATTTCGAAATCTGTCATCTGTTCGTCGTTCGCCCCCACCCGTCACCGGGCATGTCGCTTTCCTCACTCGCTCGCGCCGGCCCGCCGCCCCGCCGGGTGCGGAATACTCCCCGGTATCCGTCATCCCGCCGAGACCACCGAGACCCCAAGGAGCTTCGATGACGAAGCCGACCCGGATCGACCCGGCCGACCTGCTCGCCGTCGGCGATCTCCTCACCGACGAGGAGCGGCTCATCCGCGACACCGTCCGGAAGTTCGCCGACGAGCGGATCCGCCCGCACATCGGCGACTGGTTCGAGCGAGGGGTGTTCCCGGCCCGCGAACTCGCCCCCGAACTCGGCGCCCTCGGTGTGCTCGGCATGCACCTCGACGGGTACGGCTGCACGGGTTCGAGCGCGGTCGCCTACGGCGTCGCGTGCATGGAACTGGAGGCCGCCGACTCCGGGCTGCGCAGCTTCGTCTCCGTTCAGGGATCGCTCGCCATGCGCGCGATCCACGCCTTCGGCTCGGAGGAGCAGAAGCAGCGCTGGCTGCCCGGCATGGCGGCGGGCGAGCTGATCGGCTGCTTCGCCCTCACCGAGCCGGACTTCGGCTCCGACCCGGCCAACATGCGCACCCGGGCGGTGCGCAAGGGCGGCGAGGGCGGTGACTGGGTGCTGTCCGGCAGCAAGATGTGGATCACCAACGGGAGCATCGCGGACGTCGCCGTCGTGTGGGCGCAGACCGAGGAGGGCGTGCGCGGCTTCCTCGTGGAGCGCGGCGCCCGCGGCCTGACCGCCACCGATGTGCACGGAAAGCTGTCCCTGCGGGCCTCCGTCACCAGCGAGCTGGCCTTCGACGACATCGTGCTGCCGGCCGACGCCGTGCTGCCCGGGGTCGTCGGCTTGCGCGGCCCGCTGTCCTCCCTCAACGAGGCCCGCTACGGCATCCTCTGGGGCACCGTCGGCGCCGCCCGCGACTGCTACACCGCGGCCCTGGACTACGCGAAGACCCGCATCCAGTTCGAGCGCCCGATCGCCGGCTTCCAGCTGACCCAGCAGAAGCTGGTCGAGATGATGCTGGAGGTGGAGAAGTCCTACCTGGTCGCTCTGCGGATCGGCCGGCTCAAGGACGAGGGCGCCGCCCGTCCGCCGCACATCAGCTTCGGGAAGCTCAACAACGTCCGCACCGCGCTGGAGATCGCGCGCAGCGCGCGGACGGTCCTCGGCGCCAACGGCATCACCACCGAGTACCCGGTGCTGCGGCACGCCAACAACCTGGAGTCGGTGCTCACCTACGAGGGCACCAGCGAGATCCACACCCTCGTGCTCGGCGAGGCCATCACCGGGGAGTCCGCCTACCGCTGACGTCCGGTGAGCCGGTGGCGGGCGGGGGGAAGCGCGGTGGCCGGGCCCGCGCGGGGGAAACGCGGTGGCCGGGCCACCGCGGGCTCGGCTACCGTCCCCTGCCATGAACGGCCAGCCCACCCAGAGCGCCCCGACCACGCAGAGCGCCCCGATCGCCACCACGACCCTCTGGCGCCCGACCGGGCCCGAGGAACTGGCCCTGGTCGAGGCCTCCGGCTGGCGCGCCTGGCCGCCCCGCCTGCCCGAGCAGCCGATCTTCTACCCCGTCCTGAACGAGGACTACGCGGTCCGGATCGCCCGCGACTGGAACGTCCCGGCCTCCGGCGTCGGCTACGTCACCCGCTTCGAGGTCGAGACGGACTTCCTCGCCCGCTACCCCGTCCAGCGGGCGGGTGGCCGGACCATCCTCGAACTCTGGGTGCCCGCTGATGAGTTGGCCGAGTTCAACCGGCACATCGTCGGCCGGATCGAGGTCGTCCACGAGTTCCGGCCGCAGGCCTGACGCGCGCCGCTCGCCGCCACCCGCCGTCGACCACCGCCCCCCGACCACCACCCCACGACCCCCGCCGACCGGCGGGGTGCCAGGACAACCGCCCGACACCCCACGGACACCACCTGTTCGGTGACCGGACACCAGCCGGTACGGCGGGCGGTGAACCATGGCGCGGTCGGCGGCGCCCTCGGCGGGCGCGCGCCGGGTGCGCACGACCGAAAGGACCCCCCATGACCGCTGCCCCGTGGCCCCGCCCCCGCGTGCTCGTCGTCGGCATCGACGGCGTCCGGTACGACTACCTAGAGCACGTGCCGATGCCGCGGCTCACGGAGATCGCCGACGCCGGGTTCCTCGTGCCCGTGACCGTCGCGGACACCACCCCCACCATGTCCGGGCCCTGCTGGGCCACCATCGTCACCGGCGTCGAGCCCGCCAAGCACGGCGTCTGGGGCAACCACCTCGCCGGCAACCGCCTCGACGTCTTCCCCGACTTCGCCACCCGCCTCAACCGCGGCGACCGCCGCCGCACCTTCGTCGCCGCCGGCTGGGACCCGCTGATGATCAACGAGTCCGGCGGCCCCCTCTTCCGCGCCCCCGGCCGTCTCTCCTACGTGGCCCCCGCCGAGGACACCCCCGAAGCCTGGGAGACCGTCGACGAGGAGGTCACCCGCGAGGCCGTCCACGTCCTCGCCACCGCCGACCCCGAAGCCTCCTTCGTCTACCTCGGCGCCGTCGACGAGACCGCCCACTTCCTCGGCTGCGGCGACGAGTACCGCGCCGCCATGCGCAACGCCGACGAGCGCCTCGGCCGCCTCCTCGACGCCGTCCGCGGCCGCGCCACCCACGCCGACGAACAGTGGACCGTCATCGTCGTCACCGACCACGGCCACGTCGACGCCGGCGGCCACGGCGGCCGCACCACCGAGGAGCGCACCGCCTGGGTCGCCTGCGCCGGCCACGGCATCCCCGCCGGCCCGCCCACCGGGGAGATCCGCCACCCCGACGTCGCCGCCCAGGTGTACGCCTCCCTGCTGCGCCCGATCGACCCGCACTGGACCCTCGACGGCCGCCCGTTCCCCGTCTCCCGGCCGGTGCCCGCCGCCGTCTGACGGGTGTACGGTACGGGGCCGGTGCCCCCGGGTGCAGCACACCGGGCTGCGCACGGGCCGGACGTGAGTGACGCTCTATCGGGACCCCGGCACCGCTCCGGGGCACACCGCCGGTGCGGCGCCCGCCACCCGAAACCGCGCGTGGCGACGCGTACGTCTGAAGGTGGAGAGGCTACCCCGTGGGATGGAGGCGTGATCACGACCTCGTGGTGACGCCCCGGCCGTCCGGCGCGGGCCAGGATGGATGCACCGGCCGGGGGAACTCCACGGGCCGAAGCGGAACACTCGACACCCGCACCGACAGCGGACTCGGAAGCCGGACAGGGAGAGGGCAGGCGGACATGAAGGGCATCGTCAGCAAGGTCGCGCTCGGAGTCGCCGGAACGGGCATGGCAGTCGCCGTGGCCGCCGTCGTCATCGGCCCACGCGTGTCCGAGTGGTACGACGGCCGCCACCAGGAGCAGGTCTCGTACGCCACCGGCAGCGAGGCCAAGGCCGACCGCCACTCGATGCCCGGCTGGCTGCCCGACAACGCCTCCGCCGTCCGCTACCTGATGTCGACCACCGGCGACGACCGCCTGCTGCGCGCCACCCTCCCCGAGGGGCGGCTGCCCGCAGGCTGCACCACCGGGCTGGCCGGCAAGGGGGTGCACCCGGTGCCGGCGTCGCTCAAGGCGGGCTGGTTCCCCGAGGGCGTCGCGGGCAAGGCCACCGGCACCTGCGGGCACTACAACGTGATGCTCTCCGGCAACCAGCTCTACGCCTGGCAGGACGGGGCCGCCGTCCAGGCGGCCATGAGGGCGGAGCGCCCGGAGAAGCACTGAGGCACGGCCCCGGGCCGTTCAGCGGGTCCTTCAGTGGACGGTCTCCCGGGGTCGTCCCCTCGGGGTCGTCCCCCGGGTCGTTCACGGGCCTGCCGGGCGCACGGGCCCCTGGGCGGACGGGTGAACGGTCCGGTGCCCCCGCTGTCGGAGCGGGGCCGGGCTGCGATAGGACGGAGCGTGGACAAACCCGTCCCGCCCCGTCCAGCGAGGGAGCCCCATGCCCGGCCCCGGCCCCGGCCCGAGTGCCGACCCGTCCGACGAGACGCCCGGCCCCACCTCCGGCCCCACCGCCGACCTGTCGTCGCCCCCAGCCGGGGCACCGGCGGCTCCGGCCGCTCCGGCGGTCCTGGCAGGGCCCGACCGGGGTACCGTCGCCGTGCTCGGCGGCCTGGTCGCGCTCGGCCCGCTGACCACCGACCTCTACCTGCCGGGCCTGCCCGCGATCGCCGACGACCTCGCCGCCGATCCGGCCGCGGTGCAGCTCACCCTCACGTTCTCGATGTTCGGGGTGGCGGCCGGACAGCTGCTGTTCGGGCCGCTCAGCGACCGCTTCGGACGCCGCCCGCCGCTGCTCGCCGGGCTCGTCGTCTACACCCTGGCCAGCACGGTGTGCGTGATCGCGCCCGATCTGCCGCTGCTGATCGCCGCCCGGTTCGTCCAGGGTGCGGCCGGGGCCGCCGGTCTGGTCATCGGACGGGCCGTCGCCCGGGACCGCTTCCAGGGCGTGGCGATGCTCCGGTTCCTGGCCTCGATCACCCTGATATCGGGACTGGCGCCGATCCTCGCGCCGATCATCGGGGCGCAGCTGCTCCGGGTGACGTCGTGGCGCGGCACCTTCGGAGCGCTGACGGCGCTCGGGCTGCTGCTCGCGCTGGTGGCGTTCGGCGCGCTGCGCGAGACGCTGCCCGCCCAGGCGCGGCACGGCGGCGGGTTCGGCTCCACCCTGCGGACGATGGGCGGGCTGCTGCGCGACCTGCCGTTCCTCGGGCTGATGCTCACGGGCACGTTCGGCTTCGGGGCGTTGTTCGGGTACATCAGCGGGTCGTCGACGGTGCTGCAGCACGTCTACCACGTGTCGCCGCAGACCTACAGCCTGCTGTTCGGGCTGAACTCGGTGGCCATCGTCGGGATGACGCAGATCAACGGGCGGGTGCTGGCGCGGCGCTTCACGGCGGGCGCGCTGATGCTGGCCGGGCTGGGTGTGGCGGTGGTCGCGGGTGTGGCGCTGGTGCTGGTGACGACGGTGTGGGACTTCGGGTTGTTCGGGGTCTGCCCGGCGCTGTTCGTGATGATGGGCAGCATGGGAATGATCCTGCCGAACTCGGCGGCGCAGGCGCTCAGCCTGGTCGAGCCGCAGGCGGCGGGGACGGCTTCGGCGCTGCTGGGGACCGGCAACTTCCTGTGCGGGGCGCTGGTCGCGCCGCTGAGCAGCCTGGGCGGGCGGCCGTCGGCGGTGCTGCTGGCGGTGGTCGTGCTGTCGAGCGTGGTGCTGTCGAGCGCGGCGTACGTGGCACTGTGCCGGCCGTGGCAGGCGCGGGCCGAGGCCACGGGACACCCGGGGAGCCCGGCGGGCTGAGGGCGGCGGACGTCTGACCGGGGTGGCGGACGACGAACAGATGACAGCTGACAGATGTTGAAATCTGTCAGCTGTCATCTGTCGGCTGTTACCGGTCACCCGTCAGCCGGCCCCCGTCAGCCGATCGCGAAGTCGTCGCCGTACACGGTCCCCTGCCCGTACCACCCGTGCAGGTAGACCGTCACGGCGCCGGTGGCGCCAGTGGTGAACGGGACGCTCAGCTTGGTCCAGCCGGCGGAGTTGGTCCAGGTGCTGGCGTTCGCCCCGCCGCTGACGCCGAGGTAGGCGTAGTTGCCCTGCACCCAGCCGCTCAGCGTGTAGCCGGTGTTGGGCTTCAGGGTGACGGTCTGGGCGCACTCGCCGGTCTGACCCTCGGTCGGCGCTGCCTGCAGCGCGTACGAGCCGGAATGGACCGGCGTGCTCACCACGGCGCCCCCGCTCTGGCAGGTCCACGGGGCGAGGGCGCCGCTCTCCAGGCCGCCGTTGGCCAGGCCGCCGGGAGGCGGCGTGGTGCCGGTGACGGTCAGCGTGTAGGTGGCGGTGTGCGTGCCGGAAGGAGCGCTCGCCTTCACCGTCAGCGGGTACGTCCCGGCGGCGGCCGCCGCCGTCGTGGTGACGTTGAGCGTGGCGCCGTTGCCGGCCGTGACGCTGCCGGGGGTGACGGTGGCGGTGACGCCCGCCGGGGCGCCGCTCACCGAGAGGCTGACGCTCTGCGCCGCGCCCGACGTCACGGCCGTCGCGATCGAGGCAGACGTGGAAGAACCAGCGGCCACCGTGCCGGAGTTCGGGTTGGCGGCCACCGAGAAGTCGTTCGTCGCCGGCGTGCCGCTCGTGAACGGCGCGAAGACGTGCGTGAAGTCCCAGGTGTTCTGGGTGATCCCGGAGCAGGAGTCGTTCCCGGCCGTGCCCGGGCAAGTTCCGTTGTCGCGCTGGAGCGCCCAGAAGGACAGTGTGTTGATGCCCTTCGACACCGCCCAGTTGTACACGGTGGTCGCGTTGGCCACGGTGAAGGTCTCGGCCGCGCCGTAGTCGTCGATGCCGACCATCTCGGTGATCCCGATCGAACCCCACAGCTGCGCCGGGGACTTGCCCGGGTAGAGCGTGGCCAGCTGGTTGTACAGGCCCTGCGCGGAGGTCTGGGTGTCGGCGGCCATGTCGTGAGTGGCGCCGTCGTAGTAGTCGAAGGTCATCATGTTGACGACGTCGATCCGCGCGTTGTTGCCGATCGCGTTCCGCAGCACGGAGAGCCCGTTGTCGGCCAGTCCGCTCGTGGTGGTCGGCAGCGTGTACGAGAACTGGACGGACCGGCCGTTGGCCGCGGCCCAGTCCTGCACCAGCTTGATCGCCTTGTTGCGGCGGTCGATGCCCGCCGAGTCGGTGAGCGAGTTGTCCTCGATGTCGAGGTCGATCCGGCTGATGTCGTACGTCGTGACGAGGCTCTCGTAGGCGGCCGCGATCTGGTTGACGTCGGTGCAACTGTCGGCGATCTCGGTGCCGTTGTGGTCGGCCGTGTAGCCGCCGAAGGACGGGATCACGTCCCCGCCGTTGGCGCGGATGGTGGCGATGTCGGCGCCGAAGGTCGAGGAGGAGACGGGCTTCGAGGTGTCGCCGTTCCAGTACGGGGTGCACGAGCCCTTCGCGGAGGCCTGGAGGAAGGCCATCGTCAGGTACTTGGCGCCGGACTGGGCGGCCAGCGTGGCGGGGCTCTGGCCGGTCCAGGACTCGAAGTAGGGGGCGAAGACCCGGCTGGGCAGCGGGGTCGCGGCCTGGGCGGATCCCGTCCCGGCGGCGACGAGGCCGGCCGAGGCGGCCAGCGTGGCACAGGCCGTCAGGGCCGCCTGGATGGTTCTGCGTAGACGCATCGATTCTCCAACAGGCATGGTGGGGCAGGACGTTGGGGCGGCGCAGGGACGTGCGGGTCGCGCGGCGGGGAGCGGGGCGGAGTGCTCGGGGCAGGCGGTGTCCACGGACTCGCGCGGCGGCGAACGGCGGTGCGGGTGGTGCGGACGCGCGCACGCCGGGCGGGTTCGGGGGTGGAGCGGAACAGGGCAGGGCGGTGCCTCAGCCGCCGGTGGTCACACCCCCACAGTGCATCCCGGCCGGATCGACATGCTTATGGTTGGACTAGACCACTTCTCTGTCAAGGCGCCTCGCGGTTCGTCACCGCACGGCCCCGGCCGCACCGGGAGCCGCCGAAGGCGGCCGGCCGGAACCCCGGGCCGGATATTGGATTGTGGACACCGAACCCCGTCCGGAAGGATCGGACCCCAGTCCGACAGGACGCCCGACACGGCACCACACCCACCCCGGAGGCACACCCCTGTGACGACCCCCTCGCTGGACGAAGCCTGGCGCCACCTGGAAGCCGGCGACCCGCAGGCCGTCCTGCGCGAACTGCGCACCCTCGCCGAGGACCTGCCCGCCGCCCAGGTCGCCCCGCTGGTCCAGCGGCTGGCCGCCGGCAGCGGCTTCGACGACCTGGCCGAGGCGGCCGCCCGCGTCACCACCGCGAGCGGGGCAACCGCCGGCAGCGCCACTGGGGTCGGAACCCCCGACGCCGTCGCCCTCTACAAGTACGGCTACGCCTGCGTCGAACGCGGCGCCGCCTTCCTCGCCGCACCCGCCCTCGCCGAGGCCCTGCGCATCGCCACCGCCGAGGTCCGCGCGGGCGAGAAGACCAAGCGGGGCCTCTTCGGTCGCAGCAAGCCGCGCCCCGACAACCGCCTGCCGATCCTCGCCGAACTCGTCTCCGCGCTGGAGGACGAGGAACGCCACGCCGAGGCCGCCGCCGCCCTGCAAGCCCACGAGCCCGTTCTGCGAGACTGGCCCGAGCGCTACCTCCTCGCCTACAACGCCCTGATGGCCGGCGACCGGACCACCGCCCGCACCACCCTCGACCGGCTCTGCGCCCCCGACGACCAGTGGCGCCCCGCCGCGGACCGCGTGCGCCGAGCCCTCGGCCGCGCCGATGCCGTCGAGGCCGCCGCGCCCACCACGGACCCGATGAGCCGTCAGGACCTGCGCGGCTGGCACTTCGCCCTCACCGGCGGCCTTCTCGCCACTCTCTCCCCGTACGGGTTCACGGCGGGCATGACCGGCCGCTACGCCTTCCTCCAGGACTCCTACGGCCTGTGCCGGCACGGGCTGGAGCGGCTTCGCCTGATCCTGGACGCCGCCGGCGTGCGCCCGCAATCGGTCTCGCTGCTGCCGGGCCGGGCCGACCGCGCCCTCGGTCTCGCCGCCGCCGCACTGCTCGGCCTGCCCGCCCGCCCGTACCAGCCGGGCACCGGGGACACCGTGGTCGTGGCCTACGACCTGAGCGACGTCGAGGGCATCGGCCCGGAGACGCTGACGGCGCTGCGCACACGCTCCGCGGGCGAGGTGCTGTACGAGCACGCGACCTGCTGGACCGACACGCCGCCGGTCACCGCGGACGTGAGCGGCCTGCTGGGCCAGACCGTCGCCCCGCCGTGGCGGATGCTCGGCAACGAGCCGGACGAGCGCCCGGACGAGGAGCTGACGGCCGAGATCCTGGCCGCCGACCCGGCCCCGGACGCCGGCGACGGCGAGACCCCGTCCGACCCGGACGAGGCACTGGCGGCCTTCGCCCGCGCGGTACGCGAGCGCTGGCTGGACGGCCCGCGCGACCGCTGCCGCACGAGCGGTCCGGTGCCCAGCTCCCGCTTCCGGTAAGGCTGTCGGGTGCGGGCGTCCGAGGTGCCGCGGCCGCGCGTCTGCTGACGACGCGCGGCCGCGGCGGCCCGGCGCTCAGGACACCGGGCGCGCGGGGGCACCGCGCCGGGTCAGGCCGGCGGCGGGCAGAGGGTCGCGCGCAGGGCCTCGTTGATCTTCGCGGCCTTGTCCGGTCCGAAACCCTGCGGGTGGTCGGGTGCGGTGAAGCGCTGGTCGGCCAGTTCGACCAGCTTCGCCTTGTCCTTGGGGAACTGGTACATCGACTGGCACTGGCTTCGGGCCCGGTCGACGGCCTGGTCGGGCTTGCCGCCGACGATCGCCGGGTCGATCGCGTCCAGCGCGGCGACCAGCTTGGCGGTGACGTCGGTGCCCGGTTTGGCGGGCATTCCGGCGTCGGTGGGCGGCGCGGGCTTGGCCGGCGCCGACCCGCCCGTCGTGCCGGAACCGGCAGTCGCGCCCGATCCGCCGGACGCGTCCCCGGCGGCGGAGCCCGTCGAGGCGTCCGCGGTCGGGGTGGCTCCGGGGGCGGGTGTCGCGGCGGCGGCCGAGGTGGGGGAGGCCGCTGCGGACGTGGAGGCGCCGGTGCCCGCTCCTGAGCCCGAGGCAGAATTCGAGCTGGAGCTGGAACATGCGGCGAGGCTCACCGCGGCGAAAGCCGTGAGGGTGGCGGCGAGGAGACGAGTGCGCATGGCGTCACACTGTCATGTTCGCGGCGCGGGAGGGAAGGCCCCCAGGCGGGGCAACGGTGAGCGGCGAACAGATAACAGCTGACAGATGTTGAAATCTGTCAGCTGTTATCTGTCGGCGGTCATCCGAAACCCGTCAGCCCAGCCCGTTGGCCTTCAGCCAGTCCTTGGCCACCGCGGACGGATCCTCCTTGTCGACCGACACGCGCTTCATCAGCGCCGTCAACCCGCTCGTGTCGAGCTTGGCCGACACCGCGTTGAGCGCGGCCGTCGCCGTCGGCCCCACGGCGGCCTTGTTGACCAGCGGCGTGACGTTCTGCGCGCCGAAGGCGCCCTTCGGGTCGGCCAGCGGGACGAGCTTGAACTGGACGATCTTCGGGTCGGTGGTGAACACGTTGCCGACCTGGACGGCGCCGTCCTTGAGTGCGTTTGCCGTCGTGTCGCCGGTGGGCTTCCACTCCTTGAAGGTCAGCCCGTAGACGTCCTTGAACTGCTGCTCGCGGCGGGACTTGAACTCCGGCGGCCCGCCGATCGTGAGCTCGCCCGCCTTGGCGGCCAGGTCGGCGACGGTCTTGAGCCCGAACTTGTCTGCGGTCTCCTGAGTGACGCTGAGGGAGTCCTTGTCCTCGGCGGGTGAGGAGTCCAGGATCCCGAGCGAGGCCGGCAGGGTCTTGGCCAGTGCCGCGTTGACGTCGTCCTTGGCGGTGGCGGTGGACTTGGCGTCCAGGTAGGCGAGCAGGGCGCCGTTGTACTCGGGCAGGACGGTGAGGGCGCCGCTCTGCAGCTGCCCGTAGAGCACCTCCCTGCTGCCGATGTTGAACTTCTCCTCGACCTTGACTCCCTTGGCCTTGAGCGCCTGCGAGTAGATCGAGCCGAGCAGCACGTTCTCGGGGAAGTTCGCGGAGCCGACCACGACGGTCCCGCCGTCGCCGGCGCCGCCGCTCGCGCCGCCGGCCGCCGCCGAGGGCGAGCCGCCGTCGAGCGGGTTGCCGCCGGAGGAGCCGCAGGCGGTGGCGCCGAGGGCGAGGGCGGCGAGGGTGCCGAGGACGGCGGCGCGCCTGGTTCTGCGAATTGTCGACATGCTGACAGATGTCCTTCCGAGACGATGGGGACAGAGGTTTAGGGGACCGGCCGTGGAGCCGCGTCAACAGGCCCAAGGCAGCGAGCCCGAGTCAACGGGCCCGAGCCAGCGGGCCGAAGTCAGCGGGTCCGGTCGGCGGCCCGGCGCTGGGCGCGCACCCCGCGCGGCAGCGCGTACCGGGCGAGCAGGACGAAGAGCAGCTGGGCGGCGACCGCGAGCAGCACCACGAGCACCGCGCCGCCCGCCGTCACCGCGTACTTGCGGGTGGCCAGCCCGTCGAACACGTACCGGCCGAGCCCGCCGAGCCCGACGTACGCGGCCACCGTCGCGGTCGCGATGACCTGGACGGCCGCCGTGCGGAAGCCCGCCAGCAGTGTCGGCGCCGCGGAGGGCAGGCACACATGCCACAGCACCTGCGGGTGGGTCAGCCCGATGCCGCGCGCCGCGTCGCGCACGTCCGGGTCGGTGCCGCGCACGCCCTCGACGGCCGCGACCAGCAGCGGCGGGGCCGCGAGCGCGACCAGCGGGACGAGCACCGCCGTGTCGCCGACCCCGGCGAGCAGCACCGCGAGGGTGACCAGCCCCAGGGTGGGCAGCGCGCGGGCGAACCCGGCCAGCGCCGTGACGGCGGTGACGCCGCGTCCGGTGTAGCCGATCAGCAGCCCGAGCGGGACGGCGATGAGCGCGGCGAACAGCAGCGCCTCGCCGGAGAACGCCAGGTGTTCGGCGATCCGGTGCGCGATCGAGTCCGGACCGCTGCGGTGATTCGGGTCGGAGAAGAAGTCGCTCAGCCAGGAGAGCCAGTTCACCGGACTGCTCCCTTCTCGCGGACGGCCCAGGGCGCGAGCAGCCGCCGCGCCCCCACCAGCACCAGGTCGACGGTCAGCGCGAGTGCCGCGATCAGCGCTATGCCGGCCACGATCGGGGTCGGGAAGGTGCGCTGGAACCCGTCCATGAACAGGTAGCCGAGCCCGCCACGCCCGACCAGCGCGCCGACGCTCGCCAGCGAGATGCTGGACACCGCGGCGACCCGCAGGCCGGCGATCAGGTACGGCACGGCGGCGGGCAGTTCGACGGCGGTCAGCCGGTGCCACGGCCCGTAGCCCATGGCGGTGGCGGCCTGCCGGACGGCGTCCGGCACGGCGCGCAGCCCGTCCACGGTGGTGGGCAGGAGCACGGCGAGCGCGTAGAAGGTGAGCGGGATCATGACGGTGGCCTGGGTGGCGAGGCCGGTGTACGGGATGAGCAGCATGAAGACGGCTACGGCGGGCAGCGCGTAGACGACGTTGAAGACGGCGGCGAGCGGCTGGTACGCGCGCGGGTAGCGGGCGCAGGCCAGGCCCAGCGGGACGGCGACCAGCAGGCCGATGAGTACCGGGACCAGGGCGATCACGGCGTGGTCGGCCAGCAGGTTGCCGAGGTAGCCGAGGTGGTCGCCGATCCAGTACCAGCGGACGATCGGTTCATCGTCCACCGGTGGCTCCGTCCTCGCCGTCCGCCGCGCTCTTCGCGTCGTCCTTCGCCCTGTCCTTCGTCCCGTCCTTCGCGAGTGCCCCGGCGTCGCCCGGGACGGCGGCGGTCGTGCCGCCCGGAGCCGTCAGGGCACGGAGGACGGCCTCGCGGTCCGCCGTGCCGGTGGCCCGGCCGTCGGAGTCGAGGGCCACAGCGACCCCGGCGGGGGAGAGGACGGCGGCGTCGAGCGCGGTGCGCAGCGTGTCGGTGTCCGACCGGTAGCCGGGGGCCGGGCGCAGTTCGGCGGTGGGGGCGGCGCGGTCGATCCAGCCGATCGGGCGGCGCTCGTCGTCCAGTGCCAGCTCCCAGTCGCCGAAGCGCAGTCCGCCGGCCAGTGGGCGGGTGGAGACGGTGCTCGCGGGGCGCAGGCCGAGGCCGCGCAGGCCGCGGTCGCGGCCGAGGAAGGCGGCCACGTCGTCGTCGGCGGGCGTCGTGAGCAGGGTGTGCGGGTCGGCCAGCTGGGCGATCCGGCCCTGGCCGCGCAGCACGACGACCTGGTCGCCGAGCCGGACGGCCTCCTCGATGTCGTGGGTGACGAACAGCACCGTCTTGTGCAGTTCGGACTGGAGGCGCAGCAGTTCCTCCTGGAGCCCGGCGCGCACCACCGGGTCGACGGCGCTGAACGGCTCGTCCATCAGCAGCACAGGCGGGTCGGCGGCCAGGGCGCGGGCCACGCCGACGCGCTGCTGCTGGCCGCCGGAGAGCTGGAACGGGTAGCGCTTGGCGGTTTCGGGCGCGAGCCCGACCAGGTCGAGCAGTTCGGCGGCCCGGGCGCGGGCCCTCTTGCGGTCCCAGCCGAGGAGGTAGGGCACGGTGGCGACGTTGTCGATCACCTTGCGGTGCGGGAAGAGCCCGGCCTGCTGGATCACGTAGCCGATGCCGCGGCGCAGTTTGGCGGGTTCCAGCCCGGCGACGTCCGCGCCGTCCAGCAGCACCCGGCCCGAGGTGGGCTCGACCATCCGGTTGACCATGCGCAGGAGGGTGGTCTTGCCGCACCCGGACGGTCCGACCAGGACGGTTATCCGTCCGGTCGGCACGTCCAGGTCGAGGCCCTCGACGGCGGTGGTGCCGTCGGGGTGGCGCTTGCCGGCGCCGTCGAATCTGATCACGGGGAGTTTCCTCGTCCGGGCGCCCCTCGGTGGCGGCGCCGTTGGTCGGTCTGTCGTCGGTTCTTCGGTTGATGGCGGTTTGTCGACAAACGATGGCGGTGCGGACCGCGGTGGTGCCTGTCGGATCTCCTGCCCGGGCGTTCTTCCGCCCGCGTGGCTGCCCAGCTTCGGACCGGCGGAAACTCTGATCAGACTATGACCTGCATCATCTCCTGTCCCTGATTTACCACCTGGCACGCGGAGCGGGGCCGCTCCGGCAGGGCTCCGGCGGGGCGTCAAACCGGCCGGCCGCGCGGCTGTTCAGCCACGTGGCCGTCAGCCACCGGGCTGTTCAACCGCCCTGACGGATCGGAAGTCCGGCCGCCGCCCAACCGACGAACCCGCCGTCCAGGTCGGTCGCCCGGTGCAGCCCCAGCTCGCGCAGCGACGCCGCGGCCAGGCTCGACGCGTACCCCTCCGAGCACACCACGATCCACTCGACGTCGTACCCCGACGCCTGCGGGATCCGGTGACCGCCCGTCGGGTCCAGCCGCCACTCCAGCACGTTGCGTTCGATGATCAGTGCCCCGGGGATCTCCCCCTCCGCCGCCCGCTGCGCCGCGGGACGGATGTCCACCAGCAGTGCGCCGTCCAGCTGCGCCTGGTACGCCTCGCGGGCGCGCGGGCGGTACACGCCCTCGCGGGCCCGCTCCACCAGGTCGTCGATCGTGGTCACCACTGTTCCGGTCCTTCCTCAGAGGTGCGGACGAGCCCGCCGGCCCGCAGGTCGTAGTGCGCCATCGAGCTCAGCGGGGGCGAGTAGGCGTGCAGGGTGACGGCCGGGCCGGACGCCGTGTTGCGCACGTCGTGCACGTACTCGGGGCCGAAGGCGCGGGCCGTTCCCGCCGGGACGCGGCGGATCAGCAGGCCCTGGTCCGGGCCGCCGAGCGAGAGCTCCTCCAGTTCGCCGAGGGCGACGGTGAAGGCGCCGCGCGAGCCGCCGTGGTCGTGGAAGCCGGTGGACTGGCCGGGCAGCCAGCTGATCAGCCACACCTCGTGGTCGTCGTCGGCCACCAGGCGCCGGTACCAGCGATCGTCCGTCGACAGGCGGACGTGGTGGATCCACTGGTCGGGCCGTTCGGCCAGCTCGCGGACGATCGCGCGCAGGGTGTTCGGCGTGAACGGCGCGCGGGTTTCCCCGACGCCGTTGGTGGTGACGGCATCGGTGCGGGCAACGGTGGGTGGATGGTCGGGGGCGAGGTCCAGGCTCATGGGGCGTCCTCGGGTGCGGCGGGAACGTCGGGAGGGTACGCCCGCCGTCCGGGAGCCGCGGTGGACCGGTGCCGATGGAGCGGCACGGCAGCGCGAGGGGTGCACCGGGCGGAGGCGGGCTTCAGAACTGCGGATGCGGGTGCGCGGCGCGGGCCCTGGCAGACGTCACAGGGCGGAACCGGCGCGGAGGGGCAAGGTCAACAGGCACACATGGAGCTCGCCTGGCGTCGCAGATCGACGTGCAGGCGGCAGACCAGGGCGGTGCCGGAATCCATGCTCCGGATCCTTCCCGACCCGCGTGGCGGGAGTCAAGCGGGACCCGCGGTCCGTCCACACCCCGGACGAAAGCCGCTCACACCTCGGACAGCTCCGCTCCTTGCGCCCCTCGTCTCCAGGCCCGCGTCACCCCTCGGCCGGGCGCCGCGGAGCCGGGGGAGTGACGGGCGATCGGGCCGTGTCGGCGCTGCCGGGCGACTGCGCCGGTACGGGCCCCGCCGCGGTGCCCGTCACCCCCTGCGCCGCCAGGGCGGCCTCGACCAGCGGTGCCGCTTGATCGCCCAGATAGCGGCCCAGCGTCTGGTACGCGTCGAACTGCCGGTGGTCGAACCACTGGTCGCTGGTCAGGTCGTTCGGGAACGCCGCGTTGCCCACCGCGTAGGACAGCAGCTCGTACGGCATGTCGGCGGTCAGGACGGCCTGGACGACGATGAGCGTGCCGCGCCGGGCGTCATCGCTTCTTTGGGATCCGTCCTCCCCGGATCCGCCCTCCCTGGGGAGACCCGCGAGCGGCACCGGATAGTGGATGTCCCCCGTGACCACCGCCCGCTCCGACAGCCGCGCGGACAGCTGCGCCGCGAGCCCCCGCAACGGCTGCGGCCCGTCCGCCGGCGCCCTGCCGTCGGCGGCTGCCGCCTGTGCCGCCTGTGCCGCCTGTGCCGCCTGCGCCACGTGCTCCGCGGCGCTCCCCGGGATCAGCACCTCCGGCTCGTGCAGCGTGATGACGACGCCCAGCTCCTCGCGTGCCAACGTGATCGCGGCGGCGAGGTTGGCCGCGTACCCGGAGTCGCCGCTGGCGTCGATGCAGACCGCCGTCCGGACGCCGTGGCGCAGCAGCTCGACCAGGCCCAGGTTCTCGTAGTGCCCGCCGTCGGTGGTCAGCAGGAACCGGTCGTCCATCGGGAACCGCCCCGTCAGCTCCCGCAGTTGGTACTGCAGCCGCCGCACGGCCGGCTGCGCGGGGCGCCGCCAGTCAGGCACGCCGGACCAGTCCGGGCCCAGCACGGCCGGGTTGGGCAGCCAGGTGCCGAGCCGTGCGTTGGTGACCGCGAACAGCCCCTGGTACGCCTTGGACTGACGGCCCATCGCCGAGGAGAACGCCGCTCCCGAGACGGCCATCGCCGACTGCACGGTGAGGTCCCGGGCGATGTGCCGCCGGGTCCGCCGCTCCAGCAGGTCGGTGCGCGCGTAGCCGACGTCCGGACCGCCCACGTAGTCGTGCGACAGCGTGAAGGACACCGCCCGGCGGCCCGGCGGGGTGCGGGTGTCCCCGGAGAGGTTGGCCGCCGCCGAGAAGATCACCTGGGGGAAGTCCGGGTGCCGGGCGCCGTAGTGGCTGAGCCACGTCTCCTCGCGGAAGAAGTCGTACGGCCGGGCCACCACCGCTCCGCCCTCGGCGACCCGGCGGACCGCGAACGCCCTTGCCAGCCGCAGCCGGTAGAACGGGTGGAGGCTCAGCCACGTCTGGTCCAGGTTGAGCCCGACCGCGCCGAGCACCAGTGGCAGCGCCACCTGGACGGCCGTCGGCCACGCGTACCCGGTCGCGACCGCCCAGCCGAGCGCGAGCAGCGATCCGGCCGACAGGGCCGCCAGCGCCGCCCACACCACCACGTACTGGGGGAGGTTGGCGGCGAGGCCACCGCCGAACCGGCCCGCCCCGCGCAGCGCCCCGGTGACGGCCGCCGCGCCCCGGCGGATCGTCCGGCGGTCGCGCCAGAGTATGCCGAGCAGCAGCGCGAGGTAGCTGAGCACGACGGTGACGCTGAGCCCGGCGCCGGTGAGCCGCGGACCCGCCGCCAGCGCGGCCTGGAGCCGCACCGCGCTCCACGCCAGCGCGGGCACCGCGAGGACGCCGGTGGCCACCAGCGCGGCCAGCGCGAGGCTGCCCTGGAAGAGCCGACGGAGCACGCGCGGCAGCACGGCGTCCCAGCCGAGCGGGGGGAACACGAGCACCGAGAGCAGCCAGCACGCGGCGGCGGTGACGAGCAGGGCGGTCAGGACGGCGACGGCGGGTGCGCGGAAGTCCAACTCCCCCGGCGATCCCGTCCCGCCGGTGCGCAGCCCGGCCGCCGCCAGGCCGTCCAGCGGGGTGACCGGCACGAGCCGGTAGAACCGGCTGAGCCCGAGGCCGATCACCAGGACGGCGGTGAGCAGCAGTGTGAACGCCGAGATCACGCCGCGCAGCAGCGTGCCGAGGGCGACCAGCCACTCGCCCGAGCCGTCGGCGACGTACTTGCTGTGGCGGCGGAGGTGGTCCTCCTCGGGGGAGCCGGGCTCCAGCACGGTGTCGGCCGTCAGGCCCGAGACGGCGTGCACGGGGGCGCCGGGCGCGGAGTCGCTGAGCGCGAGCTGCATCGCGCCGACCGCGTATCCGCCGCCCGAGACGGAGACCAGGTACCGCGCCCGTCGGAGCCATGGCCGCAGCGACTGGAGCGCGCCGAGCGTGACGCAAGCCGAGCGGATGCCGCCGCCCGAGGCGCAGAAGCCCAGCTCGGCGGGTTCGCGCCCCGGCGGCACCCGGGAGCCGTCACGCCAACGGACCTGGCCGGCCCGGGCGGTGGCGTCCGCGCGGGCCTCGGGGCGGGAGCCCGGAGCTCCGGCGTTCGGCGGCCAGAGTGCCCCGTGCGTGGTGACGACCGGCCAGGGCGGGATCAGCGCGGGGTGGTCGGGGGAGTCGCCGGCGGTCGCGCCCGCGTCAGTGTCCGTGTCCGCGCCCGGGGCCGTGGCGGGTGGACGGGCCCGGACCCCGCGCACCGCTCGAACAGCGGTGACGGCGAGCACCCCTGCCGCCGCGGCCCCTGCGGGCAGGAGCAGCAGCCACGCCGTGGCGGCCAGCCCCGAGGCGACGGCGAACGGCCCGTCCGAGCCGCCCGGGCGGTCCAGGGCGCGGGCGAGCAGGCCGTCCGCCGCGAAGGCGCAGCACGCCGCGAGCAGCCCGGCACCCCCGGCGGCGAGCGCGGTCAGCCGCCAGCGCGCCCGCCCGAACACGTACAGGCCGAGCAGCGCGGCGGCGACCAGCGTCAGACCGGCGCCGGCGGTGAGCCAGGCGTCGGCCCGCAGGGCGGCCGGCCCGTCCCCGGCACGGCCGCCGAGCGCCGCCAGCGCGGCCGTCCGCGAACCGGCCAGCCGCAGCGCCACCACCCCGCCGGGCGGCGCCATCCGGCGGAACACCAGACCGCCGAGGGCGAAGGGCAGCAGCGCGCCGAGCGACAGCAGCAGACCCGCCCACGCCGGCACGGCGGGCGGTCCGGCCGGCGGATCCGCTCGCCGCGCCCACGCGAGCAGGCGGCCGGGACCGTGCCCGGGCGGCGCCTTGCGCACCGCCCTCCCGAGAGCCGTCGTCATGCCTGCCACCCCCTGGTCCCCGAGCCCGCACCGGTGGGCGCAGTAGCGCTGCGCCGCCGCACGGTAACGGTCCGCAGCTGCGTCCACGCGCCGTTTTACCCACCTTGGCCGGAACCGGCACCCGGGACGCCTGGATTCACTCGAATGAGTAAGGAGCGCACTCCCGGGGTAGATGACCGATTCCTCCCGTTCAGGCGGACCCGCGTGTCCGTGTAACAAGATCGCCCCGGACGCGTTACCCCCGACGTATTGTCAGGCCACCGAACCCGGCCTACGGTCGACAGATCGCTATTTCTACGCACGTAGACGCATGCCGCCGCACGCGGCTCCGCGTGGACGCACGCGGACGCCCTGCCACGCCTGCCGAGCGTGCGCGGGAAGGCGCGCGGAGACCGTGCCGCGACCCCGCACACCAGCCTGCGCGCCGCAGGCCAGAGCCACCCCGTCAACCCTCAGACCGCAGGCCCGGCTCCCCGGCCGGGCCCCGGAGTTGCGGAGGTACCCATGTCGCAGATCGTCCGTGCCGCGCTCGTCCAGACCCGCTGGACCGGCGACCAGGAGAGCATGATCGCCCTCCACGAGCGGTACGCCCGCGAGGCCGCCGCCCGGGGCGCGAAGATCATCGGCTTCCAGGAGGTCTTCAACGCCCCCTACTTCTGCCAGGTCCAGGAGCCCGAGCACTACCGCTGGGCGGAGGCCGTGCCCGACGGCCCCACCGTCCGCCGCATGCAGGACCTGGCCCGCGAGCTCGGTCTCGTCATCGTCGTCCCGGTGTACGAGGAGGAGCAGACCGGGGTGTACTACAACACCGCCGCCGTGATCGACGCCGACGGCGGCTACCTCGGCAAGTACCGCAAGCACCACATCCCGCAGGTCAAGGGCTTCTGGGAGAAGTACTACTTCAAGCCCGGCAACCTCGGCTGGCCCGTCTTCGACACCGCCGTCGGCAAGGTCGGCGTCTACATCTGCTACGACCGGCACTTCCCCGAGGGCTGGCGCGCCCTCGGCCTCGCCGGCGCCCAGATCGTCTACAACCCCTCCGCCACCAGCCGCGGCCTGTCCGCCTACCTCTGGCAGCTCGAACAGCCCGCCGCCGCCGTCGCCAACGAGTACTTCGTCGCCGCCATCAACCGGGTCGGCACCGAGGAGTACGGCGACAACGACTTCTACGGCACCTCCTACTTCGTCGACCCGCGCGGCCAGTTCGTCGGTGAGGTCGCCTCCGACAAGGAGGAGGAACTCGTCGTCCGCGACCTCGACCTCGGCCTGATCGAGGAGGTCCGCCAGCAGTGGGCCTTCTACCGCGACCGCCGCCCCGATGCCTACGGACCGCTCGCCGAGGCCTGAGGAGCACCCCGATGACCACTCCCGACCCCCGCCACCGCACCGTCATCCGCGGCGGCCTCGTCATCACCGCCGCCGACGAACTCCACGCCGACGTCCTCATCGAGGGCGAACGAGTCGCCGCCCTCGCCACCACCGGCAGCTCCGCCGCCGGGGCCTGGACCGCCGACACCGTCATCGACGCCGCCGGCCACTACGTCATCCCGGGCGGCGTCGACGCCCACACCCACATGGAACTGCCCTTCGGCGGCACCGCGGCGTCCGACACCTTCGAGACCGGTACCCGCGCCGCCGCCTGGGGCGGCACCACCACCATCGTCGACTTCGCCGTCCAGCCCGTCGGCGGCTCCCTGCGCGAGGGTCTGGACGCCTGGCACGCCAAGGCCGACGGCAACTGCGCCGTCGACTACGCCTTCCACACCATCGTCTCCGACGTCACCGACGGCGTCCTCAAGGAGATGGACGCTCTCGTCGACTCCGGAGAGTCCACCTCCTTCAAGCTCTTCATGGCCTACCCCGGCGTCTTCTACAGCGACGACGGCCGCATCCTGCGGGCCATGCAGCGCGGCGCCGCCAACGGCGGACTCGTCATGATGCACGCCGAGAACGGCATCGCCATCGACGTCCTCGTCGAACAGGCGCTCGCCGCCGGGCACACCGCGCCCCGCCACCACGGGGAGGTGCGCCGCGAACTCCTGGAGGCCGAGGCCACCCACCGGGCCATCAAGCTCGCCCAGGTGGCCGGCAGCCCGCTCTACGTGGTCCACGTCTCCGCCGCCTCCGCCCTCGCCGAGATCGCCCAGGCCCGCGACGCCGGGCTCAACGTCTTCGGCGAGACCTGTCCGCAGTACCTGTTCCTCTCCACCGACAACCTCGCTGAGCAGGGCGCGGACGGCTTCGAAGGCGCCAAGTACGTGTGCAGCACGCCCCTCCGGCCGCGTGCGCACCAGGAGGCCCTGTGGCGGGGGCTGCGCGCCAACGACCTCCAGGTCGTCTCCACCGACCACTGCCCGTTCTGCTTCGCCGGGCAGAAGGAACTCGGGCGCGGTGACTTCTCGAAGATCCCCAACGGCCTTCCGGGCGTGGAGAACCGGATGGACCTCCTCCACCAGGCCGTCGTCGACGGGCACATCACCCGCCGCCGCTGGATCGAGATCGCCTGCACCACGCCGGCCCGCATGTTCGGGCTGCACCCGCGCAAGGGCACCATCGCGCCCGGGGCCGACGCCGACATCGTCGTCTACGACCCCACCGCGGTGCAGACCGTCTCCGCCGCCACCCACCACATGAACGTCGACTACTCCGCCTACGAGGGACGTCAACTCACCGGTCGGGCGCGGACGGTGCTCTCGCGCGGCACCGTCGTCCTCGACGGCGGCAGGTGGCTCGGCCGCGCCGGACACGGCGTGTTCCTGCGCCGCGACACCTGCCAGTACCTGGTCTGACACCGCCCTTCCTTTCCCCGCCCTCCGGTCCGTCCGCCGCCCGGGCCCCTTCCGGCCCCGGGCGGCGGCCCCGTCCCTCTCTCTGGAGCCACCGATGGACATCGGCCTCGTCCTGCAGACCGATCCGCCCGCCCGCCTGCTCGTCGACCGGATGATCCGCGCCGAACGGGCCGGGTTCAGTCACGGCTGGACCTTCGACTCCTGCGTCCTGTGGCAGGAACCCTTCGTCATCTACAGCCGCATCCTCGCCGAGACCGAACGGCTGACCGTCGGCCCGATGGTCACCAACCCCTCCACCCGCACCTGGGAGGTCACCGCCTCCCTCTTCGCGACCCTCAACGACATGTACGGCAACCGCACCATCTGCGGCATCGGTCGCGGCGACTCCGCCATGCGCGTCGCCGGACGCCGCCCCGCCACCCTCGACCGGCTCTCCCACGCCATGCACGCCGTCAAGGAGCTGGCCGAGGGGCGCACCGTCGAGGTGGACGGCACCGAGATGCACCTGCCGTGGGTGCGGCCCGGCGCTTCCCTGCCGATCTGGATGGGGGCGTACGGGCCGAGGGCGCTCGCGCTGACCGGACGTCAAGCGGACGGATTCATCCTGCAGTTGGCCGACCCGTACCTCACCGAGTACATGGTGAAGGCGGTACGGGCCGCCGCCGTCGAGGCCGGGCGCGACCCCGACGGCGTCACCATCTGCGTGGCCGCGCCCGCCTACGTCACCGTCGACGACTCGCCCCCCTCACTCGCCCACGCCCGCGAGCAGTGCCGCTGGTTCGGCGGCATGGTCGGCAACCACGTCGCCGACCTCGTCAGCCACTACGGCGAGCACTCCGACTTCGTCCCGGACGCCCTCACCGACTACATCAAGGACCGCCAGGGCTACGACTACAGCCACCACGGCCGCGCCGGAAACCCCGACACCGCCTTCGTCCCGGACGGGATCGTCGACCGCTTCTGCCTCATCGGGCCCCCGGCGGCGCAGCTCGCACGGCTGGAGGAGCTCCGCTCCCTCGGAGTCGACCAGTTCGCCGTCTACGCGATGCACGACGCCGTCGAGGCCACCATCGACGCCTACGGGACGGACGTCATCCCGCAGTTGTGACGCGCGACCACGCCGTCGCGACCACGCCGTCGCGCCCACGACGGTCACGCCCTGCACGGACCACGCCCGGGAACGGATAGGGGAGTCACCCATGGCCGACACCGCGACCACCGGCGGCGGACAACTGCAGCACTCCGACGGACGGGTCGAACTCGACCCGTCCACCGGGGATTTGCCGCCGAACGGCTTCACCAACGGCGACCTGCGGCCCGTCCCGGTGGCACGGCGGACCTGGACCACCTACAACTTCCTCGCCCTCTGGGTCGGCATGGCCCACAACATCCCCTCCTGGACGCTCGCCTCCGGCCTCGTCGCACTCGGCATGGACTGGAAGCAGGCCGTCCTCACCATCGCCCTCGCCAACCTCATCGTGCTCGTACCGATGCTGCTCACAGGACACGCGGGCACCAAGTACGGCATCCCGTTCCCGGTGTTCGCCCGCGCCTCCTTCGGACTGCGCGGCGCCAACCTGCCCGCCCTCGTCCGGGCCGCCGTCGCGTGCGCCTGGTTCGGCATCCAGACCTGGATCGGCGGCGAGGGCATCTTCCTGCTCGCGGGCAAACTCCTCGGCGAATCCTGGCGCACCGCAGGCGAGTTCGGCGGCTACCCGTGGACGCAGTGGCTCTCCTTCCTGATCTTCTGGCTGATCGAGATGGCCATCATCGCCCGGGGCATGGAAACGCTGCGGCGCTTCGAGAACTGGGCCGCGCCCTTCGTCATCGTGGGCGCCCTCGCGCTCCTCGCCTGGATGGCCCTCAAGGCCGGCGGGCTCGGGCCGCTGCTCGACCAGCCGTCCCAACTCGGCTGGGGCGGCGGCTTCTGGAAGGTCTTCTTCCCGGCACTGATGGGCATGATCGGCTTCTGGTCGACGCTCTCGCTCAACATCCCCGACTTCACCCGCTTCGGCGGCAGCCAGCGCGCTCAAATCCGCGGCCAGGCCCTCGGCCTGCCCACGACGATGACGCTCTTCGCGCTGCTCTCCGTCCTCGTCACCTCGGGCTCGCAGGCCGTGTACGGAAAGCCGGTGTGGGACCCGATCGAACTCGCCGCGAGGATGGAGAGCCCGGTCGGCCTCCTCTTCGCGCTGCTCACCGTCCTGGTCGCGACGCTGTCGGTGAACATCGCCGCCAACGTGGTCTCGCCCGCCTACGACCTCTCCAACCTGCTGCCCAGGTTCATCGGCTTCCGGACCGGGGCGCTCGTGACGGGCGTCGTCGGGATCGCGGTCTTCCCGTGGAAGCTGATCTCCGACCCGCACGTGTACATCTACACCTGGCTCGGAGTGGTCGGCGGCCTGCTCGGTACGGTCGCAGGGGTGCTCATCGCCGACTACTGGGTGCTGCGCCGCACCCGGCTCCGGCTCGCGGAGCTGTACCGGCCGGGTGGGGCGTACTGGTACGCGGGCGGGTGGAACTGGCGGGCCGTGGCCGCGCTCGTGGTCGGCGGCTTGCTCGCGGTCGGCGGGTCGCACGGCGGGCCGTTCCCGGCGGACGGGCTGGTGCCGGCGCTCAAGCCGCTCGCCGACTACGGGTGGGCGGTCGGGTTCGCGGCGTCGTTCGTGTCGTACGGGGGGCTGGGGTGGCGGGGGAGGGGGCGGCTGGCGGCGGACGACTGACGGGTGACAGATAACAGATGACAGATTTCGAAATCTGTTACCTGTTCGTTGTCGTCCGTCGCCCGTCACTTGTCGCGCGCGCCGCTCCCCGTCAGCCGGCAGCCCGCTCGATCGCTGTGAGGACCTTCGCCGTGCCGTCCTCGGCGGCAAGCGTGGCGGCCACCCCGGCGGCCCGGTCGCGGAACCGGGGATCGTCGAGGGTCTGGCGGATGGCGGTCGAGAGGCGGGCGGCGGTGAGGTCGCGGAGGGGGACCGGGCCGGGGGAGACCCCGAGCCGGGCCAGGCGCGCAGACCAGAACGGCGCGTCCAGCTGGGCCGGCACCGGGACGGCCGGCGTGCCGCAGCGCAGGGCCGCGGCCGTGGTCCCGGCGCCCGCGTGGTGGATCACCGCGGCCACCCGCGGGAACAACCAGTCGTGCGGGGTGTCGCCGATCGTGAGCACGTCGTCCGTGTCCGCCGCGGTGAGCTCGCTCCACCCCGACTGCAGGACGGCGCGCACCCGGGCGGCGCGGACCGCCGCGAGGACGGTGGCGGTCAGCCGCTCCGGATCGGGGACGACCAGGCTGCCGAACCCGACGAACACCGGAGGCGGGCCCGCCGCGAGGAAGTCCAGTAGGCGCTCCGACGGCTGCCATCGCTGGTCCGGGCACGGCCACCAGTACCCGGCGACGCCCAGGCGCGGGTGCCAGTCGGTGGGTCGCGGAATGACGGTGGGCGAAAACCCGTGCAGGACCGGGTGGTTGTGCCGTGCGCGGGCGATGCTGAGGCGCGGCAGGCCGAGGCGGCGGCGCAGCGCGCGGACGGCGGGGGCGAAGAGCTGGTCCGTCGCGGTCTGGACGGCGTGGCCGGCGAGCAGGTTGCCGGGCCCGCCGAGCGATCGGGTTCCCGTCACAGCCGGTGCGAACTCCCTTGTGGGAGCCATTGGTTGGAGGTAGAGCCCGATGCTCGGAACGCCGGCGGCCTCGGCGGCGGCCTGGCCGAGCGCGCTGGTGGTGCTGGTGGTGAGCAGGAGGTCGGTGCCGAGTGCGGTGGCGTCGGCGATGCCGTCCCCGAGCGCCGGCATGAACTGACGTCCCAGGCGAAGAAGTTGGAGTACCGCAAGTGGTCCCGAGCCGGTTTTCAGGAGGCGCCGCCCCTCGGCCGAGGCGAGGGCGGCCCGTGGGTCCACGGGCAGCGGGCGGAATTCGAGCCCGGCGGAACGCACCTGGTCGGCGAACGTGGTGTGCGTGGCGACGGCGACCTGGTGCCCGGCCGCTCGCAGGCGGGTGCCGAGTCCGGTGAATGGGGCGACGTCGCCCCGCGATCCGGCGGTGGCGATCAGGATGCGCATGGCCGCAGTATCCCGGCGCCGCCGCCGTGCCGGGAGGGTGCCACGCCCGTGCGTCCGTCCTGTGGCTGTCCGTGGGCGGGGCCCGGTCGGCGATCGTCCGCCAGTGCGTGATGGAACCAGCGGACGCCCTCGGGCGTCCGTACCGGCAGAGCGGTCGGACGGGGCCGTCCGCTGGAGAACGGGAGGGCACATGAGCATCGTCGCCTGGATCGTGCTGGGCCTGATCGCGGGAGGCCTCGCCAAGCTGCTGCTGCCGGGGAGGGACCCTGGCGGCCTGATCGTGACGACCCTGATCGGCGTCGCCGGGTCCTTCGTCGGCGGCTGGATCTCCGCGCGCTTCCTGCACCGGCCGGTGGCGACGCACTTCTTCGACCTGGCCACCTGGGCTTCGGCGATCGGCGGCGCGCTCGTGCTGCTGATCGTCTACCGGCTGCTGTTCGGCAACTCCCGCCGCTGATCCGGCTCGGCGGCCGGTGGGCGGCGGCCGGGCGCCGAGCCGGTCAGACGGTCGCCGACAGCTCGGCGACCCAGTGCGGCAGGTCCTCGCGGGCGGCCAGCCAGGTGGCGGGGACGTCGGCTAGGCCGGTCCGGGCGGCGACCACCCCGGCGGCGATGGCGCAGGTGGTGTCCTTGTCTCCCCAGCCTTCGAGGGTGTGCCAGACGGCGTCGGGCAACGAGTCCAGGTGCCCGGCGGCGGACCACAGTGCGAACGGCACGGTGTCCGGTGCGGACAGCTGGAATCCTGAGCCGAGCACGTTCGCGGCGTGCCGGACACTGGTGTGCTCCGGCAGTCGGGCGGCGATCCGCAGGCCGGAGCGCACGTCGCTGTCCCGCAGCCGCCCGGCCACCTCGGTCAACAGCTCGGCGCGGGAGGGCGCGTTCCGGCCCCGACTGCGGGCGGCGAGCGCCGCGGCGAGTGCGACGGCCACCGAGCCAGCGACGGCCTCCGGGTGGAAGTGCGTGGTCAGCGCCTGGAGTTCGGCCTGCTGGGCCACCTCGTCCAAGTCGTCCGCGAACCACGCGCCGAGCGGTGCGACCCGCATGGCGGTGCCGTTCCCGTGGGAACCCTGGCCGTCGAACTGGGCGGCGGTGACGATCCGCCAGTCCTCGCCCAGACCGATCGCGCGCAGGACCCGGTGCATCGACGGGCCGTACTTGCGCCCGTACTCGCGGGCGTACTCCGCCGCGAAGTCCCGGGCCAGCACGTCCTGGTGGATCTCTCCGTGAGTCGCCAGGTGGCGGACGAGGACGAGTGACATCGCGGTGTCGTCCGTCCAGTGCCACGGCGCGGGCCGGGTGAGGCGCGCTGCGAGCGCGGCCGGCGCCTCGTCGAGGGGAACCGGGAACCAGCGGTCGCCGAAGGCGTCGCCGAGGGCGAGCCCGTCCAGGCTGTCGACAACGGGGCCGGTGGTACCCGCGCGCATGTCATCCTCCAAGTGAGATCAACCGTGCGCGGAAGTCTGCCCGAGCACCGGGCGGACCGGCGACCGGTTTTCGCTCCGGTGCCGGCCCGCCCAGGCCCGGACGTGCGCCGTTACCTGGCGCGCAGGCCGTTGAGGATGAGCGTCCAGAGGGCCTCGAAGCGCTCGTTCGCCGTCGGGTCGGACCACTCGCCCGCGTACGCGGGGTCGTGGAAGTGCGCCGTGGCCTCGAAGACGGCGCGCGCCGTCGTGAGGATGTGGGCGAGCTTGAAGTTCTTCTTCTCCATGCCGTCCTGGACGATCTGAGCGATCTGGCGGACCATCGTGTCGATGTGCGCCTCGACCGTGCCGCTGTTCTCCTCGACCAGCACCATGTAGGTCGCGAACAGTTGCGGGTCGTCGAGCGCCTTCTTCCGCTTGGCCGCGAACAGCGTCACCAGCCAGCGGTGCAGACGCTCCTCGGCCGGGCCGCCCTCGATCGAGATGTTCGCGAGCTCGAAGTGGGCCTGGTCGAGCCAGCGCTGGGTGACCGCCTCGCGCAGCGCGGCCTTGCTCGGGAAGTGGCGGTAGACGCTGCTGTGGCTGACGCCGAGGATCCGGGCGACGTCCACGACGGTGGCCTTGGCCGGGCCGAACCGCCGCAGGACGTCCTCCGCCGCGATCAGGATCTGCTCGGCGGTGAGGGTGGTGTCCGTCGTCACGGGAGGTACGTCCTTACAGGTGGGCCGCCCGCCGTGGGGGCGGACGGCGGCGGTACGGGCGGGAGAGGGTGTCTGGCGTTCGGCGCCCCGGCCGGTCAGCGCTCGCTGTCGAGGCGGGCCATCTGGTCGGCGGCGTACCGCTCGCCCGCGGCCGAACCGGCGGGCACGGCCGCCTCGATGGCCGCGAGGTCGGCGGCGGTGAGTTCGACGTCGAGCGCGCCGAGTGCCTCCGTCAGCCGGTCCCGGCGGCGGGCGCCCACCAGCGGGACGACGTCCTCACCGCGCGAGGCGACCCAGGCGATGGCGACCTGAGCGACGCTCGCGCCCTGCGCCGTCGCCACGTCGCGCAGCGCCTCGACGAGGGCGAGGTTGTGCGTCAGGTTGTCGCCCTGGAAGCGCGGGCTGTGGCCACGGAAGTCGCTGCCGGCCAGGGGGCGTTCGGTATTCCAGTGGCCGCTGAGCAGGCCGCGCGAGAGCACGCCGTAGGCGGTGATGCCGATGCCGAGCTCGCGGGCGGTGGGGAGGACGGCGGCCTCCGCGGATCTGGAGAGCAGCGAGTACTCGATCTGCAGGTCGCTGATCGGGTGCACGGCGGCGGCGCGGCGCAGGGTGTCGGCGCCGACCTCGGACAGGCCGATGTGGCGCACGTAGCCGGCCTTGACGAGGTCCGCGATCGCGCCGACCGTCTCCTCGATCGGGACGTTCGGGTCCAGGCGGGCCGGGCGGTAGACGTCGACGTAGTCGGTGCGCAGGCGGCGCAGGGTGTAGGCGAGCGCCGTCTTGGTGGCGGCGGGGCTGGTGTCGTAGCCGACCCATTGGCCGGCCGGGTCGCGCTGGGCGCCGAACTTGACGCTGATCTGCACGGTGGAGCGGTCGCGACCGCGCAGGGCGTCGTGGATCAGCAGCTCGTTGTGGCCCATGCCGTAGAAGTCGCCGGTGTCGAGGAGCGTGATCCCCGCGTCGAGGGCGGCGTGGATCGTGGCGATGCTCTCGGACTCGTCGGCGGGGCCGTAGAGGTCGGACATGCCCATGCAGCCGAGGCCGAGGGCGGAGGTGAGGGGGCCGGAGGCGCCGAGGGCGCGCTGCGCGGGCTTCGAGGTGCGGTCGGAAGCAGGCATGGGGGCTCCAAGGGTCGAAACGGCGCCGGGAGGCGATGGACGAAGTGACCCGGGTGCCACTATGGCACGACGGCGAACAGAATTCAAAATCTGTTTGCTGTCATCTGAAATCTGGCATCTGTTACTCGTCACTCGCCGCCCCGCCGTTCCTGCCCCCGCCCCCGCACGCGCCGCTCCGGTCGCAGTACGGCTGCTCGGCGCTGCCTCCGCACCCGCACAGCATCGCCCTCGGCGTCTCCCGTACCTCGCCGTCCGGGGCCGCCACGCGCAGCTCGCCGCGCAGCAGCAACCGCCCGTCCACAGTCCGCGTCACCGTCGTCGGCCGGTCCGGCGGCTCCGCCTCGCCGCCCGCGAGCCGGTAGCGCAGCGCGCCGGTCGGGCAGCGCCGCACGACCTCGGCGACGTCCGCGGCAGGCGCCGCACCCGGGGAGATCCACGGCCGCCGACCGGTGTCGAACACCGCGGGCAGCCCGTGCACGCACTCGGCGGCGTGCCGGCAGATCCCCGCGTCGAACGTCACCGTGATCCCTGGGGCCTCGTACGCCTTCGCGCCGCGCGCGGTGGTGCCGTCGTCGCCCATCAGTCGTTCACCCGGCTGCGGTTCTCGTACGCGAGGGCCACGTACTCGGGGTGGCGGATCATCCAGGCCTTGATGAACGGGCAGGTCGCCAGCACCGGCAAGTTCCGGGCGCGGGCGTCGTCCAGCGCCGCGCGGGCCAGCGCGCCCCCGACGCCCTGCCCTTCGAAGTCCGGTTCGACCACCGTGTGCGGGTACACCACCAGATTGTCGCTGCGCAGGTACTCGGCGAAGCCCGCCATGCGGTCGTCCACCCAGGCCTCGAAGCGGTTCCGCTCCTCGGCGTCACGTACGGACAGGGTCATCCTGGGCTCCTCGCTGCCGGAATCGCGGGGCCGGCGTGGCCCCGGTCCATCATCGAGCGGCCGGAGCCGCGTCGCCCGTCGGTTCGCCGGATACTGCGGCCGTGTCCTCACCGGCCACGCGGCGGAGTCCGGCGCGCGGTGCCGTGTCCCAGGCCGCCCGAGCGCCCGGGGTGCGCAGCAGGTGGGCCCGAGCCGGGGGCAGGTTGCGCCACGCCGTCCGCTCGCCCAGCCCGTACGCCGCCTCGAATCGTCGCAGCAGGCGGACCACCGCCCGGTGCCGGGCGCCGCGCCGTGGTCCGAAGGCGAGGGTGCGGGCGGCCGTCGTCCCCAGGTAGCCGAAGTACGTCAGCTCGCCGCCGGGGACGAGCAGCCGCACGTACAGGTCCAGGATCCTTCGGACGTGCGCCGGTTCGAAGTTGGTGAACGGCAGCCCCGACACGATCGCGTCGTAGCCACCGCCCGGCGGGTCCGCCGCATCGTCCAGCTCCTCGACCCGGCAGGCGGAGAGGCGCAGTTCGAGCCCTGTCGGCCGCGCGGCGAGCACCGGGTCCTCGCGCAGTCGCTCCGCGAAGCGCCGGTTCGCCTCGACGACGTGCAACCGGTCGCCGGGGCGCAGCACTTGGACGAGTCTGCGGGTCACCGCGCCCGTTCCGGCGCCGACCTCCAGTACCGAGATCGGCCGGTTCGGGCGGCTGGTCGCCGGAACCGCCAGCGCGTTCACCAGTTCCGTGCTGCTCGGCGCCAGCGCGCCGGTCTCGTGGAAGGTGCGCAGCGCCTCCGTGAGGAACAGCAGATGGTCGCGGGCGGCCGATGGGGGCGAACTGCCCTGCAGAGATGGTGAGTCGGATTGTTCGTTCGTCATGCTGTCGACGCTAGGAACGCCCGCAGTCCCCGGAATCGGCCGACGGACCGCGCCGACCCCTGGCGAAAGTCGAGGGTCCCGATGGCCACAAGGAGGGGGCCGCGCCGCGTCGGCCGGCCGTAGCATCGAGCCGGACGGATGGAGGGAGCGTCGGGAGAGGGCGGGGGTGAGCCGATGCGGGCAGGACTGCTCGGCTGGTACGGACCCGGCCGCCGACCGTGGGTCGAAACGCTGCTCCTGCTCGCCGTCCTCGCGCTCGCCGCCGAGGAGGCGCTCGTCCACTGGTCCCGCACGGACGACCCGTTGCGTGTGCCGCAGACCGTCGCAGCCGGCCTCGCCTCGCTTTCCCTGCTCCTCGCCCGCCGGTACCCGGTGGCCTCCGCCGTGCTGCCAGTCCTCACCGGCGGTCTGCTCAACCGCGCCCTGCCCGGGTTGTGCAGCGTCTACTACCTCGCCTGTCTCGGCCGCGTAGGGCCCGCGGTCGTCGGCGGCACCGTCATCGCCGTGCTCAACGCGGCGCGGGCCGACACGCTGGTCGGCTGGGCCGGCACCACCGGGTCCCAACTCCTGCTCCAGGCCGTGACGCTGTCCGTCGGCCTCTGGTTGCACGACCGCCGCGTCCTGATCCGCACCCTGCGCGAGCAGGTCGAAACGCTGAGCCGCGAACGGGAGTTGCGTGCCGATCAGGCCCGCTCCGCGGAACGGGCCCGCATCGCACGGGAGATGCACGACGTCCTTGCCCACCGCCTGAGCCTCCTCGTGCTGCACGCCGGAGTCCTGCGCGACCAGGCCAGGGCCGGTGCCGTCGCCGAGGACCCCGACCGACTCGCCCACCGGCTCGAACTCCTGCGCACCACCACGGCCCGCTCCCTCGACGACCTGCGAGACGTCCTCGGGGCGCTGCGCTCCGACCCGCCGCCCAGGCGGCAGGCTCGCGGACCGAGGCCACCGAGCGGTGACCCGGGGCCACGGGCGGAGGAGTCCGCGCGGGTGGCGGCGCCCGCCCTGCGCGATCTCACCGAGCTGGTCGGCGAGGCCGTCGCGGCCGGACAGGAGGTCGAACTCGCCCTCGCCGGTGACCCCGAGACCGTCCCGACCACCCACCGCCTGGCCGTCCACCGGCTGGTCCAGGAGGCGCTGACGAACGCCCGCAGGCACGCGCGCGCCGCGCCCGTCACCGTCCGGGTCGGTTACGGGGCCCCGGCCACCACCGTCGAGGTCCGCAACGGTCCAGGTTCGACGGTGTCCAACGGCCCAGCGAATGGCGGAGGTTACGGCCTGGTGGGGATCGCCGAACGTGTCGCGGCGCTCGGCGGACACCTCGACGCAGGGCCGGACGGCAACGGCGGCTACCGCCTCTCGGCACGACTCCCGGCACCGGAGCGCCCGCCGCAGGCGGTCCCGGCGGTCGCTACCGTGCACGAGTCGGTGCCGGTTGGAGAGGTCGATGTGGGCGACCTGGGCGACGTGGTCGAAGAGGCCGCAGCGGTCACGGCGGCCGAGGACGGACCGGATCCGGACAGTCGGGTTTCGGCCGAGTCGGACGCGGAAGGGCCGGATTCCGCAGGGCCGGTTTCGGCCGGGCCGCCGACAGGCAGACCGGATCCGGACAGAGTGGACGGCCCGCCGATCCCCCTGACCCCGGCCCCGGCCCCGGCCCCGCCCCCGCTGCCCGAGGATGTCCCATGATCCGCACAATGGTGGTCGACGACGACGCGCTGGTCCGGCTCGGCCTCGTCGACCTGCTCGCCCAGGACCCCGGACTCGTCGTCGTCGCCGAGGCCGCAGACGGCCTCCAGGCCGTCGAACTGGCGGGCGCCCGGCGGATCGACGTCGCGCTGATGGACATCCGGATGCCCCGCCTGGACGGCATCGCCGCCACCCGCCGCCTGCGCGAGCTGCCCGAGGCCCCGCGCGTCATCGCGCTCACCACCTTCGACCTGGACGAATACGTCTTTCGGGCGCTCGCCGCGGGTGCCGACGGATTCCTGCTCAAGGACACCCCGCCGGCCGAGATCGCCCGGGCCGTCCACGTCGTCGCCGGCGGCCAGGGCATGCTCCACCCGTCCGCCGCCCGTCGCCTCATCGACCGCTACCACCGCACGGGCGCGCCCCGGTCCGTCGCCGCCCGCAACAGCGTCTCCGGGCTCACCCCGCGCGAGACCGACGTGCTGCGCGAACTCGCCGGCGGTCTCTCCAACGCCGAGATCGCAGGCGTCCTCGGGATGCGGGAGGGCACCGTCAAGGCACACGTCAGCCAGGTCCTCACCGCCCTCGGCGTCTGCAACCGCGTCCAGGCCGCGCTGATCGCACGCGACGCAGGGCTGGTGGCGGACGGCGCCTGAGCCCGGCGCGTCCCGGCACCGTCTCCGGCCTCCGGCCCGGCGGGTGACCCCGATGCCCCTGGTCGCGCCCCGGATTCGTACCGCGCGCTGAGCCCGTGTCACCCATCCGGCGTGGAAATGCGGCGCCTTGGCGGTTTGCGCTGCCGAAGCGCGGCGGCGGGTCCATGGTGGAGGTGGACGCGATCCGGCGACCGCGTCCGCGCGCCGAACCGGGCCGCACGCCGAGCGTCCGCCGCCGTTCCCCGACGGGTGCCCGAGGCTGGGTCCGGCCCGGCACGCTGGGAGCAGGGCCACCTCGCAGGAAACCGAACGGTTCTTCTAGGCTCACATCTCGGCTTCCCTGCGCGGCGCTCACCGCGCCCACCGCTACGAAGCCGCCGTCCACGGGGCACCGGGTGAACCGGAGCCACCGGATCGAGCGAGGAGGACGCAATGCCAAGCACGCCGACCAGCCGTTCCACCGTAGTTGGGCCGGACGGGCCGTCCGGACGGACCGCCCACCATCCCGGCCGCCCGGCCCGGCCCGCCCGGGTCCGGCACGCCGGATGGACCGGCCGGCCGGTGCGGCCGCTGAATACCGGCGGCGGCCGAGGAGGCGAGCGTTGAGTCCCCAGATCGTCGGGTCGCCGCGTGCGACCGCGGCCGCCACGACCGCACCTGCCGCACCCGCGCCGGCCACGGCCGCTCCCGCCACAGCCGCTCCCGCCGCGACTGCACCCGCCACTCCCGCACCCGCCACGACCGCGCCGAAGTCCGCGCCCACACCGGAGTCCGCGTCCACGCCGAAGTCCACGCCCAGGACGACGTCCACGGCAGCCTCCGCGCCGGCGCCCAAGGCCGCCTCCTCCGTGACCGCCACCGGGAGGGCGACCGTGCCGGGCGCCACCGAGGGGGGGACCCGGTCCGAGGCCCGCGTCGAGACCCGTACTGGGGCCCGTGCTACCGACGGATATGGCGCCGCCGCCCATGTCGCGGAGGCCCGGCCCGGCGCCGTCGCCCAACCCGCTTCCACCGCCGCGCTCCCCGGGCTCCCGCAGGCCCTCAGCACCCGCGCCCGGACCCTCGCCGGCGGCGTCCGGCGCCGCTGCGCCGACCTGGCGCGGATCGAGTCCCCGAGCGGTGACGCTCCCCGACTCGACGCCCTCGCGGAGGAGTTGGCCAGTGGATTCCGTGCCACCGGAGCCACCGCCCGACGCGAACCCGGTCCGGCCGGCGACCACCTCGTCCTGGAATGGGTGGGGCAGGACGAGACCCTGCCCCACCTGCTCATCGTCGGCCACCACGACACCGTCTGGCCGGTCGGCACCCTCGCCGACTGGCCCGTCTCCGAACAGGACGGCACGCTCACCGGTCCCGGCGTCGTCGACATGAAGGGCGGACTGGCGGTCCTGGAAGGCGCGTTCGCGCTCCTCGCCGACCTCGGGCAGCGGCCGCACCGCAGCGTGCGGGTGGTCGTGGTGTCCGACGAAGAGGTCGGCAGCCCGGACGGGCGGCGCCTCGTCGAGCGCCAACTGCGGGGCGCCGCAGCCGTCCTGGGCCTCGAACCGCCGCATCCGGACGGCCGGCTCAAGACCGCCCGGCGCGGCAGCAGCCGGGTGCGGCTCACCGTCACCGGCCGGGAGGCCCACGCGGGCAACGACTCCCGCGACGGGGTGTCGGCCGTCGACGAGCTCGTCGACCAGCTCGTCGTGGTCCGCGGGCTGGCAGGCCAGCCCGGAACGGAGCTCAACGCCGGCCGGATCAGTGGCGGTTCGCGTGCCAACGTCGTCGCGGGGCGGGCCGAGGCCGAGCTCGGTCTGCGCTTCTCCACCGCCGAGGCGCAGCGCAGGACACTCGACAACCTGGCCCGGCTGACCGCCCTGCGGCCGGGGGCACGGGTGCGCACCGAGGTGCTGTCGAGCCGTCCGGCGTGGCCGGAACGTTCGGGCAATCCGCTGCTGAGGCACGTCCGTTCGCTCGCGGCGGTGCTGGGTCAGCAGCTCGACGGCGGTCCGGCGGGCGGCGCGGGGGACACCAACCTGCCCGGCTCGCGAGGACTCCCGACGCTGGACGGCTTCGGAGCGGTCGGCGCCGGGGCGCACGCCCGTCACGAGTACATCCGGATCGATCAGCTCGCTCCCCGGATCGCCCTGCTCGCCGCGCTCCTCGCGGTGCCGCTGCCGAGGCTGCGGGACCGCGCGGAAGGCTGACGACCGGCGGCTGACGACTGGCGGCGAACAGATGGCAGCTCACGGATAACAGCGAACAGATAACAGATGACAGCGAACAGATTTTGAAATCTGTTCGCTGTCATCTGTCTGTCCACCCGCACCCCACCCCCGTCGTCCCGCAACCCCCCGCCACCCCCGCCACCCTCCGTGCCCTCATCCCTTGCCAGGGCCCCGCCTCGCCGCGCAGAATGGTACCGACCGAACGGTCAGTCGGTTGATGCGCGGCGAAGGCACGTGAGAGGGGACCGTGGTGACAGCAGAGGTGGCCGAGCCGGTCCCCGCACAGACGCAGGAGGACCGGTTCGAGGCGGTGATCGCCGCCGAACAGCGGATCGAGCCCCGGGACTGGATGCCCGACGCCTACCGGGCGACCCTGATCCGCCAGATCGCCCAGCACGCGCACTCCGAGATCATCGGCATGCAGCCCGAGGGCAACTGGCTCACCCGCGCCCCGTCGCTGCGCCGCAAGGCGATCCTCCTCGCCAAGGCCCAGGACGAGGCCGGCCACGGCCTCTACCTCTACGCCGCCGCCGAGACGCTCGGCGTCGACCGCGCCGAGCTGACCGAGAAGCTGATCTCCGGCCGCCAGAAGTACTCCTCGATCTTCAACTACCCGACCCTCACCTTCGCCGACGTCGGCGTGATCGGCTGGCTGGTCGACGGCGCCGCGATCTGCAACCAGGTGCCCCTGTGCCGCTGCAGCTACGGCCCGTACGCCCGCGCGATGGTCCGGGTCTGCAAGGAGGAGTCCTTCCACCAGCGCCAGGGCTACGAACTGCTCATGGCCCTCATGCGCGGCACCGAGGCCCAGCGCCGGATGGTCCAGGACGCGGTCGACCGCTGGTGGTGGCCGTCGCTGATGATGTTCGGCCCCTCGGACGCCGACTCCCCGAACACGGCCCGGTCCATGGCCTGGCGGATCAAGCGCCACACCAACGACGAGCTGCGCCAGCGCTTCGTGGACATGACCGTCCCGCAGGCCGAGCACCTCGGCGTGACCCTCCCCGACCCCGAGCTGCGCCGGAACGAGGAGCGCGGCGGCTGGGACTTCGGCGAGCCCGACTGGGCCGAGCTGACCCGCGTCATCCAGGGCCAGGGCCCGTGCAACGCCCAGCGCGTCGAGCGCCGCCGGGCCGCCCACGAGGACGGCGCCTGGGTCCGCGAGGCGGCCGTCGCCTACGCGGAGAAGCGCGCCGCCGAGCACCGGGGCACCGAGCAGCGGGGCACCGAGCACCGCGCCGCCGAGCAGCCCGGCAGCACCGAACAGGAGAACGGAAAGTGACCGAGTCCAACGTCGACGGCGCCGGCAAGGCCGGCTGGCCGCTGTACGAGGTGTTCGTGCGCCCCCGGCGCGGCCTGAACCACGTCCACGTCGGTTCGCTGCACGCCTCCGACGACCGGATGGCCCTGCTCGCCGCCCGCGACCTCTACACCCGCCGCAACGAGGGCGTGAGCCTGTGGGTGGTCCGCTCCGACGCGATCACGGCCTCCACCCCGGACGAGCGGGACCCGTTCTTCGAACCCAGCGGCGACAAGGTCTACCGCCATCCGACCTTCTACGACATCCCCGAGGATGTCCCGCACATCTGACGGGGGAACCACCGTGCACGACCACACCGCACCCGCCGGCACCGCCGCCGCACCGGACGACGACCACGTCTACCTCGGCCTCTCCGAGGCCGCCCCCGGCCCCGAGGGCGAGGGCCGCTGGGCGTACGGGACGGGCTTCGCCGACCCGCTGCTCGGCGTGGACACCGCCCTGCCCGACGGCGTGGACGGCGCCGACCTCGCCGCTTACTGCCTGATGCTCGGCGACGACGCCCTGATCCTCGCCCAGCGGCTGATCGAGTGGTGCACCCGCGCGCCCGAGCTGGAGGAAGAGGTCGCACTCGCCAACCTCGGCCTGGACCTCCTCGGCCAGGCCCGCCTGCTGCTCACCAGGGCCGGCCAGGCGGACGGCACCGGGCGCACCGAGGACGACTTCGCGTACTGGCGCGAGGAGCACGAGTTCCGCAACGTCCGCCTCGTCGAGACGCCGAACGGCGACTTCGCGTACTCGGTCGCCCGCCTGCTCGTGTTCGCGACCGCCCGCGGCGCGCTGTACGAGGCGCTGAGCGCCCACCCGGACCCGGTGCTCGCGGCCGTCGCCGCCCGCGGCGTCAAGGAGCTGGCGTACCACCGCGAGTACGCGACCGCCTGGACGCTGCGGCTCGGCGACGGCACGCCGTACTCGTCGGCGCGCATGCAGGCCGGGCTGGACGCGGTGTGGCCGCTGCTGGAGGAACTGTTCACGGCGCACCCGGTGGAACTGCGCGTGGGCGTGGACCCGGCGGTGCTGCGCGAACCGGTGCTGCGCTCGCTCGCCGCCGTCCTCGCCGAGGCCGGGCTTGCGGTGCCAAACGTGCCGCCGCTGGCCACCGTCCTGGGCCGCGCGGGCCGGGACGGCGTGCACACGGAGGTGCTGGGCCCGCTGCTCGCGGAGCTGCAGGTGGTGGCCCGCGCCCACCCGGGGGCGACGTGGTGACGGGCGCGGGCGTCTCGGCGGAGCCCACCGTTCGGGACCTGGCCCGCGCGATCGCCGCGGCCGTCCCGGACCCGGAGCTGCCCATGCTCACCCTGGCCGACCTGGGGGTGCTGGCCGACGTCGAGGCGGACGGCGCCACGGGTGCGGTGACCGCCTGGCTGACCCCGACGTACTCGGGCTGCCCGGCCGTCGCCGAGATGGCCGCCGACGTCGACCGCCGCCTGCGCGCGGCCGGCTACCGGGACGTCCGGGTGCGGCTGCGGCTGGACCCGCCGTGGTCCACCGACATGATCACCGCCGAGGGCCGCCGCAAGCTCGCCGAGGCGGGCATCGCCCCGCCGCGCCCGGGCGCGGGGGCCGGTGGCGCGGTGTCGGTCGCGCTCACCCTGGGCCCCATCCGGACGGCCGCTTCCGCCGCGCCCGTGTCGTGCCCCCAGTGCGGGAGCGCCGACACGGAGGAGCTGTCCCGGTTCGGTTCCACCGCCTGCAAGGCCCTCTGGCGCTGCCGCGCCTGCCGCGAGCCGTTCGAACGCGTCAAGGAGATCTGAATGCCCGCCGCCAGCACGGAGACCAGCACGGAGACCAGCACGGAGACCAGCACGGAGACCAGCGCCGAGATCAGCGCCGAGATCAGCGCTGTGGCTCCCGCCGCCGCCCGCCGCCCCGTCTTCCACCATCTGCGGATCTCCGGGATCGAGCGCCTCTGCGAGGACGCCGTCGCGGTGACCTTCGCCGTGCCGGACGGGCTCGCCGCCGCGTACGCGTTCCGGCCCGGCCAGACGCTGACGCTGCGCCAGGAGGTGAACGGCTGCGACGAACGCCGCTCGTACTCGATCTGCGCCCCCGCCGGCGGCCCGCTGCGGATCGCCGTCCGCGAGGTGCCGGGCGGTCTGTTCTCCCGCCGGCTGGTGCGCGAGGCCCGGGTCGGCGACGAGCTGGAGGTGCTCACGCCCACCGGCCTGTTCAGTCCCGAACTCGGCGTCCCCGCCGACCACGTGCTGCTCGCGGCCGGATCCGGCATCACTCCGATGCTGTCGATCGCCGCGTCCGTCCTGGCCGCCGACCGCGCCTCCACCGTCACCCTCCTCTACGGCAACCGGCGCAGCGACACCGTCATGTTCGCCGACGAGCTGGCCGACCTGAAGGACCGCTACCTCGGCCGCTTCCAGCTGGTCCACGTGCTGTCCCGGGAGACCAGGGACGCCGAACTGCTCAGCGGTCGTCTGGACCCCGAGCGGGTGCGCGCGCTGCTCGGCGCCCTCGTGGACGTCGGGCGGGTCGGGCACTGGTGGCTGTGCGGCCCGTTCGGCATGGTCGCCGGGGCGAAGGAGCTGCTCGCCGAACTGGGTGTGCCGGGCGAACGCGTCCACCAGGAGCTCTTCCATGCCGAGGACGAGCCGGTCACGGAGCGCGCCGACGACCCCGACGCGGCGCACGCCGGCGCGGACGGCGCGCACAGCGAGGTCACCGTCGTCCTCGACGGGCGCGGCAGCACGCTCTCCCTCCCGCGCGACCGCTCGATCCTCGACGGTGCCCAGCGCTCCCGCCCCGACCTGCCGTTCGCCTGCAAGGGCGGCGTCTGCGGCACCTGCCGCGCGCTCGTCACCGACGGAGAGGTGGAGATGCGCCGCAACTTCGCGCTGGAGGAGAAGGAACTGGCCGCGGGCTACGTCCTCACCTGCCAGGCCCGCCCGCTGACGGACCGGGTCACGGTCGACTACGACCGCTGACGTGGGACCCCCGCCGGGAGCGCGGCCGGACCGCTTCAGGCTGGACCGCTTCAGGCCGGACCGGACCGCGCCGGAAGACCCCCGGCCGGGTCAGACGCCGACCGGGGCGGGGCGCTTCACCGGCTCACCTGCCAGCTCACCTGCCGGCTCGCCCGCGGGCTGCACCGTCGGGTCGCCGAGGAGACGGACCAGGTCGTTGACGGCGGCGCGCCCGGCCCGGTTGGCGCCGACCGTGCTCGCCGACGGCCCGTAGCCGACGAGGTGGACACGCGGATCGGCGGTGGCCCGCGTCCCGGTGAGGGCGATGCCGCCGCCGGGGGAGCGCAGCCCGAGCGGGGCGAGGTGCCCGACCTCGGGGCGGAAACCGGTCGCCCACACGATCGCGTCCACCGCCAACTCCTCGTCCCCCCAGGCGACTCCGTGCTCGGTGAGCCGGTCGAACACCGGCCGGCGGTGCAGCGCGCCCAGTTCCTCGGCACGCCGGTACGCGACGGACGGGCCGAGCCCGGTCACGCTCACCACGCTGCGCACCGGCAGTCCCTGGCGGACCCGTTCCTCGACCTTCGCGACCACCGCCCGCCCGTACTCGGGGGTGAACGGCCCCTCGTGGAAGACCGGCGGGGTCCGGGTGACCCACACGGTCTCGCCGACCGCCGCGACCTCCGACAGCACCTGGATCGCGGACGCTCCGCCGCCCACCACCAGCACCCGCTTCCCGGTGAACTCCTCCGGCCCGTCGTACTCGACGTAGTGCAGCTGCCGCCCGGCGAAGTGGCCCGGGTAGTGCGGCAGGAACGGGCGGGTCCAGGTGCCGGTGGCGTTGATCAGCGCCCGGGTGGACCAGGTGCCGTGGTCGGTCTCGACCAACAGCCGGGAGTCCGGCCGGTGCGACCCGGCGCGCACCGCGTGGACGGTGACGGGGCGCACGACGGGGAGCGCGTGCCGCGCCTCGTACGCCGCGAAGTACCCCGGCACGACCTCGCGGGCGGGGGAGGCCGGGTCGGGCGCGGGCAGCTCGGCGTCGGGCAGGTCGTGGAAGCCGTGCACGGTGGCCATCCGCAGGGAGGGCGAGCGGTGCGCCCACGCGCCGCCCGGACCGCGCCCGGCGTCGAGCACGACGAAGCCGCCGTCGACGTCCGCCCGGTAGGGGGCGAAGCCGCGGCGGCGCAGGTGGTAGGCGGCGGACAGACCCGCCTGCCCGGCACCCACCACCAGGACGTCCACCCGCCGCTGCCCCGCGTCGTTGGTTGCACCGTAAACAGTCACGCCGATGAAACATCGGGGGTGGGGCGGGTGTTCCCCGCAGTGTCCGGCGGCCCGGGGGCGCCGGACCAACCGGACCAACCGGACCAGCGGGACTGGCCGGGCCAGCCGGACCAGTTGGATCAGCCGGATCAGCCGATCAGGTCGTCGGGGAGATCACGGCCGCCGTGCCGTACGCGCAGACCTCGGTGCCCACATCCGCTGCCTCCGTCACGTCGAAGCGCATCATCAGGACCGCGTTGCCCCCGCGCGCCTTGGTCTGCTCGACCAGCCGCTCCATCGCCTCGTTGCGGCTCTCCACCAGGGTCTTCGTCAGACCCTTCAGCTCGCCGCCGATCAGCGACTTCAGCCCGGCACCGATCTGGCTGCCGATGTGCCGGCTGCGCACGGTCAGCCCGAACACCTCGCCGATCACGTGGTCGACACGGAAGCCGGGGATGTCGTTGGTGGTCACGACCAGGACGTCGGCGTTCGGGCCCTGCCCGCCGCCGTACTCGTTGATGTCAGCCATAAGGCCCATCCTGCCGCCGTCGTGCGTCCGAGTGACAGAGGCGTGGCCGGGGTGTGGCGGACAAGGTGTCCGGAAGCTGGTTCAGACCGGTGATCGGGCGGCCGAAAAGCCGTACCGTAGCCCCATGGGCGAGCGAAGCGATCATCCACAGGGGCCGGGCGCGGCGGAGGACTCCGGTGCGCAGGAGATCGAGGCGACGGTGGTGCTGGGCCTGCGGATCACCAACTGGCCGGCGCTGCGCGCCGCGGCGATCGCGGCTGTGGAGGAACTGGACTTCGACGGCATCGATCCAGCCGGCCAGCGCCGCGACCTGCTGCGCGAGGTGGCCGAGGACGCCAACGCGGCGCTCGGCGCGCTGCTGCACCCGGACCGGCTGGTGGCCGCGATCCCGGGCGTCGAGGCGATCGGCGGGACGCTGGAGATCAGCGTCACCGAGGACTTCGCGCCGGATTTCGCCGAGCTGTTCCCGCTGGAGGGCGACGACGAGGACGGCGGCGGCGCGGGCGGGGACTGGACGCTCACCCCGCGCACCGCGTGCCTCCTGCACGCCCAGCTGCTCGGACTGGCCGACGCCGCGTACGACGACCTCGACGAGCACGGGGACGATCCGGTCACCGAGGGCGAGGACGCCGACTGGACGGTCTTCGCCCGGCTGCCCCAGCGCACCTGGCGCCTCCACCGGGGCTGGCGCCGCGGGATGGCCCGGGCCTTCGACGACCTGGCCGACGACCTCGCGCTCGGCGAGTGGCCGCTGCCGCGCTGCCTGGCCGAGGAGATCGCGCTGCGGATGGCCCTCCTCGACGCCCGCGCGCTGCTCGGCGCGCAGCCCGAGTCGGTGGCCGACATGATGGGCGACCTGCCCGCCGACCTGTACGACTACGACTGGGACGGCTGCCACGACGAGCTGTTCGGCGTCTACGGGCCGGACGACGGCGACCCGGAGCTCGCCACCGAGCAGCGCACCGAGCTGCTGCTGGCGGCGACGCACCCGGAGGGCTGGTTCCTGGCCTACGAGGACGCGGAGGAACGGGACGGTCAGCGCGGCTACCGGCGCTGACCCGCCGTCCGGCGCGTTCCCGGGGCGGCCGCTAGGCTGCGGGCATGTCCGACGTATCTGATATGCGCGACGTGCCCGCTGGCCCGGACGGGCTCCCGCCGGGCGGGGACGACCAGTTCCTCTCCCGGATCGCGCTCGGACTGGACGGCGTGCAGGCGGCGCAGCGCGGCCGCACGGCCGAGGCGCGGGCCAGCTTCGAGGCGCTGTGGGAGGCGCTCGGCGAGCGCGGCGACGTCTTCCACCGCTGCGTGCTCGCCCACTACCTGGCCGACCTCCAGGACGACCCGCGGGCCGAACTGGAGTGGGACCGCCGGGCGCTGGCCGCCGCCGACTCGCTGACCGCCGAGCGGGCCCAGACGTACGAGTCCGCGCTCCAGGTGCGGGCGTTCTACCCGTCGCTGCACCTCAACCTGGCCTCCGACCACCTCAAGCTGGGCGAGGCCGACCTCGCGCGCGATCAGCTGGAGCGGGCCGTCCGCAGCCTGGACGCCCTGCCGGAGGACGCCTACAGCGCGGGCATCCGTACGGCGGTGGACGAGCTGCGGCAGCGGTTGCGGTAGCCGCGGCGGGCGTGGCCGAGGGCTGGGGCCGGGGGGTGGGCCGGTGGCGGCACCTGCCGTGACCGGGTGATCGGGGGGACTGGCATGCTGGACGGGTGACTTCTCCGTTCGATGCCCCCGTTCCCGTGCCCGCCTCAGACGACCGCGACGGCCGGCCGCAGTACGTGCTGCCGCTGGTGGTGCGGATGGAGCGGGCCACGCCGCCCGGGCGGACGGACGCGCTGGAGACCTCGGCCCGCGCCGTGCTCACGCTGCTGGCCGACCCTCGGGTGACCGAGGCGGACGGCGAGTGGGCCGAGCGGGTCGCCGCGTGGGAGGACGCGCGGATCCGCAAGGTGGTCCGGCGGGCCCGGGGCGGGGAGTGGCGCCGGGCCGGCGAACTGCCGGGGATCACCGTGCGGGGGCGGGAGGCGGAGGTGCGGGTGTTCCCGCCGGTCCCGCTGGACGGGTGGCCGAAGGAGCTCGCGAAGCTCCAGGTCTCGGGGACGGATCTGGAGGAGACCGAGGAGATCGGCGCCCCCGAGGCGGACCTTCCGGTGCTGTGGCTCAACCCGGACGTGGAGATGAGCGCGGGCAAGACCATGGCCCAGACCGGGCACGCTGCCCAGCTCGCCTGGTGGCGGCTGGACGAGGCGCAGCGCAAGGAATGGGCCGAGTCCGGCTTCGCGCTCGCCGTGCGGACGCCGACGCCGGCGGCGTGGGCGGAGCTGGTGGCGAGCGGCCTCCCGGTGGTGCGTGACGCGGGCTTCACCGAGATCGCGCCCGGCAGCTGCACGGTGATCGCGGAGCACCCGGCGCTGCGGTAGGGGCACGGGGTCGGCCGCGCTCCCGCTGGCGGCGAACAGCGAACAGCGAACAGATGACAGATTTCGAAATCTGTCATCTGTTCGCTGTTCGCTGTCACCCGTCGGCGGTCACTCCGCCGCCGTCGCCCCCCTCCGCGAGGTGCTTGATGGCCAGGAGGCGCCGATCCCAGGCGTCGGCCAGGTCGGCCATCCAGCGGGCGGTGGCCGTGAGGGCGTCGGGGGACGGCTGGTAGCGGACCTCGCGTCCGGCACGACGGGCGGTGACGAGGCCCGCCTGGTCGAGGACGGCGAGGTGCTTGACGATCGCGCTGCCGGGTGACGGGGAGTCCGCCGGCGAGCTCGGTGGCGGTCGCCGTGCCCCGGTCGGCGAGGGCGTCGAGGACCTGCCGTCGGGTCGGCTCGGCGAGCGCGGCCAGTACCGCCGCGACCGGATCGCTTCCGCGCTCCGGTGTCACGCGGGCAACTTTGCACGTCGATCCGCCGATGTGCAACCCGGAAGTTGCTAGTGGCCCGCCGCCTCGTACCGCCTCATCGCCCGCAGTCCGCCGCAGGCCGCGGCGGTCGTCCATGCGGCCGTGATCAGCAGGCCGGTCCAGTGTCCGTAGGCGATCTGCGGGTCGTCGGCGTAGTGCAGTGCGTACTGGCCGGCGCGGTCGGGCAGGAACTGCACCACCCGGCCTGCTCCCGGGATGCCGCCGAGGAGCGGCGAGAGCAGGAAGACGGTCGGGGTCAGCAGGCCCATGGCGGCGGTGAGGTTGCCGAGCAAGGTGGTCACCCCGAGGCAGAACACCGTCAGGAGCGCGGGGTAGAGCACGCCGGCGGCGGCGCTGCGTACCAGCGCCGGCCCGGCCCACTCGCCCGGGACGGTGGCGGCGTACCCGGCGAACGCGCCCGCCGTCCCGACCGCGCCGACGACGAGGGCGGCCGCGGCCGCGAGGGTGAGCTTCGCGCCGTACAGGTGTCCGCGCGACGGGACGGCGCTCAGGGAGGTGCCGATCATGCGGGTGTTGAACTCCAGGCCGATCAACAGGATCCCGAAGCAAACCATCGGTAGTTGCCCGAAGTTGAGGCCGTAGTAGACGCCGGCGCCGGGGTCGTCGGTGAGGTGGGGCTCCGTGCCCCCGAGCGCGGCGCCGACCGCAGTGGTGATGCCGGGCGTCAGGAGGAGCGCGAGCAGGGGCGGGATCCAGAGCGATGGCAGGGTGGTGAACTTGATGCGTTCGGCGCGGAGGGCGTGGCGAAACACGCTTCCGGCGTCGGTGGTTGGGTTCATGCCGTGGCCGCCGAGCCGGCGCGGTACTCGACGCTGTCGGCCGTCATCCGCATGAAGGCCTCCTCCAGGGAGTCCTGTTGGACGGCGATCTCGTACAGCACCACGCCGTGCTCGGCGGCGAGCGCGGCGATCCGTTCCGGTTCCGTCCCGCTCACCTCCCAGGCTTCGCCGTCCACTTGGGAGACCGAGACGCCGTCCGCAGCCAACCGGTGCACGGCGTCGCCGCCGAACAGTGCGCCGAGCTTCGTCGCGTCGACGGCGCGGACGCGCACCCGGGGGCGGCCGTGGCGCTCGATGAACCCGGTCGCCGGGGCGTCCGCGAGCAGGCGGCCGCGGCCGATCACCACCAAATGGTCGGCCGTGAGTGCCATCTCGGACATCAGGTGGGAGGACACCAGCACCGCCCGCCCCTCGGCGGCGAGTTCGCGCAGCAGGGTGCGGATCCAGCGGATGCCCTCGGGGTCGAGGCCGTTCACCGGTTCGTCCAGTATCAGGACGGGCGGGTCGCCGAGGAGGGCCGCGGCCACCCCGAGGCGCTGGCGCATCCCGAGCGAGAAGCCGCGGATCCGGCGGGTGGCCGCGTCGGCCAGGCCGGCCTGCGCGAGCACCTCGTCCGCGCGCCGCTCCGGCAGGCCGTTGCTCGCGGCGAGCCAGCGCAGGTGGCCGCGTGCGGTCCGTCCGCCGTGCAGGGCGTGGGCGTCGAGCAGGGCTCCCACCTGCCTTAGGGGTTGGGTCAGTTCGGCGTACGGGCGGCCTCCGGCCGGGGCGTCGCCGCCGATCAGTGCGCGGCCGGCGGTCGGGCGTTCCAGGCCCAGGACCAGGCGCATCGTCGTGCTCTTCCCTGCGCCGTTCGGGCCGAGGAAGCCGGTGACGACGCCTGGCCGGACGGTGAAGGACAGGTCGTCGACGACCCGCTTGCCCGCGTACTCCTTCGTGAGGCCCTGGATCTCGATCACGGCCGCACGCTCCTTCCTCTCGTTCCTCCCACCGGGCCCGAAGGCGTTCCGCCCGGGACTCCGCGCCGGTTCTCCGGCGGGTTGCTCCATTCGACCGGGGCGGGCCGGTCCGGCGGATCCCGCCGAGGAGGGGAGCCGGCTCCCTCTCGGGAGGGAGCCGGAAGTGGACCGAGGAGGGACGTCAAGCGCGGTGCTGACCTGGCAGGATGGCGCAATGCCGAGGTTCATAGCGCCGCTGCTCGCGGGCGCCACGTACGCGCGCTGGCTGCACCTGCTGATCGGGTGGGTCTTCGCGGGCGTCGTCCTGATGGTCTACCCAGGGACGTACCGGAAGGGCCTCGCCGAGATCCTGGCGCAGAGCGTCACAACGGACGCCATCCTGCTGGCGCTCGTCGCACTGGTGCCCGCGATGCGCCGCGCGGAGGGCGTCCAGGCACGGCTGCTGCTGGTGCCGGACCGCGAGGAGGACATCGCCGCCGACCCGTCCCGCACCTGGGCCGACCGGCGGCGTACGGCAGCCTGGCTGATCGGGCGCGTCGCGCTCGGAACAGTGATGGGGTTCGCGTCGGTGGCCGCGCTCACCGCCGTCTATGCGCTGCTGACCGGATCCGACTCCGCCTTCGGTGGGCTCCGACTTCCGCACGCACGGGGGCAGTTCTGGCGCCCGCTGGCGGCACCGGTGTTGCTCTTCGGCTACGGCTGGCTGGTTGTCTGGGCCGGTCGGCTTCAACTGGCCATGGCCGTAGCGCTGCTGAGCCCGTCACCGGCCGAGCGCCTGGCCGAGGCCGAACTGCGGGCCGAACGCCTGCTGGAACGCAACCGGTTGGCCCGCGAGCTGCACGACTCCATCGGCCACGCACTGACGGTGACGGTCCTGCAGGCGGGCGCCGCGCGCGAGGTCGGAGATCCGGCGTTCGCCGCCAAGGCACTCGAAGTCATCGAGGAGACCGGCCGCAGGGCCATGGACGACCTCGAACGGACGCTCGTCCTGCTGCGCGAGGCTCCGGACGGAACGACCACCGAGAATCCGGGTGTTGAGCAACTCCCTTCGCTCTTCGACACCGCGCGGGCGGCGGGGAACCCGGTCCACGCGTCGATCGACGTGCCCGCCGCTGTCCTGCCAGGGGTGCTGTCCCGGGAGTGCTACCGGATCGTCCAGGAAGGGCTGACCAACGCGCTCAAGTACGCACCCGGCGAGCCGGTCGGCGTCCGGATCTTCGTCCGGGACGGGCGGTTGGAGCTGCGCTGTGCCAACCCGTTGCGCAACGCATCACAGGCGCGGGGCGGTGCATCGGTGCCGGGTTCCGCGCCGGCCGGGCGCGGGGGGAAGGGGCTGCGCGGGATCCGCGAACGGGCCGTCCTGCTCGGGGGCGAGGCCACGGCGGGGACGGAGGGGCGGGGCGAGGGCGGCGACGGTCGTGATGAATGGGTGCTCGCCGTCCGGCTGCCCCTACGCTTGGGATCGTGATGATCAACAACGGGCGCGCCGCCGGGACCGTCGACATCGTGCTCGCCGACGACGAGGAACTCGTCCGGGCCGGTCTGCGGGCCGTCCTGGAGGCACAGGGCGGCCTGCGGGTGGTCGGCGAGGCCGCCGACGGTGCCGAGGCGGTGGCGCTCGCCCGCGCGCTGCGGCCGGACGTCGTGCTGATGGACGTCCGGATGCCCGTCCTGGACGGCCTGGCCGCGACCCGCGAACTCGTCCGGCCCCGGACGACGGCGCACCCGGGCAGCCGGCGGAAGCAGGGTGACCCGGGGAGCCCGGAGGAGCGGCTGCCGAAGATCCTCGTCCTCACCACCTTCGAGAACGACGACTACGTCTACCAGGCCCTGCGCGCGGGCGCGGACGGATTCCTGCTGAAGCGCTCCCGCCCGGCCGAGATCGTCCACGCCGTGCGCCTCGTGGCGGCCGGGGAGTCGCTGCTCTTCCCGGCCTCGATCCGCCGCCTCGCCGCCGGACACGGCAACCCGGCGGCCCGCGTCGCGTTGGCGAGGGCGGCCCTGACCGAGCGCGAGGCCGAGGTGCTGCGGCTGGTCGCTCGCGGGCTCAGCAACGGCGAGATCGCCGACCGGCTCTTCGTCGGCGTGCAGACGGTCAAGACGCACGTGAGCAGCGTCCTCGCGAAGCTCGGCGCGCGCGACCGCACGCAGGCGGTCATCGCGGCGTATGAATCGGGGTTCGTCGAGCCGTCGGAGTCCGAGTCGGAGTAGGGACGGGAGCGGGGGCGGCGCGGCCCCCGCCTCAGGCCGGGTAGGCGTGCGTCTGGGCGGCCTTGACCGACGCCCACACCGTCGTGCCGGGCGCCAGGTCGAGCTCCGCGACGGCGGCCGGGGTGAGGTCCGCCGCCATCGGCAGCTCGCCGGTCAGGTCGGCGCGGACCTGGTCGCCGTGCAGGTCCAGCCCGACGACCTTGGCCTCCCACACGTTGCGTGCGCTGGAGTCGGGCCGCTCCCGGTGCAGCGTCACCGCCGACGGCGGGAACGCGACGAACGCCGGGCCGGACAGCTCCTCGGTGGTCGCCAGCACCGTGCCGTCCGCCAGCTCGACCCGCCGGCCGTCCGCCCGTCCCTGGTACAGGTTGAGGCCGACCAGGCGGGCGATGTAGTCGGTGCGCGGCCGCCGGGCGATCTCCGCCGGGGTGCCGGACTGCACCTCCCGGCCGCCCTCGATCACCACCAGCCGGTCGGCCAGCACCATGGCGTCCAGTGGGTCGTGCGTGACCAGCACCGCGACCGCCTCGAACTCGGCCAGGTGGCGCCGGAGTTGGGAGCGAACCTCGAGGCGGGTGCGGGCGTCCAGGGCGGCCAGCGGCTCGTCCAGCAGGAGCAGCCGCGGGCGCACCGCCAGTGCCCGGGCGAGGGCCACGCGCTGGGCCTGCCCGCCGGAGAGGCCGCCGGGCCGGGAGGCGGACTGGTCCGCCAGGCCCATCCGCTCCAGCCAGCCGGCCGCCTCGGCGCGGGCCTCGCGCTTGGAGCGGCCCTGGCAGCGCGGGCCGAAGGCGACGTTGTCGAGCGCGCTGAGGTGCGGGAAGAGCAGGTAGTCCTGGAACACTACGCCGACCGGGCGCTCCTCGGCCGGGGTGTGGACGTGGCGCACGGGGTCCGCGAGCACGGCGCCGTCCAGGCGCAGGTGGCCGCCGGTGAGCGGGAGCAGTCCGGCGAGGGCGCGCAGGGCGGTGGACTTGCCGGCGCCGTTCGGGCCGAGCAGGGCGATCACCTCCCCGGGTGCGGCGGTGAGCGCCAGGTCGAGCGTGAACGCGGCCCGCTCGATCCGGAGCCGGGCGTCGAGGGCGGGCGCGGAACTCCCGGATACGGGACTTGCGGGCGCGGGACTTGCGGGTGTGGGACTTTCGGCGGCCGGGCTCCCTGACGCCCGGCTCGGGCGTGCCGGGTTCGGGTGAGCGGGGTTCACGGGTCCTGGGTTCATCCGGGCGGCGTCCATGGGGCGGGGAAGGGGAGGGGAGGAAGCGGTCACGGCGTGGTGGACATCCACCGGTCGCGCAGGCCGACCAGGACGGCGACGGACACCGCGAGCAGCACCAGGGACAGCGCGATCGCCGCCTCCGGGTCGGACTCCATGGCGAGGTAGACGGCCAGCGGCATGGTCTGGGTCTTCCCGGGGAAGTTGCCCGCGAACGTGATCGTCGCGCCGAACTCGCCGAGCGCCCGGGCCCACGCGAGCACGGCCCCGGCGGCGATGCCGGGCGCGATCAGCGGCAGCGTGACACGGCGGAAGGCCGTCAGCCGGGACGCGCCCAGGGTCGCAGCGGCCTCCTCGTAACGGGGGTCGGCGGCGCGCAGCGCGCCCTCGACGCTGATCACCAGGAAAGGCATCGCGACGAACGCCTCGGCGATCACCACGCCGGTGGTGGTGAACGGCAGGGTGATGCCGAACGCCGAGTCCAGCCACGAGCCGACGATCCCGCGCCGCCCGAGGACCAGCAGCAGCGCCACGCCGCCGACCACCGGCGGCAGCACCAGCGGCAGCGTCACCAGCGCCCGGATGACCCGTCGGCCGGGCAGTTCGGTGCGGGCGAGCAGCCACGCCAGCGGGACGCCGAGGACCAGCGACACCGCGGTGGCGAGCGTCGCGCAGATGAGTGACAGCCGCAGGGCGTCCCAGACGGCGGTGCTGGTCAGCTTCTCGGAGAGGGCGCTCCACGGGGCGCGGACCAGCAGGCCGAGGAGCGGGAGGACCAGGAACACCAGCCCGAGCAGCGCCGGGAGCAGCAGTGTGACCGGGACGCGCGGCGCGTGCTGGCGGCGGCGCGGCGCCTTCGGGCCGGGTGGTACGGAGGGCGGGGTGGCAGCGGAGCGGGCGCCGACGGGGGTGTCCCCGTGGCCGGCGCCCGCCCTGGTGCTGTTGTCTCGGCCGCTCACGGTGTCTGGAAGCCCGCCGCGGTCAGCACCTGCTTGCCCTCGGACGACTGCACGTAGGCGACGAACGCGGCGGCGCCGTCCTTGTTCGGGGCCTTGGCCAGGGTGGCGATCGGGTAGTCGTTCACGGCCTTGGCGGCCTCGGGGAAGTCCACGCCGTCGATCTTGCCGGCGTCGGCCTTCACGTCGGTCCGGTAGACGAAGGAGGCGTCGACCTCGCCGAGCTCGACCTTGGTGAGCGCACCCTTGACGTCCTGTTCGAGGGTCACAGGGGTCAGGTTGACGCCGGCGGCCTGCAGCGCCGTCAGGGCGGCCGCGCCGCACGGCACCTCCTTGGCGCACAGCGCGACCTTCACGCCAGAGGCGGTGAGGTCCTTCAGCCCGGTGACGTGCTTGGGGTTGCCCTTGGGCACGGCGATGGTGAGCGTGTTCTTGACGAAGGTGGCCGGCGTGCCGCCCGTGCCGCCCGCGTCCGTCACGGTCTTCATGGTGGCCGGGCTGGCGGCGGCGAACACGTCGGCCGGGGCGCCGGAGTTGATGCTGGTGGCGAGGCTGGAGCTGCCGCCGAAGTTGAACTTGACCTTGGCGCCCGGGTTCGCGGCCTCGAACTTCTTGCCGAGCTCGGTGAAGGTCTCCTTGAGCGAGGCGGCGGCGAAGACGGTGACGTCGCCCGTGGCCTTCGGGACCGAGCCCGTGCTCGCCGCGCCGCCGGCCGCCGCCGAGCCGGTGGATGCCGCCGGGGTCGTCTCCCCGGCCGAGGACTTGCCGCCGTCGCTGCCGCACGCGGTGACCCCGAGGCTGAGGGCGAGGGCCGCGACGGCGGCGACGGCGAGTCTGCGGGTGGTGGTCGTGCGGAAGCCCATCGGTGCTTCCCTTCCTCGGCACGCGCCGGAAGGGGCGCGGGGGTGGGGCCGCAGGTGCGGCCGTTACGGTGATCATAGTGCCGCAAATGCGAGTGGAAAAGCGTCTGTCGCATTGCACAGGCGGGGAGCGGTGAGGGTGTCCGCCCACCTGTGGGAAGGCTCAAACGTGCACGGACGGTGGTGTCGGTGTCGGGGTGGTCCTGGGGGTCCTGGGGCGGACCGGGGGTGCGGTCGCGGACCGGGCGCTGTGGGAGAGCAGCAGGGGAGGTGCGGGGGCGCGCTGAAATTCCGTCGCGCCTGGTGGTCCTAGCCGACAGAGTGGTGGCGGTCCGCACCCGACCGGCCGGCCGGGTGCACCGAGAACCACGGGGAGGAGCCCGTCCATGTCCACGCTGCGCGTCACCGCCGAGAAGCTGATCGTCCTGGAACACCCGAACGCCGACGCCCTGGAGCTCGCCCAGGTCGGGCTCTACCGGGCGGTGGTCGCGAAGGGCGTGTACCGGACCGGCGACTACGCCGTCTACATCCCCGAACAGTCCGTGCTCCCCGAGGAACTGATCGCCGAACTGGGCCTGACCGGCAAGCTGGCCGGCGGCAAGGCGGACCGGGTGAAGGCCGTCCGGCTGCGCGGCGAACTGTCACAGGGCATCGTCTGCCGCCCCGCCTCGCTCGCTGGCACCGACCTGGCCGCCGCGGCGGAGCACGGCGAGGACTTCGCCGAGGCCCTCGGGATCGTGAAGTGGCAGCCGCCGATCCCCACGTCGATGAACGGCGACGTCGTCAGTGCGCCCGACCTCCTGCCCTGGGTGGACATCGAGAACCTCAAGCGCTACCCGGACGTCTTCGAGCCCGGCGAGCCCGTCGTGATCACCGAGAAGCTGCACGGCAGCTGCTGCCTCGTCACCTACACCGCCGCCACCGGCGAGGTGCACGTGTCGTCCAAGGGCATCGGCGCGCAGGGGCTCGCCCTGGCCGAGGACGAGCGCAACCTCTACTGGCGCGCCGTGCGCGCCCACGGCATACCGGACGTGGCCGCTCGGCTGGCCGAGCTGCTCGGTGCCGAGCGCGTCGGCATCTTCGGCGAGGTCTTCGGCGCGGGCGTCCAGGACCTGACGTACGGCGCCTCCGGCCGGAGCCAACTGCCCGGCTACGCCGCGTTCGACGTCTCCGCCGTGGTCGACGGGCAACTGCGCTGGCTGTCCGCGGCCGATCTGCTCGACGGCCGGCTGCCGCTGGCGCCCGAGCTGTGGCGCGGACCGTTCGACCCCGACACGGTGCTGGAGCTCGCCCAGGGAGAGGAGACCGTCTCCGGGCGCGGACTCCACATGCGCGAAGGCGTGGTGATCCGGCCGGTGACCGAGCGCTGGAGCCCGCGGCTCGGGAGCCGGGCGATCGCCAAGGTGGTCGGCGACGCGTACCTGACCCGCAAGGGCGGAACCGAGTACGAGTAGGGGCGGGAGCAGGAGCAGGAGTGGGGGCGGGAGTGGGGCGAGCACGGGGGTGAGCGCGTTCGGGCCGACCGGGCGCGTTCGGTGGGAGCCCGCCCTCGCCGCGCACCCTTCCGCCGGTGATTACCGCTCAGTTAGGTTGTCGGGGCGCCGTGGAGAAGGAGACCCGATGACGATCGCCGCCGCCCCCGCACCTGCCGCCCCCACCCGCTCGATACCCGGACCGCCCGGCCTGCCCCTCGTGGGCTCCGGACTCGACATCGGCCGCCGCCCGCTGCGCACCCTGCGCGACGCCCGGCGCGACTACGGCGACCTGGTCCGCTTCCACGTCGGGCCGATCGGCCTCGGCACGGACCTCTACGCGGTGTTCTCCCCCGAGGGCGCCCAGCAGGTGCTCGGCGGCGAGGCCGCCAACTTCCGCAAGGAGAACGCCTTCTACGACGAGCTGCGGACCAGCGTCGGCAACGGCCTGCTCACCAGCCAGGACGACGACTACCAGCGCCAGCGCAGGCTCGTCCAGCCGCTGTTCACCCGCCGCCGGGTGGACGGCTACGCGGACGCGATCGCGCTGGAGTCCCGGGCCCTCACGGCGCGCTGGCGCGCGGTGCCGGACGGCGTCGTGGACGCGGCGGACGAGATGTCGAGGTTCGCGCTGCGCACGGTGTCGCGGATCCTGTTCGGCGCGGACGTGGAGGAGGCGGTGGCGGTCGTCCACCGCAGCTTCCCGGTGCTCGGCGCCTACGTCCAGGACCGGGGCGTCGCCCCGATCCGGCTGCCGCGCCACTGGCCGACCCCGGGCAACCGGCGGGGCGTCGGGGCCCAGCGGGACCTGTACGCGGTCTGCGACCGGATCATCGCCGATCGGGCGGTGCGCGGTGCCGACCCCGGCGCGGACGACCTGCTGACGCTGCTGGAGCAGGCGCGCGGCGAGGACGGCGAGCAGCTGGACCGGGACGAACTTCGGGACCAGGTCCTGGTGTTCCTGCTCGCCGGGCACGAGACGACGGCGACCTCGCTCGCCTTCGCCCTGCACTTGCTCGCCGGGCACCCGGAGCAGCGCCGGCTCGCGCAGGAGGAGGCGGAGAAGGTGCTCGGCGGTCGGGCGCCGACTGCCGCGGACCTGGAGGAACTGCCCTACATCACGCGGGTGTTGAAGGAGGCGATGCGCCTCTACCCGGCGGCTTCGCTGATCGGGCGGCGCTCGGTGGAGGAGACGGTCATCGGCGGGTACGTCCTGCCGGGGGGCTCGCAGGTACTCGTGGTGCCGTGGGTCACCCACCGGCACCCCGACCACTGGGAGGAGCCGGACCGCTTCGACCCCGACCGCTTCCTGCCGGAGCGGGAGAAGGGGCGGCACCGGTACGCGTGGTTCCCGTTCGGGGGCGGTCCGCGGGCGTGCATCGGGCAGCACTTCTCGATGCTGGAGGCGGTGCTGGCGCTGGGCGTGCTGCTGCGGGACTTCGACCTGGAGGTGGTCGACCACCGGGTGGCGCTCGCCCAGGGGATCACCCTGCGGACGGCGAGCCCGATGCGGATCCGGGTGGCGCCGCGGTGATCCGGTGCGGGTGGCGGGGCAGGGACCGGCGAACAGATGACAGATTTCAACATCTGTCATCTGTCATCTGAAACCTGTTCGCTGTTCGCCGCCCGCTGTTCGTCGCTGCGCACCCGCCCGGTCCACCAGGCTCAACGGTCCCGGGACCCACAACCGATCCATTCGAGCACACGACTCCCGCCTCGCGGGCAGCTTTTCGGATCTTCCGCTGGCCAGTGCCAGTGCTCGGTAGCGTCCCACGCATCCCGGACCGGGGCCGCATGAGCGTCCGGCATATGACAGGGACGGGTCGACCGGAGGTCCCATGGGAAGTGTCAATCACCTCGGCTCCGGCTGGCTGACGCCCACGCTCTCGTACGTCCTGGCATGCGCGGGCGCCGCACTCGGCCTGCGCTGCACCCTGCGCGCCCTCGCCGCGACCGGCGTCGCCCGCCGGAACTGGCTCCTGACGGCCGCCGCCGCGATCGGCTCGGGCATCTGGGCGATGCACTTTGTCGCCATGTCCGGCTTCACCGTCGAGGGCACCGAACTGCGCTACGACGTCCCGCTGACCGTGCTGAGCCTGCTGGTCGCGGTGCTGGTCACCGGCCTCGGCCTCGCCGTCGTCGCCTGCCGCGCTCCCCGCGGACCCGCCCTCCTGGTCGGCGGCCTCATCACCGGCCTCGGCGTCGCCGCGATGCACTACCTCGGCATGGCCGCTGTGCGGATGCGCGCCGGCCTGCGCTACGACTCCGGGACGGTCGCGCTGTCCGCGCTGGTCGCGGTCGGCGCCTCCACCGCCGCGCTCTGGGCCGCCGTCACCATCCGCAACGGTTTCGCGGCGGCAGCGGCCTCGCTGGTCATGGGGCTCGCGGTGAGCTGCATGCACTACACGGGCATGGCCGCCGTCCACGTCCACCCCGAACCCACCCGGACCGGCCCCGGCGGAGCGAGCCCCATGGAGTTCATCTTCCCGCTCGCCGTGGGTCTCGGTTCCTTCCTCTTCCTCGCCGCGGCCTTCGTCGCGCTGTCCCCGCCCGCCCGGGACCGGGCCGGCCGCCGCGCGGCGGGCGAACTCACCATCGAGGAGTTCCCGGCACCTGCCGCGCCCGCGTCCGCTGACCCCCGTCGGCACGACCGGGCGGCCTGAGGGCGCCCGTGTACGGGCGCGGCAGGTGTGCGGGCGGGGTGTCGCCCGGTCGGTGCGGCACCCACGGTCAGACCCGCGCTTCGGGGATCAGCCCCGGCTCTGGAACAGCACGCGGGTCCAGGTCGAGTTCGGGCAGTTGCCCCACACGTCCCACGCCGCCGGCCGCGCGCCGATCCACAGGCCGGTGCTGGACGTGCCGTTGGCGCAGTAGGTGATGGTCCGCAGTTCACCCGAGTAGATGTTGCACTTGCCCTCCCAGCGCCAGCCGTAGTTGGCCGTGATGACGCAGTGGTAGGAGGCGGTGACGGCGTCGGCGGCGGCGGCGTTCGGGCCGGCGGTGATGGTCTGGTCGGCCGCGGCGTCGGCGGTGGCGGGCAGGGTGGTCGTGCCGAGGATGCCGAGGGCGGCGGCGGCCGCGGCCCCGAACGTGGTGATCTTCCTGGCGATGCGACCCGGCATGGTGGTTCTCCTCGCTCGGTCGTTCGAATCGGGCGGAGCGTCCAGGCCGTCCGGAGTCCGGGAGTGCCGGCGGGAGCCGGTTCGAGCCGGTGCGCCGCGGCGAATTCCCGTTCTCCGTGCGGACGATGACGCATTGCACACGATTGAGCGCGTACAGTGAGACGACGAACTATGATGTGAGCTGAGTCACATGTCTGCGCCTGATTGGGGCGGGCTCCAGCTGGGTGTTCGGGTGCCGACTTCCGGGGAGAACGGCATGGCGGAATTGACCGATCGATGTGCCGGCGGACGTGATCTGGGCGGCGAACCGACCGATTTCAACCGGGTGTTCACGGAAATGCTGCCGAGGCTCCACCAGGCGGCCGCCTCGCTCGCCGGGAGCCCGTTCGCGGCGGGTGACATCGTCCACGACGCGTACCTGCGGATCGCCCGGCGCCCGGAGCGGTTCCTCGGCCATCCGCAGCCGTACGCCTACGTGTTCACGACGATGGCGAACATCCTGCGCGACCAGTGGCGGCGGGAGCGGCGCCGGGTGGCGGTGCCCGAACCGGCGGAGCGGGGGCGGGAGCGCGAGCGCGCGGCGGCCGATCCGTCGGGTGGCGGGATGGCCGAGCTCCAGGCGCGGTGGGAGGTGGTCCGGCTGCTGCGCTGTCTGACCGCCAAGCAGGCCAGGGTGGTGGTCCTGGTGGACCTCGACGGCTACAGCGTCGACGAGGCCGCGGAGCTCCTCGGTCTCCACCGCAGCACGCTGGCGGTCACCCGGCGCCGCGCCCATGTGCGCCTGCGCGCCGTCGTCGAGCGCGAGCGGGCGGCTGCGGGCGAGCGCGGCCGCAGGAGCGTCGGCTGTGGCGGTGAGGGCGGTGAGGGCGGTGAGGGCGGTGTGCGCGTTGCCCCGACGCACCGAACTGACGGCAAGTCAGCTGATGTGACGTCCCGGCCCGTACGCTGAAAATCGTGATCACGTACGAGGACCGCCGTCTGCGCGCCCTGGCCGACGAGGGCCGCTGGCCCGAACTGCTGGCCGCCTACCGGCGGGCCCGAGCGGCGGCGGTGGCGCGCTGCGGCGAGCTCTTCGGGGCGGCGGAGGCCGCGCCGCTGGGCCATCTGATCGCGTACGCGGCGCCGCCGGAGGTGGCCGTGCGGTTGTTCGACCGGGACGGTGGACCGGGCGCGGTCGCCGGACCGGGCGACCACGACGCGGGACCGCTGTGGGAGGTGCTGGCGACCCGGCACTCGTGGCTGAGGCTGGCGCCGCTACTCGTCCCGGCGCGCGTGCGGCGGCTGGTCGCGCACACGCGGGTGCTGATCGGGGAGGACCTGTCCTACGGCGCCGAGCCCGATTCGGAGGGCGTGCCGCTGCTGTTGGAGCCGTGGGAGGCGGCGGGGTGGGGCGAGGGGGTGCGGGTCCGCGACTACCTGCCCCGAGGGGGTGCGCGCAGTGCGGTGCTGACGCTGCCGGCCAGCCGGGAGGGCCTCGGGCCCGTGGCGCTGCCCGACCCGGGGCGGCGGCTGCGCGGGCAGCGGGCCACCCGGGTGCTCGCCGAGCTGGTGGACTGGGCGGAGGTGGCCTGTGTGCGCGGGCCGGCGCCGCAGGCGGCCGCCCATCTGGCCCGCAGTGCGCTGGTGACCGGCGGGTACCTGCCGTTCGCGCTCGCCGTGCCCGCGCTGGTGCAGGCGGGGGCGGTCGATCCGGCGCGGGGCACGGCGCACGGGCGGCTCGCGCTGTGGCGGGCGCTGGCGGCGATGGCGGGCGCGGACGGCCCGGACCGGGGCGAGGTGAACGCGCTGGTGGCCCGGATGCGCTGCTTCACGTGGTGCGAGCCGACGGACGGCCTGCGGCACCTGCACCTGGCTCTGGAGGATCCGGCGTGCGGGCTGGCGTGGGCGGTCAGCGGGTCAGAGGAGTTGTGACGGCGGGAGTGGCGGAGGGTGCGCCGGGCGCGCGGTGGCCGGTGGGCGACAGCGGACGGCGAAAGAGTGAACGGCGGACAGCGGACGGCGGACGGCGAACAGATAACAGCTGACAGATAACAGATGTTGAAATCTGTTATCTGTCAGCTGTCGATTGCCGCCGCTCAGCCCTCGGCGGCATCCCCGGCCCGGCGCCGTTCCGGGGGTTGGTCAGGCGGCGCCGGGCCGGGGGAGTCGGGGCGAGGCCGTCAGGCTGCCGTCGTGGCGCCGCTCGTGACCGGGACGCCCTCGGGTGCCGGAGCCGGGCTCACGGCCGCCGGCGCCGCGTCCTGCCCGCCGTGCGTGTCGATGAGCGTCTGCTCGTCGAACGGCAGCTCGCCCGCGAGCACCCGGCGCGCCCGCTCCGCGTCGAACTCGCCCGTCCAGCGCCCGATCAGGACGGTGGCGACCGCGTTGCCCGCGAAGTTCGTCAGCGCCCGGGCCTCCGACATGAACCGGTCGATGCCGACGATCAGCCCGACCCCGTCCACCAGCGCGGGCTTGTGCGACTGCAGTCCGCCGGCCAGGGTGGCGAGCCCGGCACCGGTGACCCCGGCCGCGCCCTTGCTGGCGATCACCATGAAGACCAGAAGCGACAGCTGCTCGCCGATCGACATCGGCTTGTCCATCGCCTCGGAGATGAAGATCGACGCCATGGTGAGGTAGATCGCGGTGCCGTCCAGGTTGAAGCTGTAGCCGGTCGGCACGGTGATGCCGACGACCGGGCGGCTGACGCCCAGATGCTCCATCTTGGCGATGAGGCGCGGAAGCGCGCTCTCGGACGAGGATGTGGAGAGGATCAGCAGGAACTCGCGGCCGAGGTAACGCAGCAGCGCGAACACGTTGACCCCGGCGACCAGCCGCAGCAGCGCGCCGAGCACCACCACGACGAACAGGGCGCAGGTGACGTAGAAGCCGATCATGATGACGGCGAGGCTCTTGAGCGCCGCCGTGCCGGTCGCCCCGACCACGCCCGCCATGGCGCCGAACGCGCCGATCGGCGCGACCCACATGATCATCGCCATGACCCGGAACACCAGTCGCTGGACGTGCTCGACGCCGCGGAGCACCGGGGCGCCGGCCGGTCCCATCGCCTGCAGGGCGAAGCCGACGAGCAGTGCGACCAGCAGGGTCTGCAGCACCTTGCCCTCGGTGAGGGCCGAGACCAGGGTGTTCGGGATCATGCCGAGCAGGAAGTCGGAGGTGGACTGCGCGCCGCCGGCCGCCGCCTGCGCGTGGCCTGACTTGGCCAGCGCGGCGGTGAGGTGCAGGCCGCTGCCGGGCTCCAGGAGGTTGCCGACCACGAGCCCGATCGCGAGGGCGACCGTCGACATGGCGAGGAAGTAGCCGATGGCCAGTCCGCCGACCTTGCCGACCTTGGCGGCCTTGGTGACCGAGCCGATGCCGAGCACGATGGTGCAGAAGATGACCGGACTGATCATCATTTTGATCAGGTTGACGAAGCCCGTCCCGATCGGCTTCAGCCCGACCGCGAACTCCGGGGCGGCGAGGCCGACCACCACGCCGGCGAGCACGGCGGCGATGACGGCGAGGTAGAGGTAGTGGGTGCGGTCCCGCTTCGAGGCGGGAGGCTGCGCGGCCCCCTCCGTGCGGTGCCCGTCCGGCTCCTCCTCGCGTCTGCCCCCCGACGGCTTTGCGGCTCCAGTGATCGACATCTGCGGCTCCTTCGCCCTGCAGTCCTGGCGGCCCCGGGTGGTGGGCCGCTCCGACTATCAGGCCCGGGAGTGACGGGGGTCACGTTTGCGTTCATAGAGTTCATAGCCGCAGTCACACCCGCAGTCGCCCCGGGCCCGCGCGTCCCGGGCCCACAGTCGCCCCGGGCCCGCACCGCACCCGTCCCGGGCCCGCCGCGGGGCGCGCGCACCCCCGGGACGCGCGGACCCGTGGTGCACACTGGCAGGCATGTCCGTGCGCACCCCCACCGCCACCGCGCCGCGCCGGCTGCTCCCCGACCCGCGCCGCCTGGTCCGCAGCCTGGCCGGACAGCTGTTCGCCGTCCAGGTCGTCATCGTGGCCGCCGTGGTGGCGGGCGGTGCCGTCCTCGCGTACCTGTTCACCGCCGACCGCACCGAGGAGGCGGCCCGCCGCGAGGTGACCGCCGTCGCCCACGCGGTCGCCGACTCGCCGACCGTCCGCGCCGCCGTCACCGGGCCCGACCCGACCGCCGTCCTCCAGCCATACGCCGAGCAGGTCCGCGTCGACACCGGGGTCTCGTTCATCACCGTCATGAACACCGACGGCGTGCGCTGGACCCACCCCCTGCCGGAGCAGATCGGCAAGCGCTTCCTCGGCCACATCGACTGGGCGCTCGCCGGGCAGACCCGCAGCGAGACGTACACCGGCACGCTCGGCCCGTCGGTGCGGGTGGTCACGCCGGTCCTGGACGAGCAGCACCGGGTGATCGCGCTCGTGAGCGCGGGCATCACACTGGAGAGCATCTCCGAGCAGCTGACCGGCCCACTGCTGGCGCTGGTCGGGGTGGCGTTGGCCGCGCTCGCGGTCGGCGGGGTCGGCACGTACCTCGCCAACTCCCGTCTGCGCAGGCACACCCACGGCATGGGCCCGGCCGAGCTCAGCCACCTCTACGAGTACCACCAGGCGACCCTGCACTCGGTGCGCGAGGGCCTGGTCCTGCTCGACCGCGCCCACCGGGTGGTGCTGTGCAACGACGCCGCCCGCGAACTCCTGGGCCTGGAAGGGGTGGTGGAGGGACGTCCGGTCGCCGGGCTCGGCCTTCCGGAGGCGCTCGTCGCGGCCGTGCTGGGCGACGGTCCGGTCCGCGACGAGGTGCACCTGACCGCCGAACGGGTCGTCGTGCTCAACACGTCCACCATCGGTACCGGTCTCGGCCGCGTCGTCACCCTTCGCGACCACACCGAACTGCAGTCGCTCAGTGGCGAGTTGGACTCCGTGCGTGGCTTCACCGAGGCGCTCGGCGCACAGGCCCACGAAGCCGCCAACCGGCTGCACGCCGTCGTCTCGCTCATCGAACTCGGACGCCACGAACAGGCGGTGGAGTTCGCGACCGCCGAACTCGCCCTCGCCCAGCAGCTCACCGACCGGGTCGTCGCAGCCGTCAGCGAACCCGTCCTGGCCGCGCTGCTGCTCGGCAAGGCCGCCCAGGCGGCCGAGCGCGGAGTGGAACTGACCCTCGCCGAGGATAGCCGCATCGACGACGGCGTCCTGCCGCCGGACCTCTCCGCCCGCGACCTCATCACCGTCCTCGGCAACCTGATCGACAACGCCGTGGACGCCGCGATCGCCGGCGCCGCCGACAGCCCCGCCCCGCCGGAGGTCACCGTGACGGCGCGGATCGACGACGCGGACGACCACCTGGTGCTGCGCGTCGCCGACACCGGGGCGGGCATCGACCCGGCCGCCGTCGAGGACGTGTTCCGGCGCGGCTGGAGCACCAAGCAGGACGGCCGCGGCCACGGCCTCGGACTGGCCCTCGTCGCGCAGGCCGCGCGGCGCAACGGCGGCACCGTCGAGGTCGGCCGCGACCGCGGCGCGGTGCTCACCGTCCGGCTGCCCCTCGCCGGGAAGACCGGCGAAGCTGGGACGGCAGGCGCAGCGGGGAAGACCGGCGGAGCGAGGACGGCCGGCGGCGCCGGCAAGGCGGAGAGAACGGCGGAGGTGGTCTCGTGACCGCGGGCTTCGGGTCGCCGGACGCCTCCGGGGCCGCCGCCCCGGCCGGCGCGCCCGGCATCCCGGTGCTGATCGTCGAGGACGACCCCGTCGCCGCCGCCGCGCACACCCTCTACGTCGGGCGCGAGCCCGGCTTCCGCGCCGTCGGTACGGTCCACAGCTGCGCCGACGCGCTGCGCTTCCTGGAGCGCGCCCGCGCCGCCGGGACCCCCGTCGGACTCACCCTGCTCGACCTCTACCTGCCGGACGGCCACGGCCTCCAGCTCTGCCGCACGCTGCGCGCCGCCGGCCACACCACCGACATCATCGCGGTGACCTCGGCCCGCGACCTCGCCATGGTCCGGCAGGCGGTCTCGGCGGGGGTCGTCCAGTACCTGCTGAAGCCGTTCAGCGCCGCCGCCCTGCACGACCGCCTCGAACGCTACGCCCGCTACCGCGACAGCCTCGGCCGCACCGGCGAGGCGACCGGCCAGGACGAGGTCGACCAGGCGCTCGCCCTGCTCCGCACGCCCGAGCGGAACGCCCTGCCGAAGGGACTCAGTGCGCCGACCCTCGACACCGTCGCGGGCGTGCTGCGCGAGGCCGCGACCGGGCTGTCGGCCGCCGCGGCGGGCGCTGCGGCCGGGGTCTCGCGGATCACCGCGCGCAGGTACCTCGAACACCTCGTCGACACCGGGCTCGCCGTGCGCGAGCCGCAGTACGGGAGCGTCGGGCGGCCGGAGCTCTGCTACCGCTGGAAGGCGGGGGACGGGTCGGCCGGGCGCCGCGCGTGAGGCTGTGGAGGCCCTGGCGCGCGGAGCCCCAGAGAGTCGGCGGCGCGATCCCCGAAAATATTCCGCCGTGCGGCCGTGACCGTTGGCCCGGACGCTCGTTGGTGAAGACGGGGAGGTTCACCCGGTCGGGTGGTTCCGGGTACCCCTGACCGTCCGGCCAGGTCGCGGGCGATAAAGTTAGGCTTACCTAACTTCTCCTGGGGGTACGTCTTGTCGCTCGCCGCCATTCCCGCCCAGGCGCCCGGCGAGGCCGTCCTGCGCCGCCAGCGCGTCCGCGAGTCCTCCGCCCGGACGTACGCCCGCTCGTTCCCCATCGTCCCGGTCCGGGCGAACGGCATGACCGTCGAGGGCGCGGACGGGCGGCGCTACCTCGACTGCCTCTCCGGCGCCGGGACGCTCGCCCTCGGGCACAACCACCCGGTGGTGCTGGAGGCGATCCGCCGCACCCTCGACAGCGGCGCGCCGCTGCACCTGCTCGACCTCGCCACCGCGGAGAAGGACGACTTCACCACCGCCCTGTTCGAGAGCCTGCCCCCGGAGTTCGCCGCCCGCGCCCGGGTGCACTTCTGCGGTCCGGCCGGGACGGACGCCGTCGAGGCCGCGCTCAAGCTGATGCAGACCGCCACCGGCCGCGCAGGCGCCCTCGCCTTCACCGGCGCCTACCACGGCATGACCGCCGGCGCCCTCGCCCTCACCGGCAACACCGCCGTCAAGGAGCCCCTGCCGAGCGGCGGGGACGTCGTCCGGCTGCCCTACCCGTACGGCTACCGCTGCCCGTTCGGCGTCGGCGGCGACGCGGGCGCCGACCTCTCCGCCACCTACGTCGAACGGCTGCTGGACGACCCGTCCGGCGGCGTCACCACCCCCGCCGCCATGGTCCTGGAGGCCGTCCAGGGCGAGGGCGGCGTCGTGCCCGCACCCGACGGCTGGCTGCGCGCGATGCGCCGCATCACCGCCGAGCGCGGCATCCCGCTGATCGTCGACGAGGTGCAGACCGGCGTCGGCCGCACCGGGCGGATGTGGGCCGTCGAGCACAGCGGCGTCGTCCCGGACGCCATGGTGCTCTCCAAGGCCATCGGCGGCAGCCTCCCGCTCGCCGTCGTCGTCTACCGCGAGGACTACGACGGCTGGCGGCCCGGCGCCCACACCGGCACCTTCCGCGGCAACACCCTCGCCATGGCCGCCGGTGCCGCCACCCTCCGGTACGTCGCCGCCCACGGCCTCGCCGAGCGCGCCACCGTCGTCGGCGACCGGTTGACGACACGGCTGCGCGACCTCGCCGCCGAACTGCCCGCCATCGGTGACGTCCGCGGGCGCGGCCTGATGCTCGGCGTCGAACTCGTCGACGCCACGGCCGAGCCCGACGCGTGCGGCGCGCGCCCGGCCGACCCGGCGTTCGCCGTCCGGGTCCGTGAGGCCTGCCTGGAACGCGGCCTGATCGTCGAACTCGGCGGGCGCCACGACGCCGTCCTGCGGCTCCTCCCGCCGCTCACCATCACGGACGAACAGGCCGCCGCGGTGTTCGACCGGCTCGCCGACGCGATCGCCTCGGCGAGTTCGGCGGCGCCCTCGTCCGCAGCGGCGGGACCGGCGGGATGGGCGGGACCGGCAGGGCCGGCGGGATGGGCGGGACCGGCAGGACCGGCAGGACCGGCGGGTTTGAGCAGGTCGGCGGGATCGTCCGCGTCGGGCCGGGACGGTGCGGTGGCGGCCCGGGGCGCCGAGAGCGTACGGGAGGGCAGGTGAGCGGCGGCGCGGGGGCCGGCTCCGGGCCCGCGCACGACCGGGAACCGGGGGACGAGAGTACGTACCAGCCCCAGCGCGGGCGCGGGGCCCGGCGCGATGACGCGTCCTGCCGCGAACCCGATCACGAACTCCCCGGCGCGGATTCCCCGTTGGACGCCCTCGCGGGCGGCGCCGGCGGACCGGGCGCGCTCGGCCCCCTGCTCGCCACCGTCCTCGACGCCCTCGGCGCCGGCACCGGCCTGCGCGCCGGACCGCTAGCCGCCGGAAGCCCCGCCGAGCTCACCGCCCTCGTCGCCGACGGCCTCTCCGGTGCCCACGGCCGCGGCGCCCTCGCCCGCCTCACCGAACTCCTCGCCTACGGCGCCGCCGACCCGGCCGACCCCGCCTGCGCCGCCCACCTGCACTGCCCGCCGCTCGCCGTCGCGGCCGCCGCCGACCTCGCCGTCAGCGCCCTCAACCCCTCCCAGGACTCCTGGGACCAGGCCCCCGCCGCCACCGCCCTCGAAACCGCGATCCTCGCCGAACTCGCCGCCCTCGTCGGCTACGACCCCGCCCGCGCCGCGGGCGTCCTCACCTCCGGCGGTACCGAGTCCAACCTCATGGGCCTCATGCTGGCCCGCGACCAACGCCTGGACGGCATCGTCGAGTTGGACGGCATCCCGGCCGGCGCCAGCCCGCGCATCATCGCCTCCCAGGCCGCCCACTTCTCCGTCCAGCGCGCCGCCGCCCTGCTCGGCCTCGGCGAACGGTCCGTTGTCCCCGTCCCCGTCGACCGCCAACTCCGCATGGAGCCGGAAGCGTTGGAACGCGCCCTGGCCGAGACCGCCTGGGCCGGACACACCCCGATCGCCGTCGTCGCCACCGCGGGCACCACCGACACCGGCGCGATCGACCCGCTGCACGCGGCCGCCGACCTCGCCGCACGCCACGGCTCCTGGCTGCACGTCGACGCCGCGTACGGCGGCGGCGCCCTCCTCTCCGACCGCCTCGCCCCCCTCCTCGACGGCATCGCCCGCGCCGACTCCGTCTCCCTCGACTGGCACAAGCTCGGCTGGCAACCCGCCGCCGCCGGCGTCTTCCTGGTCCGCCGGGCCGAGACCTACGTCTCCCTCGCCCGCCGCGCCGAGTACCTCAACCCCGTCGACGACGAACACGCCGGCTACCCCAGCCTCCTCGGCCGCTCGCTGCGCACCACCCGCCGCGCCGACGCCTTCAAGATCGCCGTCACGCTGCGCACCCTCGGCCGGGACGGGCTCGGCCGGCTCGTCGACGCCTGCCACGACCTCGCCCGTACCGCCGCCGAGGTCGTCCGCGCCGAACCGTCCCTGGAGCTCCACGGCGAGCCCCTCCTCACGACTGTCCTGTTCCGCTTCCGCCCGCGCGGTCTCACGGGCGGCGAGGCGATCGACGAACTCAACGGGCAGCTGCGCCGGTTGCTGCTGCGCAGCGGACGGGCCGTGGTCGGCCGCACCGAACTGCCGGGGGAGGGCCCCGGAAGGGTGCGGCTGAAGCTGACGCTCCTCAACCCCCACACCACGCCGGGGGAGGTCGGCGCCCTGCTGCGCGAGGTGGTCAAGGCGGGCCGCAAGGTCGCCGGGGAACGGCCCGGCTAGGTCACCGGGGGCACGGGCCGGCTCGGGGCGGGCACTCCGGTCCGGTCGAGCCGGTCGAGCCGGTCGGCGTGGCGGGGCCGAGGGGGCGGCGATTCCAAAACAAATCCCTTTTTCCGTCGCCGCGTTGGAGGAAGCCACACTGGTGTGAGAGGCTGTCCGGGCGATATTCGCCGACCTCCGCCATATCTTCGTGGACACACTCCGGATGGCTGTACAGGCTGATTTCGGCCGACCGCTGATCACATTTCGCCAACCCCTGTGCAGGGCTTGCGGGGATCCCGAACGGCGACGGTAACTTCGGGTGGTCGCCGCCCCACAATGCGCACACGGCATCTCGGGTCAGGCCGCCTGACCAGGCGCGCATCCTCCACTGCGACGGGTCCACCCGCACCTAGGGGTGAACTCCGCCTACCCGCCGTGCACTTCTGTGAACCGCGGTAATTCCCCCCTGAAAACGGTCCTGTGACGATCGCTGTGAAGCGGAGGCAAGGCATGCGTGAATCCCTCCCGGACGAAGCCCCGATAACCGCCGGAGCCGGTGGGTGCCTGGCCGGATTCCCGGCCGCGTACGAGGCGTTGCCGTACTCATCCCGGTGCCGCGAGATCTGGCGCCGCGGAGAGCACCTGCTCATCGGGGTCAGCCCGGGCAACAGCTATTTCAGCCACCGCAGGATCGCCGAACTCCTCGGATGGGGGCGTCGGTTCTTCGATCGAACCGACATCGTCTACGCCGACCTGCACGTCAGCGCCCAGTTCGAGTCCTTCGGCTACACCCCCGAGCACGCCGGGCGCCGAGCGCTCAAGGAGATCAAGGCGACGGCCCGGCGGATCGAGCGCGGGGTCGAGGAGGCCGGGCGCCGGGACGAGGTCCGGGTGCACGCCCTCTCCTCCTTCACCGGCGACCCCGTGTACCAGCGACTGCACGGGCAGATCGTCGACGCCCTCCATGCCGACCGGGCCTTCCGCGACGCGGCGGAGGGCATGGCCCGGGGTTTCCTGGCGGCCCGGCTGGACGAGGGACTCGCGCCCAGCGAGCCCCAACTCGCCGCCGGAATGCGGTACATCTCCGCCGAGCTGCCGTTCTTCCTGGACACCCCGGCCCTGCTGGGCGTGCCCTCGTCCGTCATCTGCTACCACATGCAACTCCCGCTCACCCCCGTCCTGTTCGGCCGGGACGAGGGCCTGCGCGCCATGCCCGGCCAGGGCTACGCGGTGATCCGCCCGGCCGCGACGCGGACCGGCATCGCGTCCGAGGTCGCGTCCGAGGTCGCGTCCGACGCCGGGTCCGATGGTGTTCCCGGTGCCTCACTCGACGCCGAGCGCACGCTGTCCGCGCGCGCCGCGTGACCGACCCCAAGCCGCTCGAACCATCTCTCCGAGGAGCCACACCCATGACCGTCACCGACCCGGTGACCACCGCGCCCGCCACGTCGAACGGCGCACCGCAGGGCGCCACGTGCCCGTACGCCGAATTTCCGCTCCCGCGCCGGGGCGACGTCTTCCCGGCCGAGGCGGCCGTGCTGCGCGAGGAGCGGCCGATCGCCAAGGTCCGTACCCTGACCGACGACCCGGCCTGGCTGGTCAGCAGTTACGCGCTCGCCAAGCAGGTGCTGGAGGACGAGCGGTTCAGCCTCAAGGACACCGCCAACCCCGGTGTCCCGCGCCAGTACGCGCTGACCATCCCGCCCGAGGTGGTCAACAACATGGGCAACATCAACAGCGCCGGGCTGCGCAACGCCGTCATGAAGACGCTCTCCCCGCGCGCCGACCGCGAACTCGACGGCTGGCTCCGGGCCGAGGCCCACCGGCTGATCGACGGGCTCGTCACCCAGGGCGCCCCCGGTGAACTCCGGGACGGCTTCACCGAGCCCTACTCGGCGGCCCTGCACTGCCGCCTGCTCGGCATCCCCAGCGACGACTGGCGGCGGCTGATGGCCGGCATCGACGTCGCCTTCATCACCAGCCCGACGCCGTTCGCGGGCGCGACTCCCAACTGGTACAAGGACCTCGGCTACATGGTCGGGCAGCTCAACGCGGACCCGGAGCCGGCGGAGGGCCTGCTCGGACGGTTCGCCGAACTGCGCCGTTCCCCGGACGTCTCGGACCGCGTCAGCGACGAACTGTTCGCCACCGTCGCGCTGTCGCTCTTCGGTGCGGGCGCCGTCTCGACGTCGTCCTTCCTGCTCAACGCGATCGTCTACCTGTGCGAGCAGCCCGAACTCGCCGACCGGCTGCGGGCCGAGCCCGCGCTGATCGGAGCCGCGGTGGACGAGCTGCTGCGGGTCAACCTGTCGATCGGCGATGCCCTGCCGCGCCTCGCGCTCGAGGACGTTCAGGTGGGGGACGTGGAGGTGAAGGCCGGCGAGCTGGTGCTCATCCTGGTCGAGGGCGCCAACTACGACCCGGCGGTCTTCCCGGACCCGGAGCGGATCGACTTCGGCCGGACGAGCAACCCGCACCTCGCGTTCGGGGCGGGCCGCCACTTCTGCCCGGCCTCGGCGCTCGGCCGCACGCATGCCGAGATCGCGATCACGGCGCTCGTCGAGCGCCTGCCCGCCCTGCGGCTCGCACTTCCGGCCGAGCAGTTGGCGTGGCGGCCGGGGTTCATCAAGCGGCTGCCGGAACGGCTTCCGGTCGTGTGGTGACCGGTCGCGTGATGAGCGGCCTTGTGGTGAGCGGCCTTCGGCGGCCTTCCGCGGCTTTCGGAGAGGGGAGGAGAGCGGGGCTCAGTCGGCCATGAGGATGCCGCGGGCCAGCTCCCAGGTCTCCGGGTCGGCGGCGACCAGCAGGCCGTCCTCGCAGCCGGGGGCCTCGGGGCGGTAGGTGCTGCCGTCCATGCGGGCGGCGACGCCGCCGGCCTCGGCGAGCAGCAGGCCGCCGGGGGCGTGGTCCCAGGGGAGGGTGCGCCAGTAGAAGACGAAGTCGGTGTGGCCGTCGGCGACGTCGGGGTACTCGATGCCGGCGGCATTGCGGCCGGGGGAGAGCTCGCCGAAGGCGGCGGCGTTGGCTTCGAGGCGGCGGCGGTGGTCGGGGTCGAGGAAGCGGCTTTTCACGATGCCGCGCAGCTTGGCGGGGTCGTGGGGGGCCGGTGCGCGGGTGAGGCGGACGTCGTCGCGCCAGGCGCCGGCGCCCAGTTCGGCGCGGTAGGCGGTGGCGGTGGACGGCTGCCAGATCCAGGAAGCGACGGTCCGGCCGCTGCGGACGAGGGAGCACATGACGGCGTAGTCGGGGCGGCCCGCGACGAAGTTGGAGGTGCCGTCGACGGGGTCCACCAGCCAGACGGCGGGCTCGGAGCGCAGGGCGTGGGCGAGCGAGGGGTCGGCGGCGACGGCCTCCTCGCCGACCACGGGGACGGGCAGGAGCTCGCGCAGCCGCCGTTCGATGATCGCCTCGGCCTCGCGGTCGGCGATCGTCACGATTTCGCCGGGAGCCTTCTCCATCACCTCGCCGGCCGCGAGCGCGCGGAAACGCGGCTCCACCGCCTCGGCCGAAGCCTCGGCGAGAATCTCCGCCACCCTGTCCATCAGCACGTCCGCGCTCCCTTCGCTGCCTACCACTTTCGCACGACCGTGCGGGGGTGACCTGCGGGGGTGACGACTGACAGCTGACAGATGACAGATTTCGAAATCTGTCAGCTGTCATCTGTTCGTCGTCGGTTCTCTTCCGTCGGCGTCCGGTGCCGTGCCGCGGTCCGGGTCCGCGGGAAGCCTCGGGACGTCGGTCAGTGGCCCAGGTAGTGGAAGCCCGGATAGGGGTGCATCAGGAACTCGTGGTGCGAGATGTTCCATGCGTACGCGCCCGCCATCGCGAACAGCACCCGGTCCGCCGGCCGCAGGCCGTCGGCGCCCTCGGCTGCACGCGCGAGGACGTCCTTCGGGGTGCAGAGCTGGCCGGCCAGCGTGGCGCGGCCGGTCTTCACCGCGGGACGCGGCCACGGGTGCGGCCACGCCTCCACCGCCAGGACCTCGAACGGCTGAGAGTGTCCGCGCGTGGCCGGGGTCCGAAGATGGTGGGTGCCGCCACGGACGACCGCGAAGTCCTCGCCGTGGCTGGTCTTCACGTCCAGCACCTCGGTCGCGTACCAGCCGCAGTACGCCGTGAGCGCGCGGCCGGGCTCGATCCGCAGGGTCAGGCCGGGGTGGGCGTCGAGCAGCTTGGCGAGCCCTTCGCCGAAGGCGGTCCAGTCGAAACGGTGGCCCGGATCGTCGTAGTCGACGGCCATGCCGCCGCCGACGTTGACCTCGTCCAGCGGGAAGCCGTGCCGTTCGGCCAGAGCGGCCGACCACTCCACGATCCCTTCCGCGAGCGCGAGGTGTTCGGCTGCGGCCAGACCGCTGGCGAGGTGGGCGTGCACCCCGCGCAGGCGCAGCCGCCGGCCGATCGGGCCGTCGCCGGTGAGGAGGCGGACGCATTCCTCGGCGCGGTCCGGGTCGAGTCCGAACGGTGTCGGCCGTCCGCCCATCGCGAGCGCCACGGCGTCCAACGTGCCCGTCCCGACGGGTAGGTTGACGCGCAGCAGCACGTCGACCACCGTGCCGGGCCGGTCCGCGAGGACGGCGGCCAGCCGCTGGAGTTCCTGCTCGCTCTCGATGTGCCAGCGGTGCACGCCCGCGTCGACGGCGGCCACGATTTCGGCAGGGGTCTTCCCGGGCCCGCCGAAGGCGAGGGCAGCGCCGGGCACGGCTGCCCGCACGTGCGCCAACTCGCCTCCGCTGGAGACCTCGTAGCCGTCGACGGCCTCGCGGATTGCGGCCAGTACCGGAGCCTCCGGGTTGGCCTTGGCGGCGTAGTACAGCTCGACCCGCTCCGGCAGCGCGGCCCGCACGGCCGCGGCGTGGTCGCGCAGTGCGGCCAGGTCGTAGACGTAGGCGGGGAGTTCGTCGGGGGTGAGCTCGGCGACGTGCCGGCGGACGGACTCGGTCATCGGGCGCTCCCAACGGGGACGGTGAAGGGCATCCGGGCGGCTTCCGCGAGCACGGACCCGGCGAGCGGCGACGGCAGCCGGACGTATCCGGCCTCGCGGTCGGCCTTGCGCTCCCAGCGGGTCAGCAGGTTGGCCTTGGCGGGCAGCGGGACGCCTGCGAGCAGTGCGCGCAGGCGCGGCGGGCGGCCGTGGGCGGCCGCGTACTCCTCCAGGGTGTCCCGGACCGTCTGCCAGAGGGCGCCCTCCAGCTCCGGGTGACGGTCGGCGAGCGCGGCGAGCAGCTCGGCGACGTGGTTGACCAGGAGGCAGTAGACGACCCGGTCCCAGCCGCGCTCGGCGTCGTACGTCATCGGTCCGGCGACCTCGGGCGGCAGGGCCGCGAGCAGGGCGGCGTTCTGCTCGGGGACGAGCTTGGTGCCCTCCAGGTCGCGGAAGAGCACCTGGGTCGGGTGCCCGGCGGTGTCGACGCCGATGAGGACGTTCTGCAGGTGCGGTTCGAGGACGACGCCGTGGTCGAAGTAGGCAGCCAGCACCGGCGGGATGAGCAGGCGCAGATAGGCGTGCCACCAGTCGAGGGCCTCGCGGCCGTCCGGACTTCCGTCCAGCAGCTGTGAGATGTGTGCGGAGCTCGTCGGATGTTCGTCGGCGACGGCCGCCGCGAGCAGCGGCGTGACGCCGGGCCGCAGCACGCCGCCGAGGCCCTCGCGGACGATGAGTCCGAAGCCCTCGAACAGCGACTGGTCCGGTCGGCCGTCCGCACCGGGCAACGCCAGTGTGCGGTAGGCGGGTTCGCGCAGCATCGCGGCGCCGGGGAAGCGCCGGGCGAGGTCGGTGAGCGCGGGGGCGAGCACCCGGGTGAGCGTGACGGCGCCGGCCAGCTCGTACGCGGCGTTCTTGCGCAGACAGTTGGTGATCCGGACGTTGAGACTGAACTTGAGGAACGCGTCCGCGCCGTAGAGCGTGCGAACCGAGGCGGTGGCGGCGAACTCCTCGCCGCGCGGGCCGAGGTCGAGCACATCGCCGCTGGCCAGGGCCCCACGCAACAGCGGGTGATCGCCGATGAGCTGGTACTGCCACGGGTGGGCGGGCAGCAGGCGGTAACCGGCCGGCACCTCGCCGAGCCCGTCGAGCAGCGCGGTCGAGGCGGCGTCGAGCGAGTGTCCGGCCACGAGTTCCTCGCGGACGGCCAGGTGGCGCAGCTGGAACGCGGCGCGCGACTCCGGGGCGTAGTCGCGCCACTCGCCCCGGGCGGCCGAGCGGGACTTGGGGGCCGGGTGGAAGCGGTGCCCGAACAGCAGGGCCTGCTCGGAGTCGAGGTAGCGGTCCCGTCCGCCGGGCGGCCTGTGCGCCAGGCCCGCGCGGACGCCTTCGTGGCTGGAGGCGACCTGGTCGGTGAACTCCTCGTTCACCGTGCCGGTGCGAAGTTCGAGTTCGCCCTGGACGTGCTCGGCGAGCTCGCGCCAGTCCAACTCCTCCCAGCCGCTGCGGCGTTCGATCTCGACCGGGCCGGTGAAGCGGTGCGCGCCGAGCAAGGAGGTGCGGCGCAGGGCGGCCCGCAGGAGGACGCCCCGGCGGGGGAGGCGGATCTGGAGGCGGTTGTCGGTGACGGCGGTCTGGTGCTCGGGGGCGGAGACCTCGCGCAGCAGGCAGTTGAGCAGGGTGTGGGCCACCGCGTCGTCGGCGGTGGGCAGTTCGTGGGTCATCGGCGACTCCAGCGCTGACGGGCGGACGGGACGGTGAGTGCGGTGGCCGCGAGGGCGGCGAGCAGGGCGGCGGCGGTGCCGGCGACCACGGGGGCGGCGGCGCCGAACCGGTCGTTGGCCAGCGCGGCGACGGCACCGGCGGCGACGGCGCCGCCCTTGGAGACGAGTTCGAGGGTGCCGAACATCCGGCCGGGCTGGCGGCCCTCGGCGGCTCCGGCGGCCAGGACGGCGAGGCTGACCAGGCCGAGTGTCAGCCCGGCGCCGAGCAGGAGCCGCACGGCGACGAACACCGGCAGTGAGTAGGCGACGGCGTGTCCGGCGAGGCCGACGGTGACGCAGGCGAAGCCGAGTGCGATCCCCGTGTGCGGGCGGGTGTGGAAGACGGTGTGGGTGCGGGCCGCGAACACCAGGTAGCACAGGTGCGGCAGGGCGAAGAGCACGCCGGTGGTGGTGCCCGAGACGCCCGGCAGGCGCTGCTGGGCCAGCGTGATCAGGTAGGGGAAGGAGATGACGGTGGCGAAGACGAAGGTGAACTCGAAGGCGTAGAGCGGCCGGAGGGAGACCGGCGCGCTGCGTTCGGCCTCGGCCGCAGGGGCGCCGGCCGTGGCCACGTCGGCACGGCGGGTGGCCTTGGGCTCGGGCAGCATCGACAGCAACAGCGCCGCGGCGAGCGGGAGTACGGCCATCACCAGGTACTGGCGGTGCGGGTCGATCCACGGGGACAGCGCGCCGACCAGGATCGGGGCGGCCACGAGTGCCGCTCGCGCGCTGCCCTGCATCAGGGTGAGCGCCCGGGACAGCCGGGGGCCGCCGAGCGCGGCGGCGAGGTAGCCGTTGGTGGCCGCGAAGGTGCCGCCGAGGAAGCCCTGGAGGACGAGCGCGACGGTGAACGCGGGCAGGCTGTCGGCGGCACCGGCGAGCAGGAACGAGACGGTGAGCCCGAGTTGGGCGCGCAGCAGCAGGCGCTTGCGGCCGAACCGGTCGGCGAGCCGGCCCCACAGCGGAGCGCCGAGTGCGCTGAACACGGTCGGCACGATGTAGAGCACGCCGGCCCAGCGGGCCTGTGCGTCGCCGAGTGTGGGCAGGATCGCGGTCAGGTAGGGCGGCAGGCCGAGCGCGGCGAAGGAGGCGACGAAGTAGCAGGCCGCGACGGCGTGCACCTGACGGCGGCCGAGTCCGTCGGAGCCGCCGGCCTCGACGGGCCTCCGCCGCGGCAGGGCCTCCACGTCCGCGGTCATCGCGGGAGGCCGTTCACCAGGAGGTAGTTGGGGCCGCTCGTGTAGTGCTTGTTGATGTCGGCGGCACCCGAGCGCTGCTTGGTGAGCAGAGTACCGGCGGTGACCATGGCCTTGACCGGCAGCCGTTCGGCGTCCAGCAGGCTCGTGCGCAGCGGCGCGCCTACCGGTCCGAGGCGGTCGACGGCTTCGGCGAGACGCTTGCGCAACAGGGCGAGCACGTCGCCGAGTTCGGCGCGGCCGTGGTCGGCGAGGCCGAAGGCGAGGGAGGCGGTGCAGAGGTGGCCGGTGATGGTGGTGAACAGGTCGGTCAGCGCCCGGTCGTCCTCGCCGAAGATCCGTGCGTCGTCGAACTCCTCGGAAGATGGGGCGAGTTCGCCGAGTGTGGCCGTCAGACGGCCGGTGTGGACACGCGGGCCGTCGTCGTCCTTGTAGAGGAGGCGCAGGCCGTCCTCGTCCAGGACGAGGGAGGTGTTCTGCTGGTGCGACTCCAGCGCGATGCCGTAGCCGAACAGCGTGGTCTGCCAGTCGATCAGCAGCGCCAGCAGGTCGTCGTAGAGGGCGACCGGGTCGCCGCCGTAGAAGCGGTCGGCGAGGTGGTCGATGACGAGCCGGCCGCCGGGCGCAGGTGCCAGCAGGGAGGCGAGCGGGACGGTGACGGCCTGGCCGAGCCCGGCCGGGTAGCGGCGCAGCAGCACGGCGAGCAGTTCGTGCCCGGCGTGGGCGTAGGTCTGCTCGTCGGCGTGCAGGATCCGGCCCGTGAAGCGCGGTTCGCGGGCCAGCACGGCCTCGATCAGGCGCTGTCCGGCGGCGCCGTCGACCAGGGTGCCGGGCTTGATGGTGCGGCGGTTGAGCCGGCCCAGGCTGGCGGTGGCGAGCGGGAGTTTGAGGTGGCAGGCGGGGTCGTCGGCGACGGCGACGGTGCGCATGGAGAGCGTGGGCACGACCGTCAGGTACGGGCGGTCGGCGAGTATCGCGCGACCGGCCAGGCCGGTCGCCGCGAGGGCCTCGTCGAGCGGGGCGCCGACGGTGAGCGGGTGCACGGGAAGGGTGGTCCAGCCGTCGCCGGGGCAGGCGTCGCCGAGGCCGAGCCAGGCCGGGGTGGGCCACCAGCTGGGGAGCGGCTCGGCGCCGTGGGCGGTGACGGCGGCGGTGGGAACGGCCAGCCAGCGCAGCTCGAAGGCGGGGTGGAACTCCGGCGCGAAGGCGCGCAGTTCGGCCTCGCCGAGACCGGCCCGGCCGCGTGCGGTCGGGTAGACCGGGTGGTCGAGGTAGGCGGCGAGGGTGTCGTGGCCGAGGCTCGCGGCGGCGCCGTTCCAGGCAGCCGGGTCGGCGCCGTAGAGGTCGGTGAGCCGTGCGTGCACCTCGGGTCGGACCTGCTCGTGGAGTTCCATGGTGATGAGGGTCTGGCGGCACTCCTCGGCGAGAGCGGTCCAGCCGGGCCGGTCCTCGAGGTCGGCCAGCTCGGTGAGGTTCGCCACGATGGCTTCCGGGTCGGTGAGTCGGCGACCGGCGAGGTCGACGAGGGGCAGGCGCGCCGCGTACTCGGACTGGAATCCCTCGGGGGCGACGGGCACGGCGAGCTCGGCGTCGCAGAGGACGAGCCAGGGGCCGTCCGCCCGGTGTTCGACCGCGCCGTGGGTGCGCAGGCCGAGGACGTCCTCGCGCACGAGGGCGGAGAGCACGCGAAGGGTGAGCTGCTCGGCGGCGGTCACGGGGCGATCTCCCAGCGGTTGGCGGCGAGGAAACGGGCGACGGCGGCGTCGACGGCGCCCTGGTCCTCGCCGAGGGCCCAGATGACGCCCAGGTAGTCGCGGTTGGTGCGGTAGTGCTCGTGCCGCTCGCCGAGCGGGCGCAGCGGGCGGTAGGCGAGCCGGACGCCGTCGCGCTCCTCGTCGTACGGGGCGGGGGCGGCGGTGAGGACACCGGCGCGGTCGGCGCAGACCACCTCGTTGCGGGCGCGGCGCGGAGTGGCGGCGCACAAATCCGCCAGGCCGGAAGGGAGTTCGCGGCCGAGGTGGACGCTCAGGATGTGCTCGAAGAGCGGGATCCCGAGGATCTCGGCGAGCATGAGGTCGCACTGGTCGCCGATGGCACGGTAGTTGACCTCGATGATCCGGGCACGGCCGTCCGGCTGGACGACGAACTCGGTGTGGCAGGCGCCGAGTCCGACGCCGAGCGCGTCGAGTTGGGCGAGGACCTGGCCGACGACGGCCGCGGGGTGGGCGGGGACGAACTCCAGGACCTCCTCGATGAAGTCCGGGGGAGGCGAGAGCCGGGTGCGGAAGCCGCCGAGGACGTGGCGGGTGCGGCCGTCGCCGAGCGTCTCCAGGGTGCAGAGCGGTCCGTCCAGGAACTCCTCGACGACCAGCGTGGTGCCGGCCCTGCGGTGCTGGATCTCCTTGCAGCGCAGGGCGAGTTCGGCGGCGTCGGCGACGAGCGTGACGTCCTCGCTGGCGACTCCCTCGCGCGGCTTGACGACGCACGGGAACGGCGGGTCCAGCTCGGCCGGGTCCTGGTCGGGGGCCAGCTCGGCGGACCAGACGGTGTCCTGGCCGGTGAGGGCGAGGTGGCGGCGCAGCTGACCCTTGTCCTTGGCCCGCAGCGCGGCCTTCCAGTCCTTGGCCGGCAGACCGAAGTACTCGGCGGCGAGGGCCGTTTGGGTCTGGAGGTGGTCGCTGTTGCTGAACACCGCGTCCGGCGCGTGGTGGCGGGAGATCAGGCTGACCACGGCGCGGAAGTCCCGGACGTCGCACTCCAGTACCTCGGGTGCGGCGAACGGCAGGGAGGCGTAGGCCCGCCGGTGGGGTTCGGCGCAGTCGGTGAGCACTGTGACGTCGAGCCCGAGCCGGGCGGCGGCGGGCAGGAAACCGGAGGTGACCGAGTCGGTGGGGTTGAGGGCGAGCAGGTAGAGCCGCATGGCGTGGAGGTCCTCGCTGGGGTGGTGGCGGGCGAGTGGCGGCGGACGGGTGGAGGGGCGGGTGGAAGGGGGCGGCTGACGGGAGACGGCGGACTGCGAACAGATGACAGATTTCGAAATCTGTTATCTGTTTGCTGTCATCTGTCACTCCGGACTTGTTCGCCGTCCCCCGCCCGCTACCGGCAGTCCGGCAGTCCGGCAGTCCGGTGGTCCAGGGGGCCGGGCCGGGGGGGCGGGGGCAGCCGGCCCCGCTGCCGGAGCCGGCCGCCGTCGGCTACTTCGGGGCCTCGACGCCCGCGGCCTTGGCGATGTCGACGAGCATGGCGTCGGCGGCCTGGACGCCGATGCCGGACATCCAGGTCTCGTCCGGGACGGTGAACACCTTGTTGTTCTTCACGGCGTTGAGGCCCTGCCAGACCGGGGTCTGCTGGACCTCGCTCTCCTTGGTCTTCGACGGGTCGTCGGCCGTCGTGACGAACACCAGGTCCGCGTCGGCCTGGTTGATCTGCTCGGCGCTCACCTCGACGATGTTCTTGTCGACGTCCTGCGAGGCCGGGCGGGCCAGGCCGACGTCCTTGAGCACGACACCGCTGTAGGAGGCCTTCGCGTACAGGCGGGTCGGCCCGGCCACGAAGCGGACCACGGACGCGGTCGGCATCGTGCCGCCGTTCTTCGCCTTGATCTCCTCGCCGAGCTTGGCGGCCCGCGCCTGGTAGTCGGCGAGCGCCTTCTTCGCCTCGTCCTCCTTGCCGAGGGCCTGGGCGTAGAGGGCGAGGTTCTCCTTCCAGGGGAAGCCGGTGGTCTCGGCGAGGACGGTCGGCGCGATCGCGTTCAGCTGGTCGTAGACCTTGGCGTGGCGGACCTTGGAGGACAGGATCAGGTCGGGCTTGAGGGAGGCGATCAGCTCCAGGTTCGGCTCGTTCATCGGGCCGACGTCCCTGGTGTCCTTGATCTTGTCCTTGAGGTAGTCCGGGAAGCCGCCCTCGGTCTTCATGTGCGGGGAGACGGCGCCGACCGGGGTGATGCCGAGCAGGGTGACGTCGTCCAACTCGCCGCTGTCCAGGACCACGACGCGCTTGGGCCGGCTCTTGATCTCGGCGGTGCCGGCCGCGTGCTTGACGCTGCGCGGGAAGCCCGCGGCGGTGTCGGCGGATGCGGACGAGGAGGCGGAGTCGCCGCCGGCCTTGGCGCCGTCCCCGTTGCTGCCGCAGGCGGCGAGCAGCGCGGTGGAGAGCGTGGCGGCGAGGACGGCGGCGGGCAGTCGGCGGTTCATCGGATTCCTTGGATCGGGTCGAGCGGAGAGCGGGGACGAAGAGGGTGGAGACGAAGAGGGAGGAGACGAGGGAGGGGAAGGGGAAGCGGCACGAGAACGCGGCCCGTCGAGGAGGTCAGACCGCAGCCGATGCGCGAGCGCGAGCGCGAGTACGCTCCCGCGCCCGCGGCACGACGAGCGGCGTGCCCGTCTCCGGGTCGGGCACCACTCGGCACGGCACCTGGAAGACGGCTTCCACCAGCTCGGCCGTCAGCACCTCCGACGGTGCCCCGGCGGCCGCGAGCCGTCCGTCCTTGAGGACGACGAGGTGGTCGGCGTACCGGGCGGCCTGCCCGAGGTCGTGCAGGACCATGACGACGGTGCGCCCGGCCTCCTCGTGCAGGTCGGCGACGAGGTCGAGGACGTCGAGCTGGTGGCGCAGGTCGAGGAAGGTGGTCGGTTCGTCGAGGAGCAGGAGGTCGGTGTCCTGGGCGAGCGCGAGCGCGATCCAGGCGCGCTGGCGCTGCCCGCCGCTGAGCCGGTCGACCTGCTGGTCGCGCAGTTCGGCGGTGCCGGTGCGGGCCAGGGCGTCCTCGACGGCGGCCTGGTCGGCCCTGGACCACGGGCTCAGCATCCGCTGGTGCGGGTAGCGGCCGAGCCGCACCAGCGACTCGACGGTGATCGCCTCGGGCGCGACCGGCTGCTGCGGCAGGAGGCCGAGTCGCTTGGCGAGTGCCCGGGACGGCATCCGGTGGATGTCGGCGCCGTCGAGGGTGACGGTCCCGGCGGCCGGATCGAGGAGGCGGACGAGTCCGCGCAGCAGCGTGGACTTGCCGCACGCGTTGGGGCCGACGATCGCGGTGACCGCGCCGCCGGGCAGTTCGAGGTCGAGCCCGTCGACGATCACGCGGTCGCCGTAGCGCAGGCCGAGCCCGTGGGCGGCGAGGCGGTTCGTGCCGCCGACGGTCGCGTCCGCCGTCGTCTTCTCCCCCGTCGCCTTCTCCGCGGCCGTCGTCTCGGCGACCGTCGTCTCGGCGGCCGTCTGCTCGGCAAGGGGCGTCTCGGGGACGGTCATCAGCTGCTCCTCTGGGGAAGCCGGCCCTGGCGGATCATCAGCACCAGGAGCCAGGGCGCGCCGAGGGTGGCGGTGACGGCACCGACCGGCAGGCCGTGGACGGGGATCACGTGGAGCACGAGGAGGTCGGCGCCGAGCAACAGGACGGCGCCGGTGAGGGCGGTGAGTCCGAGCGTGCCGAGGGTGGGCGGCCCGGCCAGCAGCCGGACCAGGTGCGGGACGGCGAGGGCGACGAAGGCGACCGGCCCGGTGAGGGCGGCGGCGAGCGAGGCGAGGGTGATGGTGAGCAGCAGCAGCCACATCCGGTCGCGGCCGGGGTCGAGCCCGAGGCCGCCGGCGGAGTCGTCGCCGAGGTCCAGGACGGCGACGCGGCGCTGGCAGAGCACGACGGCGGCGGCGGCGAGTCCGATGGCGGTGCCGCCGATCGAGACCTCGGTCCAGGTGCGGCCGTAGAGGGAGCCGGTGGTCCACTGCATCGCGGAGGAGGCGAGCTCGGCCGGGAACCGTACGATCATCAGGTTCACGGCGGCGGCGAGGCCCTGCTGGACCGCCAGGCCGACCAGGACCAGGCGGGTCACGGCCAGCTTGGAGCGCCACGCCAAGCCGCCGAGGAGGAGCGCGGCGAGCAGTCCGCCGCCGAGCGCGGCGAGCGGGATCAGCTGCTGCGAGGCGCCGGTGGCCAGCATGAGCACCGCGCCGAAGGAGGCGCCGCCGGTGACGCCGATGGTGTCGGGGGAGGCCAGCGGGTTGCGGAAGAGGCGCTGGAGCATCGAGCCGGCCATGGCCAGCCCGGCGCCCGCGATCAGCGCGGACACGACGCGCGGCGCCCGGAACTCCTGCACGACGAGGACGTCCCCGGGCGAGCCCTGGCCGACGAGGGCGCGCAGCGCGTCCCACGCGGAGATGCTGACCTGCCCGGTGCCGAGGGCGATGCCGGTCAGGAGCACGAGCAGGGCGGCGGCCAGCACCGACCATGCGGCGGTGCGGACGCGGCGGCGGGTGAGCGCGCCCGTCGGGGCGGCGGCGATCGCGGTCACCGGGCCACCTTCCGCGCCAGCACCGCGAGCAGCGGCGCGCCGAGGAAGGCGGTGACGATGCCGACCTCGATCTCGGACGGGCGGACCACGAGCCGTCCGAGCACGTCGGCGGCGAGCAGCAGCAGCGGACCGGCGATCAGGCAGCCGGGCAGCAGCCAGCGGTGGTCGTTGCCGAGGAGCGGGCGGACGAGGTGCGGGGCGGCCAGTCCGATGAACGCCACCGGTCCGGCGACGGCGACCGCGCCGCCCGCCAGCAGGACCACGGCGAGCCCGCCGGCGACCCGGATCCGGGCCACCGGCACGCCGAGCGACTGGGCCGCCTCGTCGCCGAGGGCCAGCGCGTTGAGCGCGGGGGAGATCGCGAACGCGCCGAGCAGGCCGACCACGAGGAAGGGCAGGACGGGGGTGAGGGTGTCCAGCTGCCGTCCGGCGATCGAGCCGGCCAGCCAGAACCGGGCCTCGTCGAGCGTGCGGTGACTGGCCAGCATCAGCGCCGAGGTCCACGAGGTGAGCACGACGGTGAGCACCGTGCCGCCGAGCGCGAGCCGGACCGGGTCGAGGTCGCCGCCGCGGCGGGACATCGCGTACGCGGCGACGGCCGCGAGGGCCGCACCGGCGAAGGCAAACCAGACGTACTGGGCGGGCCGGGTGAGGTCGAGGGCGTAGATCGCGGCGACGACGGCGAGGCTCGCGCCCGCGTTGATGCCGAGGGTGACCGGCGAGGCCAGCGGGTTGCGGGTGACGCCCTGGGCGACGGCCCCGGCCGCGCCGAGCGCCGCCCCGACCGCCAGCCCGATGAGGGTGCGCGGGACCCGAAGGCCCGTCACCACGTCGGCGTCACCGCCGTGGGCGGTGCCGGTCAGGGCGTCGGCCATGGTGGACAGCGGGATCGCGCGCGAGCCGAGCGCGAGGCTCAGCGCGGCGCACAGCACGAGCGCGCCCAGGCCGGCGGCCAGCAGCAGGGGCTGCCGGAGCGCAGGGCGCCGGGGCGTCGCGGGGGCCGTGGAAGCCGTCGGATCGGTTCTCAACACGAGTCGACATCTTAGGTTAGCTTTGCCTAAGTTCGTCAACCGTTGACAAATCGGACATCTCGCTTGTCGGCGACTGTGGGGTGCGGTGGAGTGGAGTGCGGTGGAGTGGAGTTGGGGTGGAGTGCCGCTTGGGTGGGTGTATCGCGGGCGGCTTGAAAGTCTGTAAGGTGAGCCTCACCTTATCCGATCTCGGGAAGCAGAGCTCGGGAGTTTCGATGATCCCCGGACCACCCATGCCCGCGGCGGCGCTCGCGGCGCCGATGCCGCCCGTCCCGCTCACGACGCCCGCGTCGCCACTGCTCGCGGACTACCGGCGCCTGAGCGACCTCTGCCCCGCGCTCGTCCTGCGCGTACTCGGTCCGGCCGACCCCGACCCGTCGGCCGCCGACGGCTGGTACTCCGGCGCCCAACTGGCCTGCGACGACACGGCCCTGGCCGCTGCGCTGGCCGGCGAGGAGGCCCGCATCGCCGACCGCCACGGCCGCGCCGCCCGGCCGCACGTCACCGCGTCACGCCTGCTGCACCACTACGTGTGGTCCGCCTGCCTGCTCATCGCCGGCCCCTGGCACCTCGCCCGGCGCGTCCCGGCCGTCGACCCCGCGGACCTCTGGCTGCACGCCCCGACCGGAGACCTCGCGCTGCGCCCGCGCGGCCACGTCGGCCGTTCCGGCGGACCGCTCGGCGAGGACGAGCTGCGGGCCGAACTGCGCGCCGCCGTCGTCGCGCACGCCGAACCGCTGGTCGCCGCCTTCGCCGGGCCCACCCGCCGACGGGACCGCGCGCTCTGGGGCATGGTCACGGATGACCTGGCCTCCGCCATCTGGTACCTCGGCAGGATGCTCGACGAGGAGGACGCGGCGGTCGCCGCCGCCGGGGCCGTCCTGCCCGGCGGCACGCTCCCGCTTCCCGGCGCGGCCGATTTCCGCCGTCTGCACACCCCCGACGGCCGGTGTCACCCCACCCGGACGCGGCTCGGCTGCTGCCTCTACTACGCCGTCGCGCCGGACGCCGTCGCCTGCCTGACCTGCCCGCGCACCTCCGACGAGGAGCGGATGTCTCGGCTCTGACGGCCCGTGGCCCGGCGCCGGCGGCCCGGGGCCGACTTGGTGTTCCGGCGGGCTGTCAGTGCCGGCTGCTAGGTTTCCCCGCGTGATCATCGATGCGACGACGCGGGTGCGGATCGCCCGCCCCTCCCGGGACCTCGCGGCGGCCGAGCGCTTCTACGCCGGCGGCCTCGGCCTCGACGTGCTCTGGCGCACCACCGAGCGCGTCCCCGGCGAGCACGACCTGCTGATGGTGGGCCCTCCGGGTGGAGGCTGGCACTTCGAGCTCACCCACGACCCGGAGCACCCGCTGGAACCGGCCCCGACCGTCGACGACCTGTTCGTCGTCTACCTCGGCGCGCCCGTGGACGACGAACTCGTCGCCCGGCTGGAGGCCGCCGGAGGCACCCGGGTCGCGTCCAACAACCCCTACTGGGACGCGCACGGCGTGACGATATCCGACCCGGACGGCTACCGGCTCGTGCTCTGCTCCCGCACCTGGGGCGCCTGACCGGACGGCCGGTCCCCGTCCGGGGATGTCGGCGCGGCCGGGGATGTCCGCGCGGCCGGGAGTGACGGTGCGGCCGGGAGCACGGCCACGCCCGCCTCCAGGTCCACGCCGAAGTTCGGCGGTGCTCCGGCGTGCGCGTCGTCGCGCAGCACCAGTTGCTCCCGGCGCTGCTCGATCTGCACCTGCTTGCCGGAGCTGAAGAGCGCGTGCAGTTCCTCCATCATGCCGCCTCCCAGGCCGAACCCGCCGCCACCCCCACCCCCGGCGGCGCCCCCGGCACCGGACTTCGAGCCGCGCCGGGGCGACGCCTCACCCCGGATCTGCAGCGCCGCGATCAGCACCAGTCCCGCGATCGCGGCCACCACCGCCGCCGTTCCCACGATCATCCCCATGGTGGTCTCAACGTGACCCGGTCGTACGGTCGTTCCCGTCCGCAGGACCCGCAGCCCGGGCGGTCGAAGCGGAGCCGGTGGTCCGGGGAGCCGCACAACTCGCGGGCCGAACCCCGGCCCACCGGCTACCCTGCCGCCCGACGTCGAGAGACGGTACGACCGGTGCGACAACCGGACCGGCAGGCAGAACAGAGAGCGAGCACATGACTGTGCGCGGCACCACCGTGGAGATCCCGACGGCGGACGGCGTCGCCGACGCCTACTTCGTCCACCCCGACGACGCACTGGCCCACCCGGCCGTCATCGTCCACATGGACGCCTTCGGACTCCGGCCCTACCTGATGGCCCTGGCCGACCGGCTCGCCGAGGCCGGGTACGCCGTCCTCGTCCCCAACGCCTACTACCGGCACGGGCGCGCGCCGGTCATCGACTACGCCGAGGTCATCGACCCGGACAACGACCCGGCCGTCTTCGACAAGCTCGTCCCGCTGCTCAACACCCTCACCCCCGAGGTGAACCGGCGCGACGCGGACGCCTACCTGGCCTGGCTGGACGAGTGCCCGCTCGTCAAGGACGGCCCCGTCGGGCTGACCGGCTACTGCCGGGGCGCGGTGCACGCGCTGCGCATGGCCGCCACCCACCCGGACCGGGTCGCCGCCGCGGCCGGTTTCCACGGGGGCAACCTCGCGCGCGAGACGCCGGACAGTCCGCACCTCGGCGCCCACCTGATCACCGCCGAGCTGTACTTCGGTCACGCCGACGACGACCCGTCGCTGCCTCCCGAGCAGATCGCCCGCCTCGCCGAGGCGCTGGCCGAGGCCGGCGTCCGATTCCGCGCCGAGGTGTACGAGGGCGCCCTGCACGGCTACACGCAGGCCGACACCACGCGCTACGACGAGGCCGCCGACGCCCGGCACTGGACGGCGCTGCTCGACCTGCTGAAGCGCACGCTTCCCGCCTGACGCCGCCTGACAGCACCTGATTCCGGGACCTTCGCCCGGGTCGTCAGCCGCGCTCGTCCGGCGGGGCGGCGGCGGTTCCGGGCCCGGGCGCGTCGGCGCACTCCTCCAGCGCGTCGGCGCGCCTCCGCAGTTCGGTCGCGACGTCGTCCCAGTCCGGCCCGTGCAGGATCAGGCTCATGGCGGCCTCGCGCATCAGGTCCGGCTCGTCCGGGCGCTGGAGGAGCACCAGTCGGTAGGCGAGGTTGCGGATCCGCACCGGCAGGTAGCCGTCGCAGAGGTACGGGCAGAGCTCACGAAGCATGGCCAGGATCGTGTCGGCGTCCGCGAACGTCAGCGACTCGATGAAGTAGCCCTCGTCGTGGTCCGGTTCGGTGCAGGGGCCGGGTGCGACCGCTTCGGGCCGGTACTCGTCGCCGTAGAGGCACCGTGCGTGGTCGGTCAGGCTGCTGTGCATGCCGGGAGCCTACGGTCGTTTGCCGCGTATGTCCGTTCCGGGTTGTTCGCACTCTCTCTTTGCGCATTACTCACGCGACGGACACGAAGTGTTCGGGTTACGGTGTGTCCGGGCGGTCAAGGTCGGTCCGGCGGCACACGTCGTCCGGGGCCGCCGGGGCCGCCGTTCGTACGGGCGGCCGGGGAGGCGCCCCGGCGCCGCCGAGCGGTGAGGACCGACCCGCGCATCCGGCACTGCGGGCCGGTCGCCGGCCGATCCGCTCGGGCGCAGCGGTGCGTCCCGGCGAGCCGTGGCGGTGGTCCCTTGACCGAGATCCGTGACGGCCCGGCTGCGACGGCGATCCGTGACGGCGACCCGTGACGGCGATTCATCACGAATCACGACGATCCATGTTCCAGAGTTCCAGGGGGGAACCGGACTGTGCACGAAATGACTGTGGGGGCGGCTGCGCGCGCCCGGACGGCCTCGCGCCCGCGGCGCAGCGGCGGCGCGACGGTGCCGCCGGTGGTGGCGGCCCTGTCGGAGCGGGTTCCCGGTGGGGTCCGCCAGGGCGAACTGGACCTCGGGGGCCGGTTTTTGCGCTGGGTGGAGGCGGGTCGGGGAGGGCCGACCGTCGTCCTGGTGACCGGCAGCGGCGCGCCGGCGCTCACGTGGGCGCCCGTATTGCCCGAACTCGCCCGGTTCGGACGGGTCGTGGCGTACGACCGGGCCGGGATCGGCGCGAGCGGCTTCGACGCGGGCCTGACTCTGGAAACCCAACTCGCCGACCTGGTCGCCCTGGTGGAACACCTCGACGACGGCCCGTGCGTGCTGGCGGGGCAGGGCTGGGGCGGCCTGCTCGCCCAACTCGTCGGCTGGCAGCGGCCGGAGCTCGTCGGAGGCCTGGTCCTGGTGGATCCGGCGCACGAGGAGTTCCACTCGCCGGCCGTCCGCGCCGCCGAGGCCGCGATGGTACGGATCGGGCTGCTCCGGTCGGCCGTCGCTCCCGGTGCCGGGGCCGTCCGCCCGGGCCGCCACCAGTGGCGCACCGCCGTCGCCGAGAACCGGCTGATGGCGCTCGCCGTGCCCGAGATCCGGCGCCGCCGCTCCGCCGCACCGACGACCGACGTGCCGGTGGCCGTCCTCAGCGCGACCGAGGGTCTGCCGGCGGTCCTGCGCACCCGCTGGACGCTCCTGCAGTCGCGCATCGCCGAGCGCGCGACCCGCGGCACCCACATCGTCGTGCGCGGCGCCGGTCACGTCATCCACGCCGACGACCCCGGGGCCGTGACGGCGGCCGTGCTGGAAGTCGCCGAGCACGCCCGGCAGTCGGCGCGCGCCTGAGGCGACCAGTGCCTGAGGCGGCACGCGCCCGGGACACGGCCGTGTCCGGAGCGGCGGGCGCACGAGGCGCACGGAGGGTCCTGCGGCGCCTGGCGTGCCCGCCGCAGCAGCGTGCGCCCCGGTACGCCCGGTGGATCCCGGTGCAACCCGTGTGCCCGGTATGCCGAGCGTGTGCGAAACGCCCTTGTCACCGGACCGGACCGGCTCGCACGGCGGGTGATGGCCCCGCGGCACCCTCTGGCACACTGTGTGCCCGAAGGCCCGCTGGGGAGGGTCATGACATCTGGGGGCAGGGGATGACGGGACGGGGGACCGTGCTCGGCGGGCGCTACACGCTCACCGAGCGGATCGGCGGCGGGGGCATGGGCACCGTCTGGCGGGCCGAGGACGGCGTGCTGGCGCGCCAGGTCGCCGTCAAGATCCTGCACTCGGCGCTGTTCGAGGACGGCACGTTCGTCCGGCGCTTCCGGCGCGAGGCGCAGATGGTCGCCGCGATCGACCATCCCGGGATCGTCGACGTGTACGACTACGGCGAGAGCGGTTCGGGCGGCCGCGGCGCCTCCGGCGGGGACGCCGCCGCCGATGGGGGCGACGGGGACGACGGGGAGCGCTGCGCCTACATCGTCATGGAGCTGATCGAGGGCCGCCCGCTCGACCAGGTCCTCGCCGCCGACGGCCCGATGGCCCCCGAGCGCGCCTTCGCCCTGCTCGCGTCCGCGCTGGACGCCCTGCAGGCGGCCCACCGGCAGGGCATCGTCCACCGCGACATCAAGCCGTCGAACCTGATGGTGCGCGCCGACGGCCATGTCACGATCACCGACTTCGGCATCGCCCGCGCGGTCGCCAGCACCAAGATCACCGCCTCGCACGCGATCATCGGCACCGCGCTCTACATGGCGCCCGAGCAGGCCGAGGGCAAAGGTGGGGTCGTGCCGGCCTCCGATCTGTACTCGATCGGCGTGGTGGGCCACGAACTCCTCACCGGGCGGCCGCCGTTCGAGGGTGAGAGCGTGCTGGAGGTGGCGCTCAAGCACGTGCGCGAGCCCGCGCCGGAGCTGCCAGCGGAGTTCCCGCCCGCGGTGCGCCTCCTCGTGACGAGGGCGCTCGCGAAGAAGCCCGAGGACCGCTACGCCGACGCGGCCGCCATGGCCGCCGCGGCCCGGTCGGCGATCGGCGCCCGGGGCGCGGACGTGGTGCCGGAGGAGGTGGTGACGCGTGCCCTGGCCGCCGCTGCCGCGGCTGCTGCTGCCGCGGCAGCCGACGAGGAGGCCGAGGCGGGTTCGGCGGGTGCCGAGAGCAAGAGCGGCCGGCCGGGCAAGGACGGCGGCGGTGCCGACGGGGGAGCGCCGAACGAGGTCGCGAAGGTGGGCCCGCAGCAGGCCACCGAACCGGGGCGGCGCCGGTCGCGGCGCGCGATGCTGGTGCCCGTCATCATCCCGGTCGTCATCTCGGTGGGCACGGCGACCGTCCTGCTCGTCGACCGCGGCCCCGGCGGTGCGGGTGCCCACACACCACCCGGCGCCCAGCCGACCGTCGCCACGGCCCCGGCGACACCGGGCGCGCCCGGCACGTCGGGGACGGACACCGCACCGACCCCGTCCGCGGCGGCCACGACGGCGGCCACCCCGTCCCCGACCGACGCCCCGGGCGCGTCCGCCGCCCCCAACCAGCCGCCGAACCCGGCGAACCAGCCGCCGGCACCCGTGCCGGCGCCCGGCAGCGGGGCGGGCGGCAACGCGGCGGCGTCCGGTGGTGGCCGGGGTGCCGGCACCGCGTCCGGTGGCAGCGTGTCGGGTGGCAGCGCGTCGGGTGGCCAGTCGAACCCGACGGGCGGTGGTGGCGGCGGGGCCGGCGGCACGGGCAACCAGCCCGCCAGCAACGGCAATCCCCAGCCCCAGCCCCAGCCCGGTGGGGCGGCGGCGGGCGGCGCGGTGGCGAGTGGTGGAGTGGCGTCGGGCGGTGGCTCGCCCTCCGGTGGCGGTTCGTCCTCGACGCCGACGAAGCCCAGGCCGACCGCGTGCGGCGGCAACGACTGGGTGAGCATCGTCAACGTGGCGTACAACCTCCCGCTCGGGCTGCAGAACGACAACCTGTCGGCCGGCAACCCGGCGGTCCTGGGCGGCGCTTCGCAGTACGGCTGGATCGGCACGCTGGGCCCGGGTGACTACACCAACTACAACGCCTGCAACAAGGGCGGTCCCCTGCTCGTCCAGAACGATGACGGCACGGCCGGTCTGAACCCCGGGTTCAGCTACCTGACCGCCTGGGTGGTCCGGCCGGCGACCGGGGGCACGTACACGCTGGCCGAGAACGGCGGCGCGCGGTGCCTGACTGCCAACGGCGTCGGCAGCCGCGTCACCATGACGGCCTGCACCAGCGGCCTCGCGACCCAGCAGTGGCGGCTCACGAGTGGCTGACGCCCCGGAGACCGCGGACCACGTCGGCGGCTGCGGCGAGGAGGAACCGCACCAGCCCGTCGCCGGGATGACGATCAGTGTGCGGACCCGCCGGGACGTCGTGGTCGTCGACCCGGAGCGTTTCCTGGCCGCGGCCCGGGCGGCGTTCCGCGAGCTGTACCCGGGTACGAGCGAGGAGGACGCGCTCCGTCACGTCCGGGACGTGACGGTAGCGGCAGGCGTGCTGCTGGACCGCGACGGTGTCCTCGCCCCCGGACTACGGGACGCGGGGGCGGGCCGGTGCGGGCCGTTGCCCGGGCGCCGCGTCCTCGACCGCCCCGACGGTCTCTCACCGGCGGGCGAGATCCTGCGGATCGTCGTCGACGATCCGCAGCCCTTGCAGGACATCGCGCTCCTCCAACTCACCGAGTGCCGCGACCTGTTCGCGCTTCCGCCGACCGAATGACCGGACGGGGGCACCCCGCTCGCTACACCCGTCGGGGCGGCCGGGTCGCCTGAGAGCCTTCTCCGCCTCATTGGTACGGACCATCGGGAGAAATCTCCGCGACGCCCCAACTACCCGACTGCGCACCGGAGTCGGGCGAACACGCAAGTCAGCGGGGCTAGCAGACCCCTCGGCCACGAACAAGCGCGACCGGTGGCGGGACCTCGCCAAGTGGACGTCAAGACTCCGTATCGAAAGTTTTACAGGCGTGTAAAACTCTGCTGGCGACCTGTCATGTCCCGCGCGCTGGTTGGCCGATGCGGCATCGGCGCAGGCCGGCGGGCATCGTTCGGGTGGCAACCCATTGCAAGGGCGGCCGGAACGCCCCGGTTTGTCCATGTCGCTGGATGTCCGTCGGGTTGGCGGGACCTGGCCACTTGATGAAGTAGACCTGTCAAAAAGCTTGTCGGGTTGTCATGCTTTTTGACAGCCCCCGCCGGCAGCCTCCACCCCCACCCCTCGGTGGCCTGCCGTTCGATCGCAACGGGGCCCAGTACGCCAGTGCCCGTCCCGCCCCACAGGTGCCGACCCCGGCCCCCGGGACGCGGTGCGACCGCGCACAGACGCGGTTTCCCGGAAGGACTCGTACGTGAAGCGAAAGCTCGCAGCCGTCGCCGTGCTCTCGGCCACGGCCCTGCTGACCGGCGTGATCCAGGTGAGCACCACGGCCGCGCAGGCCGCCCCGGCCGCCGCGCTGCAGGCGCAGGCCGCCCACCAGCACGCCGCTGTGCTCGCGGTGGCGAACGGCGAGGCCGGCCCGCTGGCCAAGCAGCTCGCCCTCGGCGACCAGGAGAAGCTGGTCGCCAAGGACGCGGTGATCGACGCCGACGGCACCCGCCACCTCCGCTTCGAGCGGACCTACGCCGGCCTGCCCGTCATCGGCGGCGACCTGGTGGTCCACCAGGCCAAGGACGGCGCGGTCAAGTCCGTGAACAAGGCGGTCGCGGTGCAGCTGAGCCTGCCGAGCCTCACCCCGCGGATCCCGGCCGACAAGGCCGCCGACAACGCGGCCGGCGCCGTCCGTGCCACCGTGGGCGTCACGAGGGACTCCGACGAGTCCCCGATGGCCGACGTGCGCCAGGCCGGTGCCGCCGAGCTGGTGGTCTGGGCGAGCGACGGCAACCCCCGCCTGGCCTACCGGGTCCAGGTCGAGGGCACCCGCGCCGACGGCACCCCGAGCCGCCAGGTCCTCGTCACCGACGCCGCCACCGGCGCGGTGCTGTCCACCCACGAGAAGATCGAGACCGCGGCCGGTACCGGCAACGGCGTCTTCGTCGGCAACGTCCAGCTCAACACCGCCGAGAGCGGCGGCTCGTACTCGCTCAAGGACGACACCCGCGGCGGCCAGTCCACCAGCGACATGAGCAACGGCACCGGCGGCAGCGGCTCGCTGTTCGCCAACAACACCAACAGCTTCGGTGACGGCACCGCCGGGAACCGCGAATCCGCCGCCGTGGACGCCCAGTTCGGCGCCGCGACCACGTGGGACTTCTACAAGTCCACCTTCAATCGCAATGGCATCCGCAACGACGGTGTCGGCGCGGCGAGCCGCGTGCACTACGGCTCCAACTACGTCAACGCGTTCTGGAGCGACGACTGTTTCTGCATGACCTACGGCGACGGCCAGGGCGACACCCACCCGCTCACCGAGATCGACGTGGCCGGCCACGAGATGTCGCACGGCGTCACCGCCGCGACCGCCAACCTCAACTACTCCGGTGAGTCCGGCGGCCTCAACGAGGCCACCTCCGACATCATGGGCACGATGGTCGAGTGGTACGCCAACCTGCCCTCGAACCCGCCGAACTACTGGATCGGCGAGCTCATCAACCTCAACGGCAACGGCAGCCCGCTGCGCTACATGGACCAGCCGAGCAAGGACGGCTCCTCGGCCGACTACTGGTCCGCCGACGTCGGCAACCTCGACGTGCACTTCTCGTCGGGCGTGGCGAACCACTTCTTCTACCTGCTGTCGGAGGGCAGCGGCGCGAAGTCGATCAACGGGTTCGACTACAACAGCCCGACGTACGACGGCTCGACGCTCGCGGGCATCGGGCGCGACAAGGCGGCCCAGATCTGGTACCGCGCGCTGACCACCTACTTCACCTCCACCACCGACTACGCGGGTGCCCGTGCGGCCACCCTCAGTGCGGCGACCGACCTGTACGGGGCGAACAGCGCCGAGTACAACGCGGTCGCGGCCACGTGGACTGCGGTGAACGTGAACTGACGTAGCATCAGGCCAGTGACGTGGCCGCGGCGCGGTGACAGTGGCGCGGCGACCGCAGTGCAGTGACCGCGGTGCAGTGATGCGGGGCCGGTGGAGCTGGTGCTGCGATGCAGGTGCGGTAGTGCGGTTGCGGTGATGCAGGAGGGGACGCGGTGTTCCCGGGCGGGGGCGGCGGTGGAATGACCACCGGCCGCTCCCGCTGCCGTTTCATGCGGTGGGCGATGCGGCCCTCGCGGGAGCGGGTGCGGGCGGCGTCGAGTGCCGGCGTCGGAAGCGGTGCTCGGTCGCGGTGCAGGCGGTGAGGACGAGGGCGGTCGCCGCGGCGGCGGCCGTGACCGCGAAGGGGGCGCCCGGCGCGAAGTGGTCGGCCGCCCAGCCGCTGACGAAGGTGCCCGCCGACTGGGCCAGGATGAGCGCGCTGACCAGCGCCGCCATCGCCTCTCCGAGACGGGCGGCCGGCACCGTGCGCTCGACCAGGCCGAACATCGTGATCATCTGCGGTGCGACGGCGACCCCGAGGAACCCGACCGCCGTGGTGAGTGCCAGAAGGCTCCCGTCCGCGAAGAGCAGGACGCAGGAGGCGGTGAACAGCAGTGCGGTGCCCGCCCGCAGGCGCGGCGGCAGGCCCCAGCGCGTGGGGAGCGAGGCAGTGGCGATGCCCGCGATCGAACTGGTGCAGCCCAGGAAGCCGTACAGCAGCCCTGCGGCACCCGGCCGGCCCAGCGCCTCGGTGGTGGCGGTGATGCCGACCTGGACCGAGCCGAAGCAGGCGCCCAGCAGCGCCATACCGGCCATGAGGAGGACGTAGGGAGTGTTGAACAGGCGCTCGGCGGAACGGGATTGAGCGTGGGCCGGGGCCGCTGCGCCGGGCGCGGCGGTCGGGTGCAAGGCGAACAGGGTGGCGCAGACGCCGGACAGCACGGCCGCGGTGAGCATCCCGGCGGACGGGGAGACGGCGGTGGCGAGCATGCCGACGAGTGCCGGGCCGGCGGTGAAGCTCACCTCGTCGACGATCCCGTCCAGCGCCAGCATGGCCGAGGTCAGATCCGGTTCACCGGCCGCCAGTCGGACCCAGCGGCTGCGCGACAGCGGGCCGACCAGCGGGACGGACAGGCCGGTCAGCGCGGCGGGCGCGATCTGCCAGCCGAGCGCGAGCCCGCGTTCGGAGGCGGTGACCAGGGCGATCAGGGCGGCGGCGTTGACGAGGGCGGCGGCCAGTCCGACCGTGCGCTGCCCGCGCCGGTCCGCCAGTCGGCCGACGATCGGGCCGCCGATCGCCTGACCGCCCGCCAGGGCCCCGGCCACCAGCGAGCCGGACCACACGCTGCCGGTGTTCCGGCTGACCAGTAACAGGGTGCCGATCGGGCTCATCGCGTTCGGAAGCCGGCCGAGCAGCGACCACAGCAGCACCCGACTGCCCGTCAGTTGCCTTGCCATGCGGAAGTTCACGGCCACGGACACGGTGCAGGCCTCCTCTACGGAACCGGTACGGGCGCCCGCCTCCCGTCTCCGGCCCGACCGGGTGACAGCGACCTGCGGGTGAGCCTAGACGGTAGAGGTGGCGGCGTTGTGACGGTAATCGTTTGATCACCCGGTGGAGTCTGGGGGTGGGGGGAGGGGTGATTGGAGGAGTGGCCAAGGGCGCGGGGGGTGGGGCGGGCCGACGGCGAACAGATGACAGATTTCAACATCTGTCATCTGTCACCTGTTCGCCGTCGGTGGTTGGCTGTCGCCCGCCACCGTCACCCGTCACCCCATCAGCCGGCCGTGAGGTCCTTCCGAATCTGGTCGAGGACCAGCCCGGCTCCCGTGTACCCGATGCCGAGCATCCACAGCCCGTCGTCCACCTGGAACACCCGGCCGTTGCGGACGGCGTCGAGGTTCCTCCAGAGCGCGCCGCCGAGGATCGATGGCTGGTCGGACTTCGCGGCATCCCCGTACACCGAGTAGAAGATCACGTCGGCCGCGGCCTGGTCGACCTGCTCGGGGCTGATCTCCAGGGAGAACCCGGGCTTGTCCTGGTTGGCGGGCCGGCCGACCCCGAGGTCCCTGAACAGCGAGCCGACGAAGGTGTCGTTCAGGTAGAGCCTGGTCGGCGCGCCCGCGAGGAAGCGCGCCATCTCGACCCTGGTGGCCGCGGCCTTGGCCGGTCCGCCGAGTGCGGTGATCAGGTCCCGCACCTTCGCCTGGTACGCCGCCTCGGCCGTCGCCGCTTCCGCCTGCCGTCCCAGCGCCTCGGCGTGCAGCTGGACGTTCTCCTTCCAGGTCGGTCCGGTGGTCTTGGACAGCACCGTAGGCGCGATCTCGGCCAGCTGGTCGTACCGCTTGTCGTCGCGCACCTGGTTGCTCAGGATGAGGTCCGGCCGAAGCGCGGCGATCGCTTCCAGGCTGGGCTGGCCGATGGCGCCGACGGCTTTCGTGCCCGCGATCCGGTCACCGGGAAGGTAGCCGGGGAAACCCGCGCCCTCACTGACGGTGGTCGCGCCGACCGGGACGATCCCGAGGGTGACGGCCGAGTCGAGCGCGTCCGTGTCCAGTACGACCACGCGGGAGGCCCGGGTCGGCACGGTGCTCTCGCCGTGCGCGTGCCGCACGGTCCGCGTGCCGGCCGAACTTGTCTTCGGTGACGGACTGCTGGCTCCGCAGGCGACAAGCGCGAGGCTCTGGGCGAGTCCGGAGGCGAGACCGATGGCGGCGCGGCGGGTCAGGTGTCCGGGCATGGGCGGCTCCTCCGGCGGCGGACCAACGGGCGGGCAGGGCGCGGGAATTCCTGCCCGTCACGCGTGCGCGCTACGCGTCGGAGACGCTGCCGTCCTCGCTGCTGCCTTCACTCCTGCCCTCACTCCCGTCCTCACTCCCGTCCTCACTCCTGTCCTCGCTCCGGTCGGAGCCCTGGGCGCCGTTCTCCCTTCGGTGGCGCAGCAGCTCGTCGTACTCGGCGTGCACACGGCGGTCCATCGCGAGGGCGAACTGGGCGTCCGCCACCGTCCGGGCCAGCGGGCGGACCCGCAGGATGCGCTCGGTGAGGCGGGCGGCCTCGCCGGGCGGAAGCGGGGAGTCGGCGGACAGCGCGCCGAGGATGTGGTCGGTGACGACGTTGATGAAGATCTCGGCGATCGCGTCGACGTGTGCCTGGGTGCGCCGGCTGGCGTCCAGGACGGCCGACAGCGGTACGCCCTCCGCGACCAGTGCTGTCGTGGCATCCATCAGGCGGCGGCTGATGTGCGTGATGCCGTCGTCGGTGACGGTGATGTAGCCCTGGGCCAGGGATTCGGCCGTGTTCTCCTCGGTGAGCTGGTCGCCGAAGCCGTCCTTGAGCTCGTCCCAGCTCAGGCGCACCGGCGTCTCGTCCGACCAGGGCGCGATGATGGCCGCCTCCAGGCCGATCAGTTCCGCGACGTCCCGCCCGCTCTCGCCGGCGCCGATGAGCTCGGTGATGCCGCCGAGGGTGTGCCCGCGTTCGAGCAGCTCGCCGATCATGCGCAGGCGGGCCAGGTGCTCCTCCCCGTACCAGGCGATCCGGCCCTCTTTGCGCGGCGGTTGGAGCAGTTTGCGCTCGCGGTAGAAGCGCAGCGTGCGGGTGGTGATGCCGGCCGCCTCGGCCAGTTCCTCCACCCGGTACTCGCGTTTTCTGTCGTCCGCAGCAGCTCTGGCCTTGTCCACGGCGATCAGCATAGGACGGTCCGCCGACGTCGCCGCCGGGGTCGCCGCCGGAATCGGGGCGGTCGGCCGTCTTCCCACCGGTGTTGGCAGGGGCTACCCTGCCAACCGTGCCAGTGATTGCTGGCATGGTTATCGGGATTCCGGGCAGAACGTCCGGGAGAGTTCCTCTTGGCGGAGAGCACGCGACCGCCCCCACCCTCAGGAGGACGCCGCATGGCATCCAGCACCAAGCGCCCCCGACCCGGTGTGTCCGCCGGCCCCGAGGCGTCCGAAGCCGCCGAAGGCGCCGGCGCTGCCGAGGTGGCCGAGGCCGTCGCGCTCGTCGAGGCCGTCGAGGCGGAGGTCGTCGAGGTCGTCGAGGTGGAAGCCGTCGAGGTCGTCCCGCACGTCCGGGTGGCGGTCGTCGGCGCCGGCTTCGGCGGCCTCGGTGCCGCCGTCCGGCTGCGCCGGGCCGGGATCACGGACTTCGTCGTCCTGGAGCGCGCCGACTCGGTCGGCGGCACGTGGCGTGACAACAGCTACCCCGGGTGCGCCTGCGACGTCCCCTCGCACCTCTACTCCTTCTCCTTCGCGCCCAACCCCGAGTGGCCGCGCAGCTTCTCCGGCCAGCCCGACATCCGCGCCTACCTGGAGAAGGTCGCCACCGTCTTCCGGCTCCGCCCCCATCTGCGCTTCAACGCCGAGGTGCTGGAGGCGCGTTGGGAGAGCGAGCACACGCGCTGGCGGATCACGACCACGGCCGGTGCGTGGACCGCCGACGCCATCGTCTCGGCCTCCGGCCCGCTCGCGGACCCGCAGATCCCCGACCTGCCCGGCCTGAGCGGATTCACCGGCAAGGTCTTCCACTCCTCCCGCTGGGACCACGACTACGACCTGACCGGCAAGCGGGTCGCGATGGTCGGCACCGGCGCCTCCGCCGCCCAGATCATCCCGTCGATCCAGCCGCAGGTCGGCAAGCTGACGGTCTTCCAGCGCACGCCCGCCTGGGTCCTGCCGCGCCGCGACCGCGAGATCACCCAGCTGGAGAAGTGGCTGCACGGCCGATTCCCGGTGACCGGCAAGGTCCGCAGGGGGACGCTCTTCGCGCTCCGCGAGCTCCAGGTCGACGCCTTCGTCCGCCGGCCCGGCCTGCTGCGCGCCGTCCAGCGGCTCGCCGAACACCACATCGCCCAGGGCGTCGCCGACCCCGCGCTGCGCGCCAAGCTCACGCCGGACTACCGGATCGGCTGCAAGCGCATCCTGCTCAGCAACACGTACTACCCGGCACTCGCCGCCGCCAACACCGAGGTCGTCGCCTCCGGGCTGCGCGAGGTGCGCGGCTCCACGCTGGTCGCGGCCGACGGCAGCGAGCACGAGGTGGACGCCATCGTCTTCGGCACCGGCTTCCACGTCACCGACATGCCCCTCGGCACAAGGGTGTTCGGCGCGAACGGCACCAGCCTGGCCGAGGAGTGGAAGGACGGCATGGAGGCGCTGCGCGGCTCGACCGTGCGCGGCTTCCCTAACCTGTTCTTCGTGATCGGCCCCAACACCGGCCTCGGCAACAGCTCGATGATCCTCATGATCGAGTCGCAGCTGAACTACGTCGTCGACGCACTCACCACACTCGGTTCGATCGGTGCCGCCGCCATGCAGCCGACCGCCCGCGCCCAGCGCCAGTGGAACCTCGAACTCCAGCACCGGATGGACCGCACCGTCTGGTCCACCGGTGGCTGCCGCAGCTGGTACCAGGACCAGAACGGCAAGAACACCGTGCTGTGGCCCGGTTCCACCACCGCGTTCCGCCGCGCCACCCGCAAGGTCGACCTCGGCGAGTACGAGCTCATCATGCGCACGACGCCGGCCCCCGCGTCCAGCTCGGCGCAGGCCATGACCGCCCAGGGAGTATCCGCATGAGTCCGCAGCTTTCCCCCGACTGCGTGCCGCCCGCGCCCGTCGAGGAGTTGGCCGTCCGCTCCGCCGACGGGCTGCGCCTGCACGTCGAGATCCACGGCCAGCCCGGAGCACCGACCATCGTGCTAGCCCACGGCTGGACCTGCTCGACCGCCTTCTGGGCGCCGGTGATCCGCCAACTCTCCGACCGTTACCGGCTCGTGGCCTACGACCAGCGCGGTCACGGGCACAGCGAGATCCCGCCGAGCGCGGCCCGCTACTCCACCCGGGCGCTCGCCGATGACCTGGCGGCCGTGCTCGCCCGGACCGTCCCGGAGGGGGAACGGGCCGTCCTCGCCGGCCACAGCATGGGCGGGATGACCGTCATGGCGGCCGGCGGACGGCCCGAGGTCGCCGAACGCACCGCCGCCGCCGTCCTCGTCTCCACCGGCCCCGGGCGGCTGCTCGACGAACTCGCCGTCCTACCGGAGTCGTTCCGCCCGGCGGGGCTGCGCCGCTTCCTGCACGGCCGGCTGCTCCACTCCCGGATGCCGCTCGGGCCGGTCTCGGCGGTCAGCCGCGCAGCGCTGAAGTTCGCGACGATGGGGCCGGATTCGGCGGCGGGGCGGGTCGAGGCGACGGCCCGGATCGTGCACGCCTGCCCGACCACCGTCCGCGCGCGCTGGGCGGGTGTCCTCGGACGGCTGGACGTCTTCGCCGGACTCGGCCGCCTCGCCGCGCCGACGTCGGTCATCGCCGGCACCGCGGACCGGCTGACACCACCGGTCCACGCTCACCGCATGGTCGCCGAACTGCGCGACCCGCAGGGGCTGTTGCTGCTGCCGGGGGTCGGTCACATGTCGCCGCTGGAACGGCCGGTCGAGGTCGCGGCGGAGATCCACCGGATGGCCGTGGCCCATCTGACTGCGGACAGCGGTCCCGCCGCCGGTTCCATCCCCCGTTCCACCCGTGGTTCCGTCTCCGAATCCGATGATTCCGACTCCGAGAGGAGTGTCGTCGCGTGAATGCCATCCCGCCGTTGTCCGCCCAGGTCGTCGTCGTCACGGGGGCTGCCCGTGGCGTCGGCGCGTCGCTCGCGCGCAAGCTCGCGCGCAGCGGGGCGAAGGTCGCGCTGCTCGGACTGGAGCCGGCCGAACTCAAGGACGTCGCCGCCCAGTGCGGTCCGACGGCGACCACGTGGGAGGTCGACGTCACCGACCTCGACGCTCTCAGTGACGCCGCCCGGCGGATCAAGGAGCACTACGGCCGGATCGACACCGTCGTCGCCAACGCCGGGATCGCCATCGGGGGGCCGCTGGTGGACAGCGACCACCAGGCGTTCAGCCGGGTGATCGAGGTCAACCTGCTGGGCAGCGTGGCCACCGCACGGGCGTTCCTCCCCGCCCTCATCGAGAGCCGCGGTTACCTGCTCCAGATCGCCTCGCTTGCCGCCCTGACGCCGTCGCCGCTGATGAGCGCGTACTGCGCCAGCAAGTCGGGGGTGGAGGCGTTCGCCCACTCGATCCGCGGCGAGGTTGCTTACCAAGGTGTCAAGGTCGGTGTGGGGTACCTGAGTTGGACCGACACGGACATGGTGCGCGGCGCCGACGAGGACGCCGTCCTCAAGCAGATGCGCAGCCGCCTGCCGTGGCCGGCCAGCAAGACCTACCCGCTGGAGCCGGCCGTGGACCGGATCGTGGCCGGCATCGCCCGGCGCTCCGCGCACGTCTACGCCCAGGCCTGGCTGCGCGGCATGCAGCCCGTCCGGTGGCTGCTGCCGAGCCTCATCGCGGTGGTGGGCTCCCGCGACGTGGCCAAGCTGGCCCCGCAGCTGGCCGCGACCGCCGCCTCGCGCCTGCGGGCGGTCGGCGCGGGCGGAGCGGCTGACACGGTGGCGCGCAGCTCTGGCAGCGGTGCGCGGGCGGACGGGTGACGGTCGGCTCGTGACGAGAGGGCTCGGGCGCGGGGAAGCAGCGAGCCGCTGGTAACAGATGACAGCTGACAGATGACAGATTTCGAAATCTGTCATCTGTCAGCTGTTCGCCGTCGGCCATCGGCTCTCACTCCAGTAGCTCCTCCGGCGTGCTCCGGGCGATCCTGGCGAGCGTCGCCAGGGCATGCGTCAGGACCGGGACCGACGGCGACGCGAGGCCGACCCGGACGGCGGACGGGGAGACCCTGGGGTCCACGGCGAAGGCTGCGGCCGGTGTGATCGCAATGCTCTCGCGCGCCGCGGCGGCCACGAACGTTTCCGCCCGCCACGCCGCCGGCAGTTCCCACCACACGTAGTACGAGCACGGGTCCGCGCGCAGCTGTTGTCCTGCCAGCACTTCCCGTGCCAGCAGCTGACGCGCGGTCGCATCCGAGCGCTTCGCCGCCTCGACCGCCGCGACGGCGCCGTCCCCGACCCAGCGGACGACCGCCTCGAGCGCGAACCCGCTGGGCGTCCATCCGCCGGACCGCAGCGCGGCGGCCATCCGGTCGCGGAACGCACCGGGGACGACGGCGAACCCGGTGGTCAGGCCCGGCGCCAGGCGCTTGGAGACGCTGTCCACCAGGATCGTGCGCTCGGGCAGCAGGGCTGCGAGGGGTGTGAGGTCGGGTCTCAGGAAGGACCAGATCGCGTCCTCGATGACGGGCAGGTCGAGACGGCGCAACTCCTCACCGAGGGCTGTCCGGCGCTCGGGCGGGAGGCTGCCGCCGAGCGGGTTCTGCAGACGGGGCTGGAGGTAGACGGCGCTGAGCGGCGCGGTCTGGTGCGCGGCGACGACGGCGCCGGCCCGGACGCCGTGCTCGTCGACGGCCAGCGGTACGAGGGTGATCCCCAGCCGCTGCGCGACGGCCTTGACCACGGGGTACGTCAGTGCTTCGACGCCGAGCCGCCCGCCGGTCGGTACGAGTGCGGAGAGTGCGCCGGCGACCGCCTGTCGGCCGCTACCCGCGAACAGCACGTCCTCGGGCGATGCCTGCCACGTGGGCGAGCCGTGCGGCACGGACGCCAGCTGCGCGAACGCGTGGCGGGCGGCGGCCGTCCCGACGGCACCCACCGGGCGCAGCGCGGCGTCGAGCGCGTCCGCACGGAGCATCGGTGCGAGAGCGGCGCCGAGCAGTGCCTGCTCGGGGACGACGGGGTAGTTGAGCTCCAGGTCGATGGGTGCCCCGGCCGGTTCGGCGAGCGGGATGTGCTGACCGGGCGCCCGCCGGTCGGCGCGGACAAAGGTGCCGCGGCCGACCTCGCCGGTGGTGAGCCCACGGAGGGCCAGTTCCCGGTAGACGCGCCCGGCCGTCGAGGCGGCGATGCCGCGGCGGCGGGCGAAGGCGCGTTGGGTGGGGAGCTGTTCCCCGGGGCGCAGCCGTCCGTCGGTGATGGCGGTGGCGATCTCGTCGGCGATGAGCCGGTAGTCGTCCATCGGCAGGCCTTCCGGTCGGTCGTGGTCGGTGGGAGTGCGCTGATTGCACCGAGTGCAAAGTCATCATTGCATCGAGATCGGGGTGCGGCCTAGCCTCCTCGCATGGACCTGTTCATCTCTGCCGCCGACCCGCATGCCCTGCTCGGAATCGCCGCCGTGGCGCTGGGCATGGTGCTCACCCCGGGGCCCAACATGATCTACCTGGTCTCGCGCTCGATCGCCCAGGGGCGCCGGGCGGGTCTGGTGTCGCTGGTCGGGGTCGCGACCGGATTCCTGGTCTACCTCGGGGCCGTGACGGTCGGCGTCGCCGCGGTGTTCACGGTGGTGCCGGTGCTCTACACGGCGATCAAGCTCACCGGGGCCGGGTACCTGCTGTGGCTCGCGTGGAAGGCCGTCAAGCCGGGTGGTGCGCCCGTTTTCGCACCGCAGCAACTGCCGCACGACTCGCCGCGCAAGCTGTTCGGGATGGGCTTCCTGACCTGTCTGCTCAATCCCAAGATCGCCATCATGTACCTGTCCCTGCTGCCCCAGTTCGTGGACCCGGCGCGCGGCCACGTCGCGGCCCAGAGCCTGGTGCTCGGTCTCGCCCAGATCGTCGTGGCGGTCACCGTCAACGGACTGATAGCGGCGAGCGCGGGCAGCATCGCGTCCTTCCTCAACCGCCGCCCCGCTTGGCTCCGCATCCAGCGCTACGCGATGGGCACGGTCCTCGGCGGACTCGCCCTGCACATTGCGGCGGACCGGGCGAAGGCGGTTGCGGTCTGAGCGGACCGGGGGAGTGGCGGGTGAGGGCCGACGGCTGACAAATGACAGATGACAGATGACAGATTTCGAAGTCTGTCATCTGTCATCTGTTCCCTGCTGTCTCCGTCAACACCCCGTACCCGGCCTGCAGGAACCGCCCGTCCATCGTCGGTCCGGTGTTGGCGAGGGCGGCGACGGCGGTCTCCGTCTGCGGGGAGAAACCGACGAACACGGTGAACCCGCGCGTGGCGCCGGAATGGAAGAACAGGTCCCGGCCACCCGCCCGTCGGTGGTTCCACACCAGGCACACCTCGTCGCCGGACCCCGGCAGCCGCAGTCGGGGGAACTGCACCTCCCGCAGCGCCGCGCCCAACACGCCGTGCCCCTCGCCGCCCGACTCGCCCCGCCGCGCACCGGAATGCGCCCGCAGGAAGCGCAGCAGGTCCGCGCCGCTCGCCCGGACCGCGCCCGCGCCCGGAAGGCCGGGCATCCGCCACGGTGGCAGCGCCCGACCGCGCCGGTGCCCGATGGCGCGGTTCGGGGCGTCCGCCGCGCAGGTCAGCGTCCGCAGGCCCAGGGGTCGGCCGATCCGTTCGGTGAGGAGCTCGGCGTACGGCGCACCACCCGTCTCGGCGAGGAGGCGGCCGAGCAGAGCGACCCCGTAGTTGGAGTACTCGTATCGGCTTCCGGGCCTGCTGCGGACGGTGGTTCGGGCCACTGCCTCCCTCAACTCCTGTTCCCCGAAAGCCCCGTACGGATTGCTGCACCAGGCCCGGACGGCACCCGCCAGTAGGCCGGGCGGCAGGCGACGGAGGCCCGCGGTGTGCGTGGCCAGGTGGAGGAGGCGGACCGGCCCGCCCGAGCGGACGGTCAACGGCCGCCAGGGGTACGGGAGGTGGAGCTCCAGCGGGTCGTTCAGCGTGAGTTCGCCGCGCGCGGCCATCGCCGCGAGCAGCAGCGCGGTGAACGTCTTCGTGACGGAACCGAGTTCGAAGACGGTGTCGGGCGTGCAGTCCGGCGCGCTCAGGGCGCGGCCGAGCCGCCCGTGGCACCGCACTTCCGTCGAACTCCCCTGCGCCATGGCCAGAGTGACGGCCGTCGCCGACGGTCCGGCCGCCTCGACCAGGGCGGGCAGATTCCTGTCCGCCCCGTTCACGTCGCCACCGGCGTGCCGCCGAGCGCCCGGGACAGGGTGATGGTGGCGGCCACCACCCCTACCACTGCGGTGTGTTGGTGGTCCCGGAAGGCGTGTGCCGGGTCCGCGTCGACCGGTTCGGAGTCGCGTGGCAGCAGCCCGTCCGCATGCTGCGCGGTGGCCAGGGCCTCCCAGCCCTGACGTCCGGTGGCCGGCTCGCCGATGCACGCGTCGACGGCGAGCAGTTCGGCGGCGAGGTCCCACTGCCCGATCTCCAGCCAGACGTCGAGCCAGACGGGCAGCCAGTCGCGGACGTAGGCGTGCACCGGTTCCGGCAGGCCGTCCGGGCGGGCGCCCCAGTCGGTGAGGTGGAAGACGGTGTGGGTGATCCGGTAGGCGGTCATCCAGTCGACGGCCCACGGCTCCGGTGTGGCGCCGAGCCACGTGGCGGCGGCGAGTGCCGCCCAGTCCGGCCGGTCGGCGAGCCCGACGATCCGGCGGGCGTTGGCCACGGCCAGCCTCCGGTTGGGTTCGGCCTCGACGGCGTGGACCGCGCGCAACCGGCCGAGCGAGTCCAGGAGTTCCTCCATCGCGGCGTGCCGGTAGTCGGCGCGGGCGAAGTGGGCGTACGTCTCCAGCGGGTCGGTCGTCGTGAGGTGGCGCAGCTGCCGTTCGTACAGGAGGTCGCCCGCGCGCACCTGGTCCCAGGCGAAGTCGAGGAGGCCGCGTGCGGTGCGGGTGTCGCCGGGGCCGGCCACGCCGTCGCGCAGGACGAGGGAGGCGGCGAGGGCGAGTTCGCCGAGCGGTTTGTAGGCGTCGTTGGGGTCGGCGAGGTCGACGACCGTGTTGTCGGGGAGCCGGCCGAACCCGTTCCGGCGGCCGGCGTCCAGCCAGTCCAGCGCGCGCGAGCCGACGTGCTGCGCGGTGGAGAGCACGCGCGTATCGGCCGTCATCGCGGCGTCCTCGCCCGGCCCGGTTCCGGTGGGCCGTTCAACAGCCGATCAGCGATGGCGAGTTCGAGCAGCGTGCGGGCGCTTCCGTCGCCGGTCAGGCGGATCCGTTCCAGCACGGGCCAGACCTCCAGGCGCAGCGGACGGCCGTCGGCCCGCGCCCAGGCGAGCCAGCGGGCGAGGCGGGCGGCGGTCCGAAGGTCCCGGCGGAGCATCGAGCGTGCGGTGCCGCGCGCGAGGTCGAGGGTGTGGGCGCGGGCGAGTTCGTGCACGGGGCCGTCGAGACCGGGCAGGGCGAGCACGGACAGCTGCGCCATGCGGACGGACCAGGCCTGCCAGTCGTGCGGGCCCGGAGGCGAGCCCGGCCGGGGGCCCGGCCGCGGTACGGCGGCGGGAGGCGGGGCGGCCTGGCCGCCGTACGGCGTGTGCGCGAGCAGTGCGGAGGCCGCCCAGTCCTGCCAGGCGATCACGAGGTTCGCATCGTCGGCGGGCGGGGGTGGGCCGGTCGGCGAGCCGTCCCACGAGTCGGCGGCGGGCGGCGGGAAGACCCGTCGGGCCTCGGCCAGCAGCCGTGCTGCGGAGCCGTCCAGCGGCACGCGGGTCGACTCCCTGAACGGATTCAACGGATTCAACGGATTCAACGGAGAGGAGGAGTTGAAGAGTTGAGGAGCGAACAGGTCCGGGCCGAGTACGCGCGCGGCCGCGAGTACGGGCCCGGGAACGGAGCCGTCCGGGTCGGTCGGCAAGGAGGCCAGCAGTTCGTCCGGCTCCGTGAGCGAGGCCGTTCCCCCGGCGCCCTGGAGGGCGTCGAGGGTCCGGCGGGCCATCCGCTCGACGGCCGCGGCGTACTCGTCGCGCAGTGGTGTCCCGGCGAATGGCATGGTGCGCTGGTCCTCCTTCCGGAGCCCGGGAGGGTTCACGAGGGAACCTCGACGGCTCACGAGACGTCACGGGAGTCACGGAAAGTTGCAGGTGTCGTGGCCGTGGGCCCACCGGCTGCCGACTGCCGGTCTACCGGCTCGGCCGCTCCTCGGGCCGCTTCGGGCTCGGCTCCTTGGGCGACAGCAGGAGCAGCAGCACGCCTGCGGCGTCGGGGCGGTACGTGGGCGCGTCGGTCACGACGGCCTCGTCCTCCACCATCAGGCTCGCGAGTGTTGCGGCCTCGGCCGGCGTCGCGCTGGGTGACACCGGGGCCGTTTCGGTACGGAACTGAGTAAGCATCAGGCATGCCTCCTCATACGGATGTCATCACCCGGTCGGGCGATGCCCCGGTCCGACCTTACGAGCCGGGCCGGGGCCGTGCATCCGCAGTCCGCTGAGCAGGGATGTTGCCCTGGGTGTGGGCCCGGTCGCGGCGAGTCGGTACGGTCGGGGCATGACCACAGCCTTGATCACCGGCGCGACCGCCGGCATCGGAGCCGCTTTCGCCCGCCGGCTCGCCCGCGGCGGCTACCGGCTCGTCCTGGTGGCCCGTGACACCGAGCGCCTGGAGCGCACCGCCGCCGACCTGCAGGGGAAGTACGGCGTCGAGACGGAGGTGCTGACCGCCGACCTCGCGACCGACGAGGGCATCGGCGCTGTCGAGGCGCGGCTGGCCGACGGCGCCCGCCCGGTGGACCTGCTCGTCAACAACGCGGGCTTCGGCAACCGCGGCGCCTTCCTGACCGTCCCGCTCCAGGACGAGCTGGACATGCTGAAGGTGCACGTCGAGGCGGTCCTCCGGCTGACGACGGCGGCGCTGCCCGGGATGCGCGACCGCGGCCGGGGCGCGATCATCAACGTCGCCTCCGTGGCGGCGTTCCTGCCGCGCGGCACGTACGGGGCGAGCAAGGCGTGGGTGGTGAGCTTCACCCAGGGGGTGCTGCGCGACCTCGGCGGCAGCGGGGTGCGGATGATGGCGCTGTGCCCGGGGTTCACGCGGACCGAGTTCCACGAGCGGGCCGGCATGGGCACCGGCAACATCCCGTCCTGGTCCTGGCTCTCGGCCGAGCGGGTCGTGGAGGAGGCGCTGCGGGACCTCGGGCGCGGCCGGTCGGTGTCGGTGCCGGGCAAGAGGTACAAGGCCGCGGTGGCGCTGGCCCGAGTGCTGCCGTCCGGGAAGCTGGGCGGGCTCTCCAACAAGGCGGCGCGCACCTACCGGACGGACTGACCGCGCGGGACGGGTGGACGGGCGGGCCCCGTCCACCCGCGGCACACGGCGCGACCGGGCAGGGGTCCCGCGCGCCGCGGGAATAGGGCAACTCTCACTATTAGCTAGTCTAACTATGAGCTACTCTCGCTATACTGGCGGCCGCCCGACCGCCCGACCCCCGGAGGTCCGCCCTTGAGGCCCGACAGAATCGACTGGACCCCGTCCCCGCGCGACGAGGGCGAACCCCGCCCGCCCGCGCAGTGGCGGCGCATCCTCGCCCTCTTCCGCCCCTACGCGGGCCGCCTCGCCACCGTCGGACTGCTCGTCGGCGCCTCCGCAGTCGTCTCGGTCGTCTCGCCGTTCCTGCTGCGCGCCGTCCTGGACACCGCGATCCCGCGGGGCCGCACCGGCCTGCTGAGCGTGCTCGTGCTCGGCATGATCGCCGCCGCCGTCGTGAACAGCGTGTTCAACGTCCTCCAGACGCTCATCTCCACCACCGTCGGCCAGCGCGTCATGCACGACCTGCGCACCGCCGTCTACGGTCACCTCCAGCGCCAGTCCCTCGCGTTCTTCACCCGCACCCGCACCGGCGAGGTGCAGTCCCGGATCGCGAACGACATCGGCGGCATGCAGTCCACGGTGACCTCCACCGCCACCAGCCTGGTCTCCAACTTCACCGCCGTCGTCGCCTCCGTCGTCGCGATGGTCGCGCTCGACTGGCGGCTGACGGTCGTCTCGCTGCTCCTGCTCCCGTTGTTCGTCTGGATCAGCCGCCGGGTCGGCAACGAGCGCAAGAAGATCACCACCGAGCGCCAGAAGCAGCTGGCCGCGATGAGCTCGGCGGTCCAGGAGTCGCTGTCGGTGAGCGGCATCCTGCTCGGGCGCACGATGGGCCGCTCCGGCTCCCTCGCCCGGGAGTTCACCGAGCAGTCCGACCGCCTCGCCGACCTGGAGGTGCGGGCCAGCATGGCCGGGCGCTGGCGGATGAACACCATCCAGATCGTGATGGCCGCGATGCCCGCCGTCATCTACTGGGCGGCCGGCCTGACCGCCGCAGGCGGCGCGCCGATCGTCTCGGTCGGCACCCTGGTCGCCTTCACCACGCTCCAGCAGGGCCTGTTCCGCCCGACCGTCGGCCTGCTCTCCACCGGCGTCGACGTCCAGACCTCGCTCGCGCTGTTCCAGCGCATATTCGAGTACCTCGACCTCCCGGTCGAGATCGCCGAACGGCCGCGGCCCGTGACCCTCGACCGGATCCGCGGCGAGGTGCGCTTCGAGGGCGTCGACTTCCGCTACGACGGCGGGCAGGAACGCCCCACGCTCGCCGGGGTCGACCTGACCGTCCCGGCCGGGAGCTCGCTCGCCGTGGTCGGCGAGACCGGCTCCGGCAAGACCACCCTCAGCTACCTCGTCCCCCGGCTCTACGACGTCACCGCAGGGCGCGTCACCATCGACGGCGAGGACGTGCGCGACCTCTCCTTCGACACCCTCTCCCGCGCCGTCGGCGTCGTCTCCCAGGAGACCTACCTCTTCCACGCCTCCGTCGCCGAGAACCTGCGCTTCGCCAAACCGGACGCCACCGACGCCGAACTCGTCGAGGCCGCCCGCGCCGCCCAGGTCCACGAGACCATCGCCGGCCTGCCCGAGGGCTACGACACCCTCGTCGGGGAACGCGGCTACCGCTTCTCCGGCGGCGAGAAGCAGCGCCTCGCCCTCGCCCGCACGATCCTGCGCAACCCGCCCGTCCTGATCCTCGACGAAGCCACCAGCGCGCTCGACAACCGCACCGAGCGCGCCGTCCAGGAGGCCGTCGACACCCTCGCCGCGGGGCGCACCACGATCACCATCGCCCACCGGCTCTCCACCGTGCGCGGCGCCGACCAGATCGCCGTCCTCGACCACGGAGCGGTCGTCGAACTGGGCACCCACGACGAACTGGTGGCGCTGGACGGCCGGTACGCGGCCCTGCTGCGCCGCGAGGCACCCCAGGCGCCCGGCGCCCCGGAGCCGGCGGTCCTGGGGCGCTTCTGACGGGCCGGTCCGGGGCCGGGGGACCCAGCGGTCGCCGCTACGCCGCCTTCGGCGCCTCGTTGTAGCCCTCCGCGACCTCCTGGCCGGACAGCCGCTGGATCGCCGCCATCACCTCGTCGGTGACCTGGCGGCGGGCCCTGGCCGAGCGCGCCTGCCCGTGCAGCTCGTCGAAGTGCAGCGGCTCGCCGAAGCGGACGGTCACCTTCTTGAGGCGCGGCACCCGCTTGCCCACCGGCAGGATCTGCTCCGGCCCCTCCAGCGCCACCGGCACGACCGGCACGCCCGCCGTCAGTGCGAGCCACGCGACGCCCGTCTTGCCGCGGTAGAGGCGGCCGTCGAGCGAGCGGGTGCCCTCGGGGTAGATGCCGAAGGCCTTGCCGTCCTCCAGGATCTCCAGCGCCGACTCCAGGGAGGCCTGGGCGGAGCGGTAGGTGCCCCGCTCGACCGGCACGGCGCCGATCGCCTCGAAGAAGCCCTTGGAGAGGCGGCCCTTGAACCCCGGGGCGGTGAAGTACTCGGCCTTGGCGAGGAAGTGGACCCGGCGCGGGGCGGTCAGCGGGATCACCACGCTGTCGATGAACGACAGGTGGTTGCTGGCCAGGATGACCCCGCCCTTGCGCGGCACGTTCTCGACACCTTCGATGACCGGCCGCCAGATGCCGCGCGAGACGGGTTTCAGCACCAGCCTGGTGACGAGATCGAGCATGGTCCCTCCCTGGACGAACGAGCGCCCGGGAGGAGCCCGGGCCGGTATCGGTTCCGCAGACTACGCCACCGGCCCCGCCGCCCGTCCACTCCCGCAGGGCGTGGCCCGCGCCACGGGCGGTGCGCCGGGGCCGGGTAGGGTACGCCCGTCCGAACACCGCACAACCCGTAGTTCCCAGGAGGGCAACCATGCAGAGCACCGAGGAGATCAAGGCGCTCTTCGACCGTTTCGACAAGAACGGCGACGGCAAGATCACTCCGGCCGAGTACGCGCTGGTCGCGAACGAGATGGGCGACCACGACGTGACGCTGTCGATGGCCGAGGCGCTCATCCACGCCATGGACACCCACCACCAGGGCTACCTGACCTTCGACGAGTTCCTGGCCGCCCGCCGGGGCTGAGCCCGCCGTGACGGGGCCGGTCGCCGTACCGGCGGCACCGGTCCCGATCGTCTGGCGACTGACAGCTGACAGATAACAGATTTCGAAATCTGTTATCTGTCAGCTGTCAGTCGTTTCGTCGTCAGCCCGAGACCGGGAACACCCGGCGCACCACCCGCTCCGCCGCCCCGCCGTCGTCCCACGGGCAGAACTTCGCCCGGAACCGCGCCCGCGCCGCCGGATCCGCGTCGCCGGCGAGCAGCGCCGCCGCCAGCCCCTCCGCCTCCACCGTGACCGCGCCCGGCGGCTCCGCGAACAGGTCGAAGTACACCCCGCGCACCCGCCGGTACTCGTCCCAGTCCGGCGCGAACACGACGATCGGCCGGTCCAGCACGGCGTAGTCGAACATCATCGACGAGTAGTCCGTCACCAGCACGTCCGCCGCGAGGTAGAGGTCCTCGACGGACGGGTGCGCCGAGACGTCCACGATCTCCGCCGCGTCCTCGCCCGTGACCAGGTCCCCCGGGCCGGTGGTGTGGAAGTAGTGCGTGCGCACGAGCAGCGTGTACGAGGGGCCGAGCCGCCGGGCCAGGTCCTTCACGTCCAGCAGCGGTACGTAGCCGCCCTGGCCCTCGCGGTGCGTCGGCGCGTAGAGCACCGCCGTGCGGCCCGGACGCAGGCCGATCCTCTCGCGCATCGCGCGCACCTCGTCCGGGGTGGCGTTGGCCAGGCGGTCGTTGCGCGGGTAGCCGGTGTCGAGCATCTCGTAGCGGCCGGGGAAGGCGCGGGCGAAGTGCTCGCTGGTGTGGGGGTTGGAGGAGACCAGGAAGTCCCAGCGGTCGACGGCCTCCTGGAGCCGGTCGAAGTCCATGCCGTCGGCGGCCTCGGGACGGTCTCGCAGGTCCATGCCCATCGCCTTCAGCGGGGTGCCGTGCTGGGTCTGGACGTGCACCGTGCCCGGCCGCTTGGCCATCGTGTGCGGGAAGTTGACGTTGTTGACGAAGTACCGGGCGGTCGCCATCACCTTCAGGTAGGCGGGGGTGTTGACGATCACGTACGGCACCCCGGCCGGCATGGCCGCGGCCTGCGTGCGGTTCTCCACGACCCACACGCCCCGGATCTCCGGGACGAGCTCCTTCGCCTTCTCGTAGATCGCGGCCGGGCTGCACGCGTAACCCCGGTGCCAGTACGCCGCGTAGACCGCGAGGTTGTCGTCCAGCGGCAGCCGGCGGAACGCGTTGTACGCGGTGAACCGGGCTCCGCTGCGCACCCCCTTGCGCACCGCAGGCGCCACCGCCCGCGCACCGCGCCTGAGTTCGCGCGGCAGCCGCCCGGTGCGGCGCAGTTCCGCGTACGCGATCCGCGCGCCGCGCGCCGCCAGCCGGTACTGCACGCCGCGCGCGCCGCCGGGGAACTGGTAGCCGTCCGGCCGGTGGTGGGCGAAGTGCCGGGAGATGCTGTGGAAGAAGTCCTTGCGCCGCTCGACCGGCACGAGCCCCGGGGTGTCGTAGACGTTGAGCGCCTGGCGGACGGTCCGGTCGAAGACCAGCGTGCGCAGCGACGCCGGGACGGGCCGGCCCGGGCGGTCCGGGCGGTCCAGGAAGGCGAAGATCGCGTCGTACTGGGCGAACACGTCGGCGTGCTTGGGGGAGGCGGTCGCGGTGATCGCGCCGTCCCGGTTGCGGCGGTAGACGTAGCAGGGACGGTCCACGTAGCGCAGCCGCTCGGCGGCGAGCAGCGCCGGGTAGGTGACCGAGATGTCCTCGTAGTAGCCGCGCCCGAACGCGACGCCGAGGCCTTCCAGGTACGCGCGGCGGAAGACCTTGTTCCACACCGACATCACCGTCTGGAACAGCGCCGGGTGCTCGGCGAGCGTGCAGCCCTCCACGAGAGGGGACCCGAGCAGGACGTGGCGCCACGGGTTGGGCTCGGTCGCGCCGTCCGGGTAGACGTGGGTGAAGTCGGTGATCAGCACGTCGGCGGGGACGGCCTGGCGGCCCTCGTGGCGCAGCTCGTCCAGGACCACGCTGACGGTCCGCTCCGGCAGCCAGTCGTCGCTGTCGACGAACCAGACGTACGCGCCGCGCACGAGCGGCAGGGCGGCCGCGCGGGCGCCGCCGAGGCCCTGGTTCTCGGTGAGGTGCAGGACCCGCAGCCGCGGATCGCGGGCGGCGTACTCGTCCAGGATCGCGCCGCAGCCGTCGGGGGAGAGGTCGTCGACCGCGATCACCTCGAAGCGCGACTCGGCGGCGGGGGTGTCGCCGAGGATCGAGTCGAGGCAGCGCGGCAGGAACCGCTCCACGCCGTGGACCGGGAGCACGATGCTGAGGAGGAGTGACACGCTGGCCGAGTCTACCGACCGCCCGGACGTGACCTCTGAGCTGGGCATCAGCCGGGGGCGAGGGGTGATCCCGGGCTCGCGGCGGACGTGGGTGCCCGGGTGACTGGTCCTGAACCCGGAGCCGCCGGTGCCGGGCCCTGGTGGGGGGCGGCACCGGCAGCCTGGTGGCGGCCCGGCCGACCCTCTACGGCCGACCGCCGGTCCGGGCACCCGTCCGAGCCTGGCCGCCGCAGCGTCGAGGCGGCCGGGCAGTGGCTCGGGGGAGCCGGAGTCCTTCATCATTCGAACACGCAGTTGGGCAACGTGCGAGCCCTGCGCGTAGAAGGAGATATTGCTTGGAGGTTACGCCGGAGTCAATCCCTCGAATGTGTTCACTTCATGAATGATCCAATTCGGTGATCGCTCCGGTGGGGTGATACCCATGGTGCCGGTGGTCCGTCCTCGGGGGCGGCCCCTGCCCCTGCCCTGTCCTTGTCCTCTCCCCGCCCTGCCCCTGTCCTGTGCTTCGCCGGCCGCGTACCGACCCTCCGCCCTCCCCGCGCGACCCCTATATACCGGCCGCGCGACCGGGCACTCCCGATGATCCCGTGCGCCGGGCGCGTGCCTCGTGATCGGGCGCCGGGTCCGTACCTCCGAAAACCGCTGACGGAGGGCCGGTCGTGCACCCATCATTGATGCCTAGTCGTGACCGGTCCGGGTGGCCCCTGGTGCATCGTCAGTTGACGCCGCACGATACGGTGGCACAACACCAAGGACGGTTGCGCGAAGGCCGTCCGTCACGGATAGTCTTCGCCTCACGGCCCTGGCGCCTCGTAGGGGTGGGAAAACTGATGGAACACATGCAAGTGCGGACTCGGCCCCGTGTGCCGGCGATCCAGTGTGGTGTCGGCGCGACCGGCCGCCGGATCGAACGACACCTGGCCGTGCTCGGCGCGCCCGCCGTCCCGGCGGTGGACACCGCCGAGGCGCTCGGGCTGATAAGGGAGCTGACGCCGCGCGGCGCCGGCGCCCCGGCGTCGCCGCGCCGCCACGTACGGGTGTCGCTGCTGGCGCCCCTGCGCCGGCTGCGGCGGAGCCTGTTCGGCGGTCGCGGCTAGGACCCGAGGCCTCACGGCCTCCGGCCCGACCCGCACCCCGGCACCCGGCCCGGCGGACCACGAGGACCGTCGGGTCTTCGTCGTACCCGGACGGGTCCGGGCCGACGGTGGAGTGTCGGTGGGCCGAAGGTTCCTTGACCGATTGGTGCTGGTTCCAGCGGCGCTTGCGCGAACCGGCCGACGGCTTCCGGCAGGATGGCGCCCATGGCGGACAACATCCACTCCCACCCCACCAGCCTCTTCCAGACCACCACCTTCGAGATCACCACCGGCAGCCGCGAGGTCGCGCTCGACATCACCGACCGCTGCGCCGCGTTCCTCACCGAGCGGGCCGCCGGCCGAGACGGCCTGCTCAACGTCTTCGTCCCGCACGCCACCGCCGGCATCGCCGTCCTCGAGACCGGTTCCGGCAGCGACGACGACCTCCTTGCCACCCTGCGCGACCTGCTCCCCGCCGACGACCGCTGGCGCCACCGCCACGGCAGCGCGGGTCACGGGCGCGACCACGTCGTGCCCGGACTGGTCGCCCCGCACGCGACCCTGCCGGTGATCGGCGGTCAACTCGCCCTCGGAGTCTGGCAGTCCGTCGTCCTGGTCGACACGAACGGGGACAACCCGCGCCGGACCGTGCGGCTGTCCTTCCTGGGCGGCTGAGCGGACGTCAGACGCGGGACGCGACGGCGGCGAGGTAACGTTCGATGGCCAGGTACTGGCACAGTGCCGCGACCGGACGGCCCAGGCGGGCGTACCAGGCGGCGAGCCGGGAGAAGGCGGCCACCTCGAACCACACCTCGCCGTCGGTGTCCATCGACACCAGGAACGACTCCTCGCCGCGCTCGGGGTGGCCGGGTAGCGTGCCGTAGGCGAAGCCGATCCGGTCCGGCTCGTCCACCGTCCACACCACGCGGCAGGGGATCACGAGGCGCGGCCACCGGCTGCCGGGCAGGGCGATCCGCAGCAGGACCGTGGCCCCCTCGGTGGCGGGCGCGTGCGGGTGGACGGCGAAGCCGGTGCCCAGTTGGCTGCCCCAGCCGAGGACGTACCGGCCGGCCCGCTCCAGCACGTCGGGCCCGTGGCCCAGGTGCACGCGCCGCCGCAGGTGCGCGTACCCGCGGGGAAGCGGCCCGCCCCGGGTGGCCCCGACCTCGGGATACGTCAGTGCGGCGGCACGGGCGGTGGTGAGGCGCTGGTGGAGAACTCGGCCCATGGGGCCACCGTAGCGGGGGCGCCCGGGGCGAAGGCGGCGGGGTGGGGTGGGGCTCGGTGGGGCAGGGGGCGAGTGGCGCAGACAGATGACAGATAACAGATGTTGAAATCTGTCATCTGTTATCTGTCGTCCGTCAGCCCCCCGCCTTGCCGCACACCGGGAGCGAGGAGTAGGAAGGCGGCATGAGCGATACGGAGACGAACGAGGAGACGGCCGTCTGCGCGCTGGCCCCTGCCGAAGGTGCCGAGGCCGCCCTGGTGCACGACCCGGCGCTGACGGGTCCGCTCGCCGACTGCGTCCTGTGCGGCGAGCCGACCGAGTTTCCCGCCGACCACCCGGGCACCACGCTCTGCCCGGTCTGCTCCTGGCAGCAGGCTCAGCGGATCGCCTGCTCGGGCTGAGGCCGCCCCGTCCGGGCGAGTCTCAGGCGTCCTCCCGCCCGGCCAGAGCGAGAGTCGATCCGTGCCGCCCCTTGTGGACCAGCAGCTGGGCCGGGATGCGGGTGCGCAGGTCGGCGACGTGGCTGACGATGCCGACGGCCCGGTCGCGTTCGCGCAGCCCGTCGAGCACGTCCATGACCTCCTCCAGCGTCTGCTCGTCCAGCGTGCCGAAGCCCTCGTCGATGAAGAGGGTGTCCAGCGGCATGCCGCCCGCCTCGTCGGTGACGACGTCGGCGAGGCCGAGGGCGAGGGCGAGCGAGGCGAAGAAGCTCTCGCCGCCGGAGAGGGTCGCGGTGTCGCGCTCGGTGCCGGTCCAGGCGTCTACGACGCGCAGGGCGAGCCCCGAGCGCTTGTTGCCGGTGCCGCGGTCGTCGCTGTGGACGAGGGTGTAGCGGCCCCCGGACATCCTGACGAGCCGGTCGCTCGCGGCCGCCGCGACCTGCTCCAGCCGGGCCGCCAGGACGTACGACTCCAGGCGCATCCGCAGCCGGTTCTCGGTGGAGGTGCCGGCGGCGAGCGCGGCGAGCCGGTTGATCCGCTCGAATCGAACCAGCGCAGGCGCCAGCTCCTCCGCCAAGGCGGCGGCTTGCGCGCCGATGGCGGCCAGCGCCGTGCGGCGCTCGCCGGCCGCGGCCTGGGCGGCGTGGGCGTGGCGCAGTCGTGTGGTGGCGGCGTCGAGCGCGGCCTGGGCGGCGGGCAGGTCGGCGTCCGGGCGCTCTGCGGCCGCGGCGAGCTCGGGCAGCGCGAGTTCCCCTTCGACGGAGGCGAGTTCGGCGCGGTGCCGGTCCAGCCGGGCCTCCAACTGCTCACGCTGTCCGCGGGGGAGCAGGACGGCGAGCGCGTCGTCGGCGCTGGGGAATCCGGCCGCGGCGGCGGCCTTGGTGAGTTCGTCCTCGGCGTCGGCCAGCCGGGCCGCCGCCTCCGCGCGGGCGCGGACCGCGGTGACCGCTGCCGCGATGCCGTCGGCGAGCCGGGCGAGGGCCGCGGCCCGCTCGGCGACGGAGGCGGCCTCGCCCCGGGCGGCGGCCACCCGGGCGGCGAGCTCCCGCTGTTCGGTGCCGAGGACCTGGAGGCGGTCGGTGAGGACGGCGCCGCGCTCGCGGGCCTCGCGCAGTTCGTCGAGGCGGCGGGCGCGGTCGTCGGTGAGCCGGCCGATCTCCCGCTCGACCCGGCCGAGCGCCTCGGCGGCCCGCAGCGCCTCGTGGTGTTCGCGGTCCAGCGTGGCGAGGGCGTCGGCGAGGGTTCGGGCGTCGTCCGGTCCGGCGGCTCCGGCGGCCGTCGCCTCGCGGACCCGCAGCGCGGTGAGCGCCTGGTCGGCGTCGGTCGCGGCCTGCTCGGCGGCGCTCTGGGCGGCGCGGGCCCGGTCCTCGTCGGCCGCGCTGACGCGCTCGCCGGGAGCGGCCAGGGCGGGTGCCGGGTGCTCGGCCGAGCCGCAGACCCGGCAGGCCTCGCCGGCCCGCAGCTGATCGGCCAACTCGGCGGCCATGCCGACGAGTCGGCGCTCGCGTAGGTCCTGGCTGTACTCGCGGGCGTCCAGGGCGGCAACGCGCAGCGCGTGCGCGTGTGGTTCGGCCGCGGAGATCTCGGCCCGTAGGTCGTCGCGTTCCCGGGCCGCCTGCAATCGGGCGGCCAACTCGACGCGCCTTCCGTCCAGTTGTTCGACGCGGGCGCCGGCCTCGCGGGCCGCCGTCCGTTCCTCCTGGAGGCGGACCAGCCGGTCCTCGAAGTCGGCCAGCCAGTCCTCGGCCTCCTCGGCGAGGTCCTCGGCGCGGAGCCGTTCCTCGTCGGCGGCCCGCTGCTCGCGGGCGAGTTCGACGCAGTGCCGCTCGTCGGCCCGGGCGGCCTCCAGACGGACCACCTCGGCCCGCAACCGCCTTTCGATGTCTGCCAGTTCAGCGGCGTCGGCCTCGCCGATTCCCGTGGCCGCGGGTTCGCGGAGGTCTCCGGCCAGCGCGGCCCGGTGCCTGCGCTCGGCGTCCTGCGCGCGGCCGTGCGCCTCGGCGGCGTGCTCGCGCAGGCGCAGGGCCGACTCCACGCCGACGGCCGCCTGCGCCGCCGCCAGCCGCTGCCGGTCGCGTGCCGCCTCCGGCTCGGACCCGGCGAGCCGCTCGGCCCGTTGGCGGGCCTGCCGGTGGCGCTGCTGGCGCCCGGACAGCTCCTCGGCCGCCTCCCGCGCGCGCTGGGCCTCCAAGTGAGCCGCTTCGGCGCCCGCGAGGGCGGCGTCCGCGACGGCCTGCTGTTCGGCCGCCCCGGCGCGCAGGATCGCCGCCCACCCGAGCACGCCCGCCGTGAGGTCGGCGCGGTCGTCGTCGGCGGGCACCCAGTCCTCGATCGGCTCGGCGGTGGGCCCCGCCGCCTGCTCGGCCTTGCTCACGAGGTCGCGCAGCCGGCGTCGGCCGGCCTGGACGGCCGCCTCCTGGGAGCGCCGCTGCTCCGCCAGCCACGCCTCGACGTGCTGGAACCGATCGGTGTCGAACAGCCGCCGCAGCAGCTTGCCGCGCTCCTCCGAATCCGCCCTGAGAAAACGCGCGAAGTCGCCCTGCGGCAGCAGGACGACCTGGCAGAACTGGTCGCGGTTCATGCCGACGAGCCGGTGGATCTCCTCGCCGGCCTCCTGGTGCGACTTGCTGAGCGCCCGCCAGCCCGGGGTGCCGTCGCCGGTGTCCGCCGCCCATTCGCGCAGGAGGGTCTGCGCTCGCTCGACGGTCGTGCCGGTGCCGATCTTCTTCGGTCGCCGCTGCTCCGGGAGCCGGGTGATCTGCAACCGCCGCCCGCCGATGGTCAGCTCCAGGCGGACCTCGGTGAGGCGGTGCGGGTCGGCGTGGTCGCTGCGCAGGCGGTTGGCCCGACGGCTGCCGGGCACGTCGCCGTACAGGGCGAAGCAGACCGCGTCCAGCACGCTGCTCTTGCCCGCACCGGTCGAGCCACGCAGGAGGAACAGCCCGCCGGCGGCGAGCGCGTCGAAGTCCACCGTCTCGGTGCCCGCGAAGGGGCCGAAGGCGGTGACGGTCAGCCGGTGCAGCCTCATCGGGGCAGGTCCGCCTTCCGCTCGGCGCTCTCCCGCACGCTCTCGAACCCGGCCTGCAGCCAGTCGAGTTCCTCCTCGTCCGGATCAGCGCCCGGGCGCACGTGCCGCAGGAAGCCCTCCGCGATCTCCAGGTCGGCCCGCCCGCCGACCCGGGCCGCGTACGACCGGGAGGGCTCCGCCGGCGTCTCCTCGGGGTCGAACAGCAGTTGCAGGGTGTGCGGGAAGCGGCGGCGCAGGCGCTCCATCGGCTCGCTCGGGCGGGCCGCGTCGGTCAGGGTGGCCTGCACCCACGACTGCTCGTGCTCCGCGTACCTCTCGTCGGTGAGCAGGGCGTCGAGCGTGTCGCGAAGGGTCGCCAGCGGGCGCGGCCGCGGGCATTCCACGCGCTCGGCGGTGATGGAACCGTCGGCGCCGAGGTCGACCAGCCACATCGTCTTGCGCTGCTTGGCCTCGGAGAAGGAGTAGGCGAGCGGGGAGCCGCTGTAGCGCAGGTGCGGGGCGAGCGTCTGGCAACCGTGCAGGTGGCCGAGCGCGGCGTAGTGCACGCCGTCGAAGACCGAGGCGGGCACGGCCGCGACGCCGCCGACCGCGATGTCGCGCTCGCTGTCGCTCGGCGTGCCGCCGGTGACGAAGGCGTGCGCCAGGACCACCGCGCGCGTGCCCGCCGGCCGGGTGGCGAGGTCCTCCCTGACCCGGTCCATAGCGGCGCCGAGCACGGCCGCGTGCCCGCCGCGCTCCAGACCGAAGCCCTCGCGCACGAGCGTCGGCTCCAGGTAGGGCAGCCCGTAGACGGCCACCGGGCCGTGCTCGTCCGCCAGCAGCACGGGGTCGGCGCACTCGCCCGGGTCGGTGCGCAGGTGGATCCCGGCGCGCCCGATCAGCCCCGCACCGACGCCGAGCCGGCGCGCGGAGTCGTGGTTGCCGCTGATGAACACCGTCGGCACGCCGAGCGCGGCCAGCCGGTGCAGCACGTCGTCGAACAGCGCGACCGCCTCCAGGCCGGGCAGCGCCCGGTCGTACACGTCCCCGGCGACCAGCACGGCGTCGACGCGCTGCTCCTCGACCACCGCCACCAGGTGGTCGAGGAACGCGCGCTGGGCGTCGTGGAGGCTCTCCCGGTGGAACGAACGCCCCAGGTGCCAGTCGGAGGTATGCAGCAGTCGCATGGTCCCCGACCCTAACCTCCGGTACCGACAATCCCGGCCCGAACTGTGGACCCGGGCGCCCCGGGGCGGCGTGACCCGTCGGGCACGGCCGATTGTCAGTGACGGTGTGTATGTTCCTCGTCGCGGACGGTCGCGTCCGTGGCCGGCCGGGGTGGCCGGCCGGAGGCACGTCGAGTGGCTCGGGGAGAGGAGCACGCCATGTCGGTGCGGGTTCTGGTGTCGGGGATGCTCCGCGGGCGGTGCTCGCGGTCGCTCACGGAGACGCTCGCGGGAGCGTGTGGTGCATGGAGGGCGCGCGGGCGGTCGCGAGCGCGCCCGGCGGCGGCGCGGTGGAACCGCCCCGGTGGGGACGGGCCCAGCGCGGCCGGACCTCGCTGGAGCGGGCCCCGGGCGAACGCGCCGGGCCGTGGTGGCGCCGGCCCCGGCGGCGCCGGTGGCGGGCGTCCGCCGGGGGGTGGGGCCGGCGGTGGTGGATCCGGGGCCCGGGGGAAGCGGCGGCGCGGCCTGGCGCGCGGGGCGCCGCCGCCGGTGCCGGTGGCCCTGGCGGTTCCGGTCAGGGCCGCGGACTTCGCCGGGCTGGCCGGGCACGGGCTGTTCGGCGGCCTCACCCACCTGGAGTACCTGCGGCTGACGGAGGACCTGCTGCGGGGGCTGCGCCGCCAGGGGCTGGAGGTGCACCTGCGGGTCATGGAGGCCGAGGACTACGCGGACTACTGCGACGCCTTCGGTCTCGACCCCGCCACGGCCGCCGCCCGGGTCGCGTACGCGGGCGACCCCGAGCTCGCCGGCGAACCCTTCCTCTACGCGGGGGAGCCGCTGGCCGAACTGGTCCCGCTGCTGCTGGAGGACCACCGGGCCAGGGTGCGGATGTCCTTCGCCTGCGCCGCCCTCCTCGGGGCGGTCGGCGACGACGACGTGGGGCAGCGGCACCTCGTGGCGGTCATGGAGTACGCCACGACGGTGTTCGTGGCGCTGGCCGAGGGCGCGGGAGAGGGGTTCCACCTCCTGACGCTGCGCTTCCACGGTCCGGAGGACGGCGAGCAGCTCACCGTGGCGGCCGAGCTGTGCGTCGAGGCGGGCATGCTCTTCCCGGGCGGCCGGGACACGGAGGCGTTCTGCGTGACGCTGGCGGCGGGCGTGGCCGTCGCGGGCGACGGCGCGCTGCTGCTGCACGGCGAGGCCGGGCCCGAGGGACCGCCGGTGCGGGGCTGGGCGCTGCTGCGCGGCCGGCTGCGGCCGATGAGCGCGCACGAGGTGTTCGACGAGCTGGCCGACACGGTCGGGCGCGGCGTGCCGTTCCCGCCCGGGGTGCTCCCGCGGCCCGGCTTCCCCCTGCCGCCCTTCCCCGGGCACGCCGCACCGCGGGAGGGGCCAGGCGGTGGCGGTGCGGGCGGAGCGAAGCCCGCCGGCGGTAGCTCGCCGGCCAACGGTTCGCCCGGCGATGGTTCGGCCGGGGACGGCCGGGTCGGGGAGCGTCCGGACGACGACGCCGGGGGTGGAGGTGAGCCGCTGGCCTGACCAGGGATTTTCGTCCTCCGCGTCCACCAAGCGGAGCTGGGGACTGTTCATCGACCGCCTGTTCGGGGAAGATTTCGGGGAAGATCAACAGCGGGAGCGCGCGGCACCCCACGCCGCCGCTTCCGCCGCTCCGCCCCGTACCGCGCTCCGCAGGTCCGCCCCGCGCCCCGTCGGTCCCGGCCGAGCCCGACACCGAAAGGGGGACGCATGAGCAGGATCGAGTACACCGCGGAGATCGCCGAGCTGCTCGGCAGAGTGCGCCGGCGTCCCTCCGCGGGGTGGCCGTGGCGGCCGGGCGAGCAGGTGCCCGAGGGGCTGCCGGTCAAGCAGTCGTGGGGGTGGCTCTTCGCTCCCGACGGCCGGGTGCTGACGCTGGTCAACCCCCGGGACGGCATCTGCTCGCTGCCCGGCGGCTCGCTCGAACCGGAGGACGCCGGAGACCCTGCCTCCGCCCTGGCCCGGGAGGCCGCCGAGGAGGCCCAGGCCGTGATCGGGCAGCCGTACTACCTCGGTTACCTCTACGACCGGGTGGGCTCCGCGAACGGCGGGAACGAGTGTGCCCGGGTGCGGATGGCCGCGGCGCTGCGGGCGGTCGGCCCGAGCATGGCCGATCCGGCGTCCGGCAGGCACTACCGGCGCCTGCTCGTCGCGCCCGGGCTCGCGGTCGAGCTGCTGGGCTGGGGCGAGGCCGGGCTGCGTCAGGCGCGGGCGGCCGTCGCGTGCGCCGTCCGGTGGCTCGGTGTGCCCGCGGCCGCCAACGAGACGATCGAGGAACTGCCACTGGAGGGCTGCGAGGTCTTCCCGGGCGCCGTCTATTCGAGGCGCTGAGGTTCGCCGTCTGCCACCTGCCATACGCGGTGGGCGGGGTGCGGCTGAGCGCGCCGGCGGCGGCATCGCGCAGCGCATCTCTCTGATTACCTCTCTGAGTACCTTTCAAGGCTCCGCTCGACGCGTGACTCAAGCCTGCACTCAAGCCTGCACCCAAGCCTGTACTCAAGCCTGCGCTTAAGGCCGGCCAAAGCGCGTTCCTCGGCGCCCGCCTGGTGCGTACACGCGCACACCGGCGCTGAGCAGCTCCAATACGCGCTATGTGAGGAGGCGTTCACTCCAACGTTGTCAGACGGACCGTCAATATCTTTGGCATGACCGCTTCCCGAGCTTGCTACCGCCTGGTATCAAATCTGTGACCCACATCACGCCAGGAGGTTTCATGCTGCGCCCCACCCGTGCCATGGCCGCCACCGCGATAGCGGCCCTGCTCACGCTCACCACGTTCTTCGCAGCCACGTCCGCGAGTGCGGACGCCGTCAACTACGTCGCCCTCGGGGACTCGTACTCCGCGGGTGTCGGCTCCGGGAACTACCTCGGCGACAGCGGCAGCTGCAAGCGGAGCACCAACGCCTATCCGTACCTGTGGCAGAGTGCCAACTCGCCGTCCTCCTTCAGCTTCGTCGCCTGCTCGGGCGCGAGAACCGGAGACGTCCTCAACGGTCAGGTCGCTGCCTTGAGTTCCTCGACCACGCTGGTCAGCATCACCATCGGCGGCAACGACGCCGGCTTCGCCAGCACCATGCAGACCTGTGTGCTCGGCTCTGAGAGCTCCTGCCTCAGCTCGGTCTCGGCCGGCGAGGCCTATGCCCGGAACACCCTGCCCGCCCAGCTCGACCAGGTCTACTCGACGATCCATGCCAAGGCGCCGCACGCGCACGTCGTGGTCCTCGGGTACCCGCACCTGTACGAGATCGGCGGCAGCTGCATCTTCGGCATCGGCGACACCAAGCGGTCCGCCATCAACGAGGCCGCCGACGTGCTCGACGGCGTCATCGCCAAGCGAGCCGCGAACGCCGGCTTCACCTTTGCCGACGTGCGGGACGTCTTCAGCGGGCACGAGATCTGCGGCTCGCTGGACACCTGGCTCCACAGCACCACGTGGCCCATCGACGAGAGCTACCACCCGAACTCCTCGGGGCAGGCCTACGGGTACCTGCCGGTCTTCTCGCAGTCGTGACGCCTGACGCCTGACGGCCGGAGGGCGGCGCCCGGCCGGAGACGCCTAACGGCTGGCAAGTGACAGATGACAGATAACAGATTTCGAAATCTGTTATCTGTCGTCTGTTCGTTGGCCCGGCCCCGCCACTCCCGTGCAACCCGCCAGCGCCCGCCCCACCGGCGGCGCCCGGCCCCTCAGCGCATCGGCGGGAACGGAATCCCGGCGAGCGCCGGTAGCAGCTCGGCCTCCTCGTGCGCGAGGTGGGCCTCCAGTTCGGCGGCCATCCGGTCCACCTCGACCCGCAGTCGCTCCGGCTCCTCCACCTCGATTCCGGCCAGCAGGGCGACCAGCTCCTCCTTGATCCGTCCGATGGCCTGGTGCTGCTCGCCCAAGAGGTCCAGCGCCCCGGCAAGTTCGGGATGGCTGCGCGCCAGCGCCGGGAAGATCGCCGCTTCCTCGCCGCGGTGGTGGTGCGTCAACCCCTCACAGAACGCCAGGCAGTGCTGCCGCAGTTGGAGCCCGAGGCTCGCCCGCCGCCCCGCGACGTGCGCCTGCGCCTCCTCGCGGACGTAGCTCAGCTGCGCGCGCAGCCAGGTGTGTACCTCCAGTAGTTTGTCGGCGAGGCTGCGCACCTCCTGTGTGGGCGTTTCGGGCCGTTCCAGGACGACGACCGGCAACTCCCGCCCCGCACGGGCCTGGTAGTCGCCGTACCCCGGTGCGACCCGCACGGCGGCAGCGAACAGCCGTTCCCGCTGCGCCCCTTCCGCCGGCACCGCGATCACGTCGAACGCCTCCGTGCCGAGCTCGACTCGGACGACGGGATGGGCGAGCAGGTTGCGGTACCACTGCGGATCGTTTGATGCCCCGCCCGCCGATGCGACGACGACGAGCTCTCCCGCCTCCCGGACGTACCCCAGCGGAACGGTGTGTGGCCGCCCCGACCGGGCCCCGGTGGTGGTGAGGAGCAGCAGGTCGCCGCCCTCGAACGGCCCGCCGACCTCCCCACCGTTGGCGCGGAACTCGTCAATGACACTCTGGTTGAAAGAAATAGGCATACGTGTGTGGTGAAGTCTCCGAACGAGTAAAGGAGTCAGGGCCACACGCAAGTGCCGCGAAGCACACGCGTACGCGGACACCACGGGTGGCCGCGTACGTCAGATCAGGGGAGCGGAGAAAGTACTCATCGCGCATCGTCCCTCGGAGTGAGGTGCCGGCTCGGCTGTCGGCCGGCCCACTGCTCTGTGGCCGACGCCGCGCTGCACGCCTCCATTAGAGCGATGCCGTGTCGCCCTGTCAACGAGCAAGATCAGCACCCGAGCCGAGGCGCCGCCGCCCCTCGCCGCGCGCCCTCTTCGGGTAAGGGCCGGGCACGGGGAGGGGCGGCGGCGCGCTTCCCATGGGTCAGTGCAGGTAGCCGATCAGTCCGGCGGGCTTGAGGCCTGCGGCCTGGGCGGCGGCGAGCGCGCGGGGGAGGTCGGTGGCGAGGGTGTCGGTCCAGTGCATCAGGACGACGTCGCCGGGTTGCAGGGAGCCGGGGTGCCAGATGTTGGAGGCGCCCCAGCTGAAGTCGGCGTCGGCGGTGAGGACGGTGCGCATGCCGCAGTTGGCCGCCGCCTGCAGGGTGTCGGCGTTCCAGGCGAAGTAGGGCGGGCGGAAGACCGCGGGGGGTGTGCCGAAGGTGCGGGTCATCGCGTCGCGGGCGTCGCAGATCTCGACCTGCTGCTGGGCGAGGGTGAGCGTGGTGGGGTCGGTGTGCGAGACGCTGTGGTCCTGGATGGAGGAGCCGGGCACGGCGGTGACGCGCTGGAAGAAGCCGGGGTCGGCGCCGGCGGGCATCGGCAGCGGGAAGGCGGTGATCGGCAGGTGGTTGTCGGCGATGAACTTCTCCGCCTCGGGGGTGCGTGTCCAGCCGTCGTCGACGGTGAAGAAGACCACCTTGTCGGTGGTGGGCAGCGACCCGAGGGGCGTGGCCGGGGCGGGTGCCGGGCCGTCGACGTGCACGTCGTCGACCGAGAACGGGCCCTCTTGGTACCAGCCGTGGACGTAGAGCCGGATGCTGCGCGCGTCCGGGCCGGTCGTGAACCGGGTGGTGAGCTGCTGCCAGCCGCCGCCGGTGGTCTCCGTCCAGGCGGGGGCGACGTCGTGGCCGGTGCCGGTGGCGCCCAGGTGGACGAAGCTGCCGCGCACCCAGGCGGAGGCCGTGTACGTGGTGTTGGGCTGGACGGAGACGGTCTGCGCGCACTCGCCGGTGGAGTCCGCGTTCGCCGGCGTGACGGTCAGCGTGGAGGTGCCCGTGTGCGGGGCGCTGGTGGTGATGGCCGCTTCGGCCGGGCCGCCCGTGCAGTTCCAGCCGGCGACGGCGCCCCAGTCGGACAGGTTGGGCGCGGGCAGCTCGAAGCCCGGGTTGGTGACGAGGTTGACGATGGGGGCGGCGGCCGCTGCAGAGGAACCGGTGGCGGAGGGCGCGGCCGTCGCCATGGGGGCAGCGGCGGTGACGAGCGCCACGGACGCCGCCAGTGCGGACAGGCGCGTGGACAGGGGCATGTGAAGACTCCTGGGTGTGGGGGATGCACGCCCGTGGGGAGGGCGTGACGGAAGCGGTGAGCCGTCGAAACGCCGAGCCGTCGAAAGCTGGAACCGTCGTACCGGGGCGCTCCCCGAGGGGCGGGAGCGGGAGGTGGTGCGCCGCACTCGGACCGAGGAGAAACAATGGACTGGACCAATCGGTCCGTCAAGGGAATCCCGCCGAACGGCTCCGCCGGCCGCCCTCCGTCAACTACGACCCGACCCCGGCAACTACGGCCTGGCAAACCGGACAAGACAGTACGTCAAGGGACGTACAGCTCCTCGATGTCCGCCGCGTAGTGCTCCGCGATCGCCGCCCGCCGCAGCTTCAGCGACGGCGTGAGCAGCCCCTGTTCCAGGCTGAACTCCCGTGGCAGCAGCCGGAACGCGCGGATCGACTCGGCCCGCGAAACCGCCGTGTTCGCCGCCGCCACCGCGCGCTGGATCTCGGCGTGCAGCTGCTCGTCCGCGAGCACCGCCCACGGGTCCAGCTGCTCCCGTCCGTTCGTGCGCAGCCAGTGTGCCAGGGCGGCCGGGTCGAGCGTGATCAGCGCGGCGATGTACGGGCGGTCGTCGCCGACCACCAGGCACTGGGAGACGAGCGGGTGCGCGGACACCCGTTCCTCCAGGGCGGCGGGGGCGAGGTTCTTGCCGCTGCTGGTGACGATCAGGTCCTTCTTGCGGCCGGTGATGGTGAGGTACCCGTCCTCGTCGAGGTGACCGAGGTCCCCGGTGGCGAACCAGCCGTCGTGCAGCGACTCCGCGGTGCAGCGCGGGTGGTTGAGGTACCCGCCGAACACGGACCCGCCGCGCACCCACACCTCGCCGTCGTCCGCGATCGCCACCGAGGCGCCGGGGATCGGCCGGCCGACCGTGCCGAGCTTCTGCCGCCCGGTCGGGTTGGCGGTGATCGCGGCGGAGGTCTCGGTCAGCCCGTAGCCCTCGTACAGCTGGAAGCCGGCGCCGGCGAAGAAGAGCGCGAGTTCGCGGCGCAGCGACGAGCCGCCGCACACGATGCTGCGCGTCCTGCCGCCGAGGACGGCGCGCAGCCGCGGGTAGAGCGTCTGTTCGTAGGCGAGGTGGCGCAGCCGCAGCCGGGGGCTCGGTCCGGGGCCGCGGCCGAAGAGCCTCTGCTCCCTGGCGGCCGCCCAGTCGACGGCCACCTGCCGTGCCTGCTCGAAGAGTTCGCCGCGTCCGGCGTCCTCTGCGGTGCGCCGGGCCTGCTGGAAGATCTTCTCGAAGACGTACGGGACGGCGTGCAGGAAGGTGGGCCGGAAGGAGGCCAGGGCGGGCAGCAGGGCGTCGGTGGAGACCTCGGGGACGTGGCCGATCCGGAAGCCGCCGCGCATCGCCGCGACCTGCACGGCCCGCCCGTAGACGTGCGCGAGCGGCAGGAAGAGCAGGGTGGAGGGCTGGCCGCCGGAGGGGTCCTGGAAGACGTCGCTCCAGCCGCCGAGCAGGGCGTCGGCCTCGGCGGCCAGGTTGGCGTGGGTGATCAGGCAGCCCTTGGGGCGTCCGGTGGTGCCGGAGGTGTAGACGACGGTGGCGATGTTCGAGGCGGCGACGCCGAGGCGCTGGCGGTGCACGAGGGCGTCGGGCACGCCGAGCCCGTCCTCGGTGATCGCGCCGACGCAGTCGCGGTCGAGCTGCCAGATGCCACTGAGGTCGGGCAGGGCGTCGCAGACGGCGCCGACGGTCATCGCGGCGTCCTCGTCCTCGACCAGGCAGGCGACCGACTGGGTCTCGGCGAGGATCCAGCGCACCTGCTCGGGTGCGGCGGTGGGGTAGACGGGGACGGTGATCGCGCCGATCGACCAGAGCGCGTAGTCGAAGAGCGTCCACTCGTAGCGGGTGCGGGACATCAGGGCGACCCGGTCGCCGTAGCGCACGCCCCGGGTGAGCAGGCCCTTGGCGAGGGCGAGGACCTCGTCGCGGAACTCGCGGGCGGTGACGTCCCGCCACGCGCCGTCGGCGGTGCGCAGGGCCAGCTGAGGGAGGGCGGGGGTGCGTTCGGCGGTGTCGTAGAGCGAGTCGGCGAGCCCTCCGGCGGCCTCGGGCGCGGCCAGGGCCGGGGTGGTGAACTCGCGCACGTTCCTCCCCGGTTCGCGTCTTCCCGTGCTCGCTCGCGTCCCGCTCGCGGCTGCCGTGGAGCCGAAACTATCGGATCGTCCCGCGACTGCCCAGGGTTGTGTCGGTGACGCGACGAGATCGGCACAAGGGCCTACGGAAAGTGCCGTACGTCCGTACGGAGAGCGTCGTACGCGGGTGCGGCCGAGGGTCGTGCCCGGGAGCCGGGGGCCGCCGCCGTCCTGACGTGTGCGGGGCAAGTGAAGACGAGAAGGATTTCGGCCCTCGAACGAGTGGTCAGGGCGTAGTAGGCTCTCGCAGACCCGCGGCCGGGCCCCCGGCCAGGCCCGATCCGTACCCGACCCCCGAACCGGGCTCCCCACCGCCCGTGTGCTCGTCCCGCTCCGCCCACCCTCCCCCTTCCGCGCCTGGCACTTCCCGACCGAGGACTCCATGCGTCTGCGTAGCAGCTCGATCCGCGCGAAGATCATCGCGCTGCTCCTGGTGCCCATCGTCGCGCTCACCGCCCTGTGGGTGTACGCGACCATCGCCACCACCGGAGACGTCTGGAGCCAGCTGGAGCTCAGCCGTACGTACAAGGAGTTCGGCACCCCTGCCGACCAGTACGCCACCGACCTGCAGAACGAGCGCCGCGCCGCCGTCCAGCGCCTCGCCGACCCGGGCTCGCGCGCGGCCCGCGACGCCTACGACCGCGCCAAGGCCGACACCGACCGCGACCTCGGCGTCCTGCGCGACAAGAAGGACGGCATCGGCGGCAGGCTCTCCACCGCCCAGCGCGGGCGCCTGCTGCAGATCCTCGCGGCCGCAGACCAGATGGGCCCGCTGCGCGCCCAGGTGGGCCGCTCGGCGCTCAACTGGGAGTTCGCGCTCGACCAGTACAGCGACCTGATCAAGCCGGTGTTCGGCTTCCGTTCCGCCTTCGTCGCCCAGCAGAGCGGCCAACTCCCGCGCCAGGGAACGATCCTGATCGAGCTCGTGCGCGCCCGCGAGTACCTGGCCCAGGAGGACGCGGCGATGGAGGGCCTTCGCGGCACCGCCCGGCCCACCGCCGAGCAGTACCAGACCGCGCTGGACGCCCTGCACAACCAGCAGGCGCTGTACACCGTCTACATCGCCGAGCTCGAACCCGCCGACCAGGCCGACTACATCGCCCTGCGCGGCGGCGACGCGTGGGCCGCGCTGGTGCGCGCCGAGGCGGACTTCGTCGGCGCCGGCGGCCCCGCCAACGTCGCACAGGCCATCAACGGCGACTCCTGGCGGGAGACGGCCGACCGTGCCCTCGGCGACCTCGCCGCCGTCAACTCCCGCATCGCCGACGGCATCGCCGAGCGCGAACGGTCGTATGCGACCGGCCTCCTGTGGCGCGGCGGCATCGCCGGCGCGGCCGGCCTGGTCGCCATCGTGCTGACGGTGCTCATCTCCTTCCGGATCGGCCGCGGCCTCGCCCGCGAGCTGATCGGCCTGCGCAACGCCGCCAACGAGCTCGCCACCACCCGCCTGCCCGCCGTCATGCGGCGGCTGCGCCGCGGCGAGGCCGTGGACGTCGCCGCCGAGGCACCGGATCTGCGGTTCGGGCAGGCCGAGATCGGCCAGGTCGGCCAGGCGTTCAACGCCGTGCAGCGGGCCGCCGTCGAGGCCGCCGTCGAGCAGGCCGACCTGCGCCGCGGCGTCTCGGCCGTCTTCGTGAACCTCGCCCGGCGCAGCCAGGTGCTGCTGCACCGCCAGTTGACCCTGCTGGACACCATGGAGCGCCGCACCGAGGACCCGGCGGAGCTGGAGGACCTGTTCAAGGTCGACCACCTCACCACCCGCATGCGCCGTCACGCCGAGGGCCTGATCATCCTCGCCGGGGGCTCGCCGGGGCGCGCCTGGCGCAAGCCGGTGCGGATGGTGGACGTCGTGCGCGCGGCGGTCGGCGAGGTCGAGGACTACGCCCGCGTGACCGTCCGGCCGTTCCCCGGCACCGGACTGCTCGGCAGCGCCGTCGCCGACGTGACCCACCTGGTCGCCGAACTCGTCGAGAACGCCGCGGTGTTCTCCCCGCCGAACACCCAGGTCACCGTTCAGGGCGAGGTCGTGGCGCACGGCTTCGCGCTGGAGATCGACGACCGCGGGCTCGGGCTGAGCGGGCCGGCGCTCGCGGAGATCAACGAACGCCTCGCCGTGGAGCAGGAGTTCGACCTCGCCGACACCGACCGGCTGGGCCTGTTCGTGGTCAGCCGGCTGGCCCGGCGGCACGGCATCCGGGTGCATCTGAGGCCCTCGCCGTACGGCGGGACGACGGCCGTCGTGCTCGTGCCGCGCGAGCTGCTCGCGGAGGCGCCGGACGGGCCGGCCGAGCCCTCGCAGGCGGGGCGGCGTCCGGTGGCGACGGCCCGGCGCGGCCAGCGGGACCTCGTGGCGGTGCCGGGAGGCGCGGCCCCGGCGGCGGCGTCCTCTGAGGTGTCCTCGATGGTGCCCGCTTCGGCTCCCGGCGACGGTGCGCCGAGTGCCGCTGCGAGCTCCGCAAGGGGCTCCACGGGCGGGAAGCACCGCGTCACCGGCGGGCCGCGGCCGTCCGCGGCCGAACCGGCCCGGACGCCGGGCGGGCTGCCGCGGCGTGCGTCGCGGACGAAGGGCGGGCCGGTGCTCGTCCCGCCGCCGGGCGCGGAGGGCGGCGGGCGCCACCGCCGGGCGGAGGTCGTGCCCGCCGTGGGCGCGGCGGCGGCTGCGGAGCCCGCGGACGTGGCGGTCGGTGATGCGGTTCCGGCGGTTCCGGTGGACCTGGATGCCCTGGCGCCTTCGCCGGCCCCGCCGGCCCTGGGGGAGCAGCCGGCCGCTGGTGCGCGGACCCCGGGCGGCCTGCCCCGGCGGGTCCGGCAAGCGAACCTCGCGCCCCAGCTCAAGCAGCAGATGAAGGAACGTCTCCGCGTCGCGAGCGCCGAGGACGCGCGACCGTCGGAGGACCCGGTCGTCCGGGCGGCACAGGAGGCCGAGCGGGCTGCCAGAGAGGCCGAACGCGTGCGGGAGCGGTCGCCGGAGGAGGCGCGGGCCACGTTCGCGTCGTTCCAGCGTGGGTTCACCCGGGGCCGCGGAGCCACCGGCCCGTCGTCGGCTGCGTCGCCGTCGGGCCCGACGAGCCCGTCGCCGACGCCCGAAGGCCGGCCCGCCGCCGCGTCCGTCCCGGTCTGGCGGCCGCCGGACACCTCCCGGCGGGCGATCAGCCCGGCGCCCGCCCCGGCGGCCCTCCCCGCGCCGCCCGACGGCAGCCGGGCACCGCTCGCCCGGCGCTTCCCGGCGGGCCCGCCGGTCCGCCTGGTACCGCCGGCCGGCGCTTCGGGCTCCTCCGGTTTCTCCGACCCGTCCGGTTCCTCCGATTTCTCCGGTTCTTCCGGTTCCGGCGCACCCGGGACGGACGCGCAGACACCACCAGCGCGACCAGCACGACCAGCACCACCCGTAACACCCGCTCCAGCGGAAGGAACTGATTCATGACCATCTCGACGCAGCCGTCCGGAGACCTCAACTGGCTCCTGGACGACCTGGTGGGACGCGTCGCGGCCCTGCGGCACGCGGTGATCCTCTCCAGCGACGGCCTGGCCACCGGCGCCTCCCGTGGTCTCGAGCGCGAGGACGCCGAGCACCTCGCCGCCGTCGCGGCCGGCTTCCACAGCCTCGCCAAGGGTGCCGGAGGGCACTTCAAGGTCGGTGGGGTCCGCCAGACCATGGTCGAGCTCGACGAGGCGTTCCTGTTCATCACGGCGGCCGGTGACGGCAGCTGCCTGGCCGTGCTGAGCGAGGCCGAGGCGGACATCGGCCAGATCGCCTACGAGATGGCCCTGCTGGTCAAGCGGGTCGGCGAGCACATGGCCGCCGAGCCGCGCACCGAAACCGCGCTGCCGCCGGGGAGATGATCGGTTCGATGGCGGATCCGAACGCGGAGGCGGAGGCGGTGGCGGTGCGGGACGAGTCCGTGGCCGCGACGGACGGGGCCGGGCCTGCGGTTGCGGGCGCCGGGGCTGCGGACGCTTCGAGTGCGGACGCCGCGGCCGTGGCCGTGGACGGCACGGCCGCGGACGATCCCGAGGTCGACCTGTTCCGGCCTCGCACCCCGGTCGACGACCGCTGGTTCGACGACGACGCCGGCCCGGTGGTGCGGTTGTACTCGATGACCCGCGGCCGCACCCGCCCGGTCGAGGACGGCCTGTTCGACCTCATCTCGCTGATCACCGCCGCCGAGCCCGGACCGGACGCGGGGGCCGTGCCCGCGCACGTGCTCGACCCGGAGCACCAGACCATCCTGGCCTGGTGCCGCCGCGAGCCGCTGTCCGTCGCCGAACTCGGCTCCTACACCGACCTGCCGGTCAGCGTCGTCCGGGTGCTGCTCGGCGACCTCTACGACGCCGAACTGATCAGCGTCACCCGACCCGTTCCGCTCGCCGAGCTGCCGGACGAGCGCCTGCTGCGAGACGTGATCAATGGACTCCGTGCGCTCTGAGTACCACGCCGGGCACGACACCGGAAACGCTGCCGGGCACCGCGCCGGTTCGGCCGCCGGGCCCGACGCCACCGACCCGCGCTGGCGCGGCGGTCCGGCCGTCGCGGTCAAGATCCTCGTCGCGGGCGGCTTCGGCGCGGGCAAGACCACGCTGGTCGGCGCGGTCAGCGAGATCCGCCCGCTGCGCACCGAGGAGGAGCTGAGCGAGCTCGGCCGCCCGGTGGACGACACCTCGGGCGTGGAGGCCAAGCGCACCACCACGGTCGCGATGGACTTCGGCCGGATCGACCTGAGGCCCGGGCTGGCGCTCTACCTGTTCGGCACGCCGGGGCAGGACCGCTTCTGGTTCGTGTGGGACGAGTTGGCGCGCGGAGCACTCGGCGCCGTGGTGCTCGCGGACACCCGGCGCCTCGCCGACTGCTTCCCCTCGGTGGACTTCTTCGAGCAGCGCGGCATCCCGTTCGTCGTCGCGGTGAACTGCTTCGACGGGACGGAGCGCTTCTCGCCCGAGGAGGTGCGGGACGCACTCGACCTCGACCCGGGCGTCCCGGTTCTGCTGTGCGACGCGCGGCTGCGCGAGGACGGGAAGGACCTGCTGGTCGCCCTCGTCGAGCACGCCGCCACCCGGCCGCGCCGTGCGGCCTCCAGAGCCTGACCCTTCGTCCGCTCCCTGCCCGCTGTTCCCCGTTCCGGCAGGGGTCTCCTCGGCTCGGCGTCTCATGTGGGTGTCCGCATCCCGGACGTCCCGTGCGGTGAAGGTTGCCTAGACCGGGCCGGCGTGGAAGGCTCTGTGGACGAAGGCCGCCCGGCCGTGCCGTCGGGGAGCCCGGACGTGTGTGAGTACTGGCGCATGTCCGGCAGCAGGCCCTTCGATCACGCACCTTCGGCCCGCAGCCCGCGTCGCCGAGCACGGATCCAGGGGAGGGCAGCAGGATGACCGTCGGTCGGCACACCACCGCGGCCGCGCCCGCCTCCGTCCGCACCCCGGTCCCGTCGGTGCTCACCGCCCGCCGCTACATCGACCACGCGCTGACCTGCAGCGCGTGTTGTCGCTGACCGGCCGGCCCCTCCCCGGTACGCCCGACCCCGCTTGCGGCCCCGGCCGCTCCGTCCGGCGCACCGTCACCCCGTCGACCAGGCCGGAGCGGCACACCGGAACCCGGCGTGCCCGCGACCGGCGATCCGGCCCCGCCCCGCGGAGAGACCACCTGTGAACCTCGCCTTCCCCACCCCCGCCCCCGGAGCCGCCGGGCGCCCACGCGCCGCCGGGACGTGCCCCGCCGCGCACTGCGGCGCACCGTCCGGGCGGTCGATCGGGCGGACGAGCGGACAGCCGAACGGGCGCTCGCGCACGGTCGGCCACGCAGTAGCGGACGGCCGCTGCGGCCGCTCCCGCCGATCCGGTCGCGCTGACCTGGAACCGTTCTGGCCCTCCAGGCAGCCGCACCTGTTCGATCAGACGTGTCCGGGCTCGCCCAGCGCGTCCCGGTCCTCCGCCCGCTGATTCCGGACTCCGGATCCCGGACCCGCCGTCCGGATCAGCCCAGGCAGTAGCCCGGTCGACGCGCAGACGACTCCACCCCGTCCGTCACGCGCGAAATGAGCGGCACACCATGTCTTCTTCTTCCACGGCCACCCTGCCCCTGCCCACCGCGACTCCGCACCTGCGCGCGGTCCGCTCGGTCCACCCCGTTCAGCCCGTTCCGCCTGTTCCGTCCGTTCCGTCAGGAGCCATCAACTCCCAGGGCCGGTCCGCGCGTTCGGTTCCGCCGCACGTGCTCCCGCCCCGGCCCACCCCGGCGGTCGCTCCGGCCGCGGCACCTCCGGCGCCGCCGCAGTCGCTGCTGGCGGCGCTGCCGGAGGGCGCGTCCGTCGTCGCGGCGCTGCCGCAGGGCGCGCTGCCGCAGACCCTCCTAGCCCAGTACGGCGCACAGTTCGGCGACCCGGCCGGGCGTCCGATGGTCGGGTACCTGGTGCTCGTGCCGGCGGAGAACCCGGCCGGCACGGGCGCGACCGCGGTGGGTCCGGCGGGCGGCCCGGCCGGCGCGTCGGCCTCCCGACCGGCCCGCCCGGCGGGCCGGGGCATCACCGTCGACAACGAGCGGCGCAACGCGTACGTGGACGGGCGGCTGCTCGACCTCACGTACCTGGAGTTCGAGCTGCTCGCGCACCTCACGGAGCACCCGCAGCGGGTGCACACCCGCGACCACCTGGTCTCCGCCGTGTGGGGCTACGGCCACGTCGGCGACGGCCGGACGGTGGACGTGCACGTGGCCCGTCTGCGGCGCAAGCTCGGATCGGCCTACCGCGACACGATCGTGACGGTCCGCCGGGTCGGCTACAAGTACACGCCGGTGGCGTGAGGGGCCGCCCCACGGGGGGCCGACGGCGAACAGCGGACAGGGAACAGATGACAGATAACAGATTTCAAAATCTGTCATCTGTCATCTGTCACCCGCCCGCCCGTCACCGGCTCAGTCGGTCGATCTCCGCGAGCTCCTCCATCGTCAGCGGGCCGCCGTTCAGTGCGTCGATGTTCTGGTCCAGTTGCGCGACGCTGCTCGCCCCGATGATCACCGATACCACCCGCGGGTCGCGCAGCACCCAGCAGAGCGCGAGCTGGGCGAGCGTCTGCCCGCGCCTCTCCGCGACCTTGGCGAGCGCCCGGAGCTGCTCCAGCCGCGCCCCGTCGAGGGCCTTCTCGCTCAGGAACTTCCCGACCGACATCCGCGACCCGGCCGGCACGTCGCCGGAAAGGTAGCGGTCCGTCAGGAGGCCCTGTGCGAGCGGGGAGTAGGCGATCAAGCCGGTCTGGGTGTCGCCGACGGCGTCCAGCACGCCCTCCTCGACGTGCCGGTTGAGGATCGAGTACGCCGACTGGTTCATCAGCACCGGCGTCCCCAGCTCGCGCAGGATCGCCACCGCCTCCCGGTGCTGATCCGCCGGGTAGTTGGAGATGCTTGCGTACAGCGCCTTCCCCGAGCGGACCGCGCTGTCCAGCGCGCCCATCGTCTCCTCGATCGGGGTCTCCGGGTCGTACCGGTGCGAGTAGAAGACGTCGACGTAGTCGAGCCCCATCCGCCCGAGCGACTGGTCCAGGCTGGCCAGCAGGTACTTGCGGCTGCCGCCGTTGCCGTGCGGGCCGGGCCACATGTCCCAGCCGGCCTTGGTGGCGATGAACATCTCGTCCCGGTACGGGCGGAAGTCCTGCGCGAAGAGGTGCCCGAAGTTGCGCTCCGCGCTGCCGTACGGCGGGCCGTAGTTGTTCGCCAGGTCGAAGTGGGTGATCCCGCGGTCGAAGGCGCGGCGCAGCACCGCCCGCTGGACGTCCAGGGGTTGGGCGTCGCCGAAGTTGTGCCAGAGGCCGAGCGAGACGGCGGGCAACTGCACGCCGCTGCGTCCGGCCTTTCGGTAGGTCATCGAGCCATAGCGGTCATCCGAGGCGAGGTAGCTCATGCCGGACATCTTGCCAGCCGGTGCGCGTGGATCAAGGCCTTGCCCGCCCCTTGGCCTTCGCCTGCACGCCGCCCCCTGGCTTTCGCCCGTGCCCCGCCCCTGGCCGTCGTCTGCACCTCCGACCCCCGGGGTCGCTTTGCGCTCGCTGTGGCAGCGCCCGTGCGTGACACGGCGTGACGTGACGCGTGCCACCGGCATGGGCGGTATGCCGCCAGGCGGTGTGGGGGATGACGATCGGGCGAGGGAACGCGGGCGAGGGACCGTGGCCGCCGGGGGGCGGCGCACGGTCCTCGGTCGTCCGGCGGACGGGTGTGCCGCCGGAGCGGAGAAATCGCCGAGGGGAAACCACTGGCGCTCTGTACCTACTGGTATGTACAGTGATCCACATGGCAACCCAGGACCGTCTCATCGAGAGCACCCAGGAACTCCTCTGGGAGCGCGGCTACGTCGGCACCAGCCCCAAGGCCATCCAGCAGCGCGCCGGCGTCGGCCAGGGCAGCATGTACCACCACTTCACGGGCAAGCCCGACCTCGCCGCGACCGCCCTGCGCCGCAGTGCCGAGGAGATGCGCGCCGTCGCGGAGGCCGACCTCGTTTCCCCGGGCAGCGCCTACGACCGCATCGCCGCCTACCTCCACCGCGACCGCGACGTGCTGCGCGGGTGCCGGATCGGGCGGATGGCGCAGGACCCGGACGTCATCGCCGACCCGCGGCTGCGGGCGCCGGTCGAGGAGACGTTCGACTGGCTGCGCGGGCGGATCGCCGAACTCGTCGCCGAGGGCCAGGAGGCGGGCGAGCTCGCACCCGGTGTCGACCCGGCCGACACCGCGGCCGCGCTGGTCGCCGTCGTCCAGGGCGGCTACGTGCTCGCCCGCGCGGCCGACCGCGCCGAGCCCTTCGAGCAGGCCGTCCGCGGCGCCCTCGCCCTGCTCGCGGTCCACCGGACGACCCGGACGGCCTGAGACCGGGGCCGGACCGCGGGCGAGACCCCGACACGCCCGCCTCGATCAAGCCGCCCACGGAGGAGACCCACCCGTGCACGCCATGCAGTACGAGATCACCCTCCCCGCCGACTACGACATGGGGATCATCCGCAAGCGCGTCGCCGAGCGGGGCCACCTCCTCGACGCCCATCCCGGCCTGGGCCTCAAGGCGTACCTGGTCCGCGAACGCGGGCGTGACGGCTCGCCGGTCAACCAGTACGCGCCGTTCTACCTGTGGCGGACGGCCGAGGGCATGAACGGCTTCCTCTGGGGCCCAGGCTTCCGCGGCCTCAGTGCCGATTTCGGCCGTCCCGTCGTCCGGCACTGGCTCGGCGCCGGGCTCGCGCACGGGCCTGTGGCTGCCGGGCCCGCGGTACCCGGTGCGGACGGACCGGCCACCGCCACCCGCCGGACCGTCCGCCTCCCCGAGACCGCCGACCCCGCCGAAGCCGTCGAGCAGGCCCTCGCCGACCTGCCCGACCACCCCGCGCTGCACACCGCCGCCGTCGCGGTCGACCCGAGCCGGTGGGAGCTGCTCCAGATCGCCCTCTGGTGCGGCGAAGTCCCCGACGACGCGCCCGGCGCCCGCTACCGGGTGCTGCACCTGTCCCGGCCCGAACTCGACCGGCTCCCCGCCGGCCGCCACTGGTGAAAGGATTCGCCACCCCATGACGACCGCGCCCCGGTCCCTCGCCCCTGAGTCCCCCGCCCCTGAGTCCCCCGCCCCTGAGTCCCCGGCCCCCGACTCCCTCGTGCCCGCCGACCTCGCTCCCGCTCCGCTCGATCGCGAGGCCGGTTACGCCCTGCTCGCAGACCTCGCAGGACCGGCCGCCGTGTCGACCCTCGGCGGCCTGGACGGCCTGGCCCCGGGTTTCGCCGACTGGATCGTCACCGCCCTGTTCGGCGGCACCTACCAGCGCCCCGGCCTCGCCCTGCGCGACCGCCAGGTCGCGAACCTGGCCGCGCTCACCGCCCTCGGTGGCGTCGAGCCGCAGCTCGCCGACCACGTCCGCAACAGCCTGCGGATCGGGATGACGCGTGAGGATATCACCGAGGTGATCGTCCACCTGGCGCCCTACGTCGGGGTACCGAAGGCCCTGGCCGGCCTGCGCGTCGCCACCGCGACCTTCGCCGAGGCGCAGCCGGCCCAGCGGGCGCAAGCAGTGCAGACGCAACAGGCGGCACCGCCCGTCCAGCGCCAGGACATCGCACAGGACCAGGACGTGCAGCGGGAGGCCGACGCGTGACCGCCGCCGTCCGAACGGTCCTGGGCGACGTCGAGCCGGCCGAACTCGGTGTCACCGATTCCCACGACCACCTCTTCATCCGAAGCCCGCTGCTCCCCGGCGAAGAGCTTGACGACCCGGTCGCCGCCGAGGAGGTCCTGCGCTCCTTCGCCGCTCGCGGCGGCCGGACCTTCGTCCAGTGGACCCCGCACGGAATGGGACGCGGCGCCGACGCGCTCGCCCGCCTCTCGCGCACGACCGGCGTCCACGTGGTCGCCGCCACCGGGATGCACCAGGCGGTCCACTACGCCGAGGACGCCCGCGGTCTGTCCGCCCGGTACGACGGACTCGCCGAACGCTTCGTCACCGAGCTGACCACCGGGCTCCCCGGCGCTCCCGAGGGCGTCCGCGCCGGGCTGATCAAGGTCGCGTGCGACGTGGGCGTCAGCAGCTCGCACACCCGTCTGGTCATGACGGCCGCGGCCGAGGCCCACCACGCCACCGGGGCCCCGGTCGCCGTCCACCTCGAACCCGGCGGCGACCCGCACTTCGTGCTGCTCTGGCTCCACGGCCGCCACGGCGTCCCGGTCGACCGGATCGTCCTCGGGCACCTCACCCGCCTTCCCGACGTCCGCCTGCACCGCGAACTCGCCGACGAGGGAGTCTACTTGGCCCTGGACAGCCCCTCGCGGGCCGGCCACCCGGAGGACCATCAGGCCCTCGACCTCATCGCCGGCCTCGTCGACGCGGGCCACGCCGACAGGCTGCTTCTCGGCGCCGACACGACCACCCGCGCCGCCCGCCGGGCCGGCGGCCCCACCCGCCTTCTCACCGACCTCGCACCGCGCCTCGGCCGCACGTTCGGCCCCGAGCTGCCCGAACTGCTCCTCACCGCCAATCCGGCAGCCGCCTTCGCCACCGACTGGTGCACCCCCTGAGGTTGGTGCCCCGTCCCTCCGGTCGGCTCTGACGCCGGCTCTCCTGCCGTCTCTCCTGTGGCCGACTCCGCCCGCCCGGGTTTCAATCCGAGTACCCCGACGGACCACGCCACCCAGAGAGGCGGACCGACGATGCACTCCTGGCTCGCTCCCGCCCGGCTCGCCGTCGCCGCGATCGCGGCCGTCGCCCTCGGCTTCTCCGGCTATCACGCGGCGACCGGTTCCACCGGGGTGGTGAACCACTTCGGCTACTTCACCATCCTCGCGAACGCGGCCGCGGTCGTCGTCCTGGCGCTCGGTGGACTGGCGGGCCTGATCGGCCGCGGCCCCGTGCCCGACCCGGTGCGCGGGGCGGTCGTGCTCTACCTGGTGATCACCGGGCTGGTGTACGGCACGGTCCTCGCCAAGTACCCGGACCAGCTGACGATCCCGTGGGTCAACGACGTGCTCCACCGCGTCATGCCGCTCGCGGTGCTCGCCGATTGGCTGATCGACCCGCCGGCGCGCCGCCTGCGCCCGACGGTAGGGCTGTGGTGGCTGGGGTTCCCGCTGCTCTATCTGGGCTACACGCTGCTCCGGGGCTGGGCCGTCGGCTGGTATCCGTACCCGTTCCTCGACCCCGGCGTGCACGGCGGGTACCGGCGGGTGGCCGGTGCGTGCGCCCTGGTGGCGGCGGCGTTCGTCGTGGTCGGGGCGGCGGTCCTGGCGGTCGGCAACGCCCTCGCCGCCCGCCGCGACGCCCACGGCACCGCCTGGCGAGGCCGCCGCGCCCACGCCAGGACGACCTGAAGCCGACGAACAGCTGACAGATGACAGATTTCGAAATCTGTCATCTGTCAGCTGTTGTCTGTCAGCCGCCGGCCGTCACCCCACGCTCCGGCCCGCCGGCTCACATGTGAGTGCCGCCGTCGATGCGGATCTCGGTGCCCGTGACGAACGCGCCGTCCTCCGACGCCAGCATCGCGATGACGCCCGCCACGGTCTCCGGCCCCGCGAAGCCCTGGCCGATGGCGGGGGCGAGCTTGGCGAGCAGGCCGAAGTCGGCGTCGGCCGGCAGGCCCGGACTGTTGGTCATGCCGCTGTCGATGCTGCCCGGGGCCACGCATACCGCTCGCAGGCCCTGCTTCGAGTACTCCGATGCGATGGCGTGCGTGAAGGACTGGATGCCGCCCTTGGTCGCCGCGTAGGCGGCCATGTACGGGTGGGCGAAACTCGCCGACGTGGAGCTGAAGTTGACCACCACGCCCTTGCCGCCCGCGAGCAGAGCCGGCAGTGCCTCGCGGGTCATCAGGAAGGTGCCGGTCAGGTTCACCGCGAGGAGCTCGTTCCAGAACTCCAGGCTGGTCTCGTGGGTGTGCGAGGAGCGCAGAATCCCGGCCGCGTTGACCAGGACGTCCAGTCCGCCGAGGTCCGCGACCGCCTCGGCGACGCCCGCGACGACGGCGCTCTCGTCCGAGACGTCCAGCACCGCGGTGGTGAGGCGGCCGGCGGTGCCGTCGGCGGTCGCACGGTCCGCGGTCCTCTGCAGGCCGTCCATGCTGACGTCGACCGCGACGACCTGGCCGCCCTCGGCGAGGACCCGGTGCACGGTGGCCTGGCCGATGCCCGACCCGCCGCCGGTGATCAGGACGTTCCGTCCGCTGAAGCGCTCCATGGTGGTACTCCGTTCGTTCCCGTGGCCTCTCGACCCCAAGAGCCACGGTACGCCTGGATGGCATAACGTGCCAATAAGTCTCGACATGCCACTAAGGCGCGAGCTGCCTTCCTGGCACCAGACGCGTACGCTGAGCCCGTGACCGGACGTCCCTCACTGACCCAGCGCCGCCGCGATGCCACCCGGCTGGACATCGCCCGCACCGCCGCCGCGCTCTTCGCCGAACGGGGTGCCGAGGCGACCACCGCCGAGGAGATCGCCAACGCCGCGGGCATCTCGCTGCGCACCTTCTACCGGTACTTCTCGGTCAAGGAGGACGCCGTCGCCCCACTGCTCGCGGCCGGTGGGCGGCGCTGGGTGGAACTGTTCGCGGAGAGCTCCGCCGACCTGCCCGTGCGCGAGGCGCTGGAACGCTCGGCGGTCGCCTCGCTGACCCCGGCCGACGAGCCCGCCGCGGAGGCCATGCACTGGACCCGCAGCCTGCTGCGCGACCCCCGCCTCGCGGGTACCTGGCAGCGCGTCCACGCCGACTCCGAGGACCGGCTCCGCGGCGTCCTGGCCGACCGCTGCCCGGAGGGCGCGGACGCGCTGGAGATCCGCCTCGCCGCCGCTGCGGCGACCTCCGCGATCCGGGTCGCCCTGGAGGAGTGGGCCCTCTCTGACGCCCCCACGACGGGCCCGGGTTCACCGCAGGAACTGGGCGCCCGCTGCATGCGCGAACTCACCGGGGGGCTGCGCCTGTGGAGCCGGGTGCCGTGAGCCGACTGCGCGTCAGCGGTCCTCGAAGGCCGCGGCCGGCAGGGGTTCGACGCCGACGGCGCGGCGGATGCGAGTGGGCTCGATGGGAACGGTGACGCGCCGCTCGCCGGGGATCCCCCACTCGTAGCGCTCCGCGCCGAGGTACTTGCGGGCGAGATCGTCCATCCTGCGGTCGGCCCGGTCGCCGGTCACGAACTCCACGGCCCGGCCGTGGATCTGGACCCGGTCGTACGGGTCGGTCGGGTCGGCGTCGGAGAGGCAGACGCGCGGGTCGCGGCGCAGGTTCCGCTCCTTCGTGCGGCCGGGGGCCGTGTCGAACAGGACGAGGTCGCCCTCCAGGTCCACCCACATCGGAGTGACGTGCGGGGCGCCCTCGGCGTCCGTGGTCGCCACGTACCAGATCCGCGGCTCGCGAACCCGGGCCCGGATCTCCTCGTTCCAGCCGCCCACCGCGCTACCTCCAGGGATCCCCGATCACCTGACGTTCCATCAGATCGGGCTCGGGGAGGCGGCAGCTTTCAGGTGACAGATTTCAAACTCTGTCATCTGAAAGTTGTCATCTGTCACCAGAAACCCCGGCCCGCTAGGGTGGAAGATCGCGTCCCGACGGGGAACCGGGGAGGTGCCCCGGATGTCCTAGCGGCGGGGGCGTGAGTTCGAGGCGTGGGAGCAAGTAGGACATGGGGCTGACGAGCCACAAGGTGTTGGCGCTGACCGTATTGATCGCCGTCGTGATGATGGCCGGCACGGTCTGGCTGTGGCCCAGACTCGCGAGGAAGACCTGGCAGGCGGTGCTCGGCCGGATCGGCACGCTGCTCGCCACCCAGTTCACCGTGCTCGCCGCGATCGGCCTCGTCGCCAACAACTACTTCTCCTTCTACAGCAGCTGGGACGACCTGCTCGGCACCGGTGGTGACAACGGCCCGGTGGTGATCCACAACAAGGCGGACGCCTCCGGCCGCCTGCTCGTGGAGACGATCGGCCACGCCTCCGTCCAGGGCGGCGGCGCGATGGGCCGGGAGCCCGCCAAGTCCGGCGAGATCCGCAAGGTCCGGATCGACGGCAAGCTCACCCGGCTGTCCACCGAGGGCTACGTCTACCTGCCGCCGCAGTACTTCCAGCCCGAGTACGCGCAGCGCCAGTTCCCGGCCGTGATCGTCAGCACCGGCTTCCCCGGGCAGGCCGAGAACCTGATCACGCGGTTCAACTACCCGGGCGCGGCGCTCAAGCTGCTCCAGGAGGGGAAGATGCAGCCGACCGTCATGGTTCTCATGCGTCCCTCGCCCGCCCTTCCGCAGGACACCGAGTGCGAGGACATCCCCGGCGGCGCGCAGTCCGACACCTACTTCACCAAGGACGTCCCCTCGGCGATCCAGGCGAGCTTCCGGGTCTCCGCCGACCCGCAGGCGTGGGCCTTCATGGGAAACTCCACCGGCGGCTACTGCGCGGTCAAGCTCGCCATGCGCCACCCGGAGGTCTTCCCGACCGCCGTCTCCCTCTCCGGCTACTACCGCGCCGCCGAGGACCCGACCACCGGCGACCTCTTCGGCGGCAGCCGGCAGCGCCGCGACGAGGCCGACCTCATGTGGCGGCTCAAGAACCTGCCGCAGCCCACGGCGGCCGTCCTGCTGGCGGGCACGAAGCAGGGCGACGGCGACTACCGGCACGACACCGAGGCGTTCATCGACGCGGTGCAGAGCCCCGGCCCGATGAAGGTCTCGTACAGCATGCTGGAGACCGGCGGCCACAACTTCGAGACGTGGAGCAAGCTGCTGCCGTCCTCGCTTGAGTGGTTGTCCGAGCACCTCAAGGTCCCGAACCAGCCAGGCCAGCCGGCCCCCGCAGTCTGACGGCCACCGCAGCCGGCCGGTCCCGCAGTCCGACGGCCCCCGGGCTCGCGGTCTGACGGCCCCCGGGCTCGCGGACCTGCCGGCCTCAGGCCACCCGCTCCAGCGTCCCCGTGTGGAGCTCGCCGACCCGGCCGCCCTCGCCCTCGAAGGTCCAGAACGCGCGCACCGTCAGCCGGGCCAGGTCCATCACGTGGCTGACGGTGATGCCGCTCTGCTCGGTCCAGCTGACGAAGTACACGTCGGGCGCGACCTCGGCGACATGGAGCGCCACGTCCTCCCACTGGCCCGCCGACTCGCCGAGGCCCTCCCAGCGCAGCCGCTTGCCGTCGGCCGAGTAGGCGTTGCGGAAGGCCGCGCCGTTGTCGGCCCGGAAGAGGTAGGTGCGGCCGGCGAAGGCGGGCAGGGGCGCGGTCATGGTGGGGCGGTTCCTCGTCTCTGCGGGAGGGGCGCGGTGCTCTTGTGCACGGCGGTGGATGTCGGACCTCCAATTTATCCGATCGGGCGAGCTCGCACGGCCACTGCCAGTGAAGGCGCACCCCCGTCACCGTCACCCCGCAGGGCCGTCGTGAGCGCGCTCGACACCACCGGCATCGCGACGGTCGGCGGCACCCGGCTGCTCGGCGGGCCCAACAACCTCGAACCTGCCCTGGCGCCGGACGACGCGGCCCGGATCCGGGCCCGGCTCGCGTGATCATCCACGGCCCGCCGGGACGCCCGCCAACTGATCCACTGCGTACCGTAGTTGATCGACACGACTGTGAGCTGCGCGACAACCCGCCGCGACGAGTTGTCCGTTCACGGACCGACTGCCTAGCCTGCAACGGCGTCCGCCCTCGCGGACCCCGCCGCCGGGACGCCGAGTCCCGTCCACCCGACGGCGGGCAACCGAGCACCACGGCGGACGGGAGCGGGGGAACCAAGGTCAGCGCCACGACCCGGCACGCCCCCGCGCGTCCGGGCCACGGCTTGGGGTGAAGCCGCTCCCACAGGCGGCCGGGCGACCTCTCAGTCCGAACCCGACAGCTCACCTCGCAGGCGTCGCAGAGGACACCCCATGCACCAGCCTGCCCGACGCCCCGTGCCCCGCCACGCCCGCCCGTCCCGCCGCGGCCGCACCGCCGCGCTCGCCGCCACCGGCGCGCTCGCCATCACCGGCGCCGGCCTGTTCGGCCTCCAGTCCGCGCCCGGTGCCCAGGCCGCCACCGGCCCGACCGTCACCCAGGACCGGCTCGCCCCGGCCACGATGGTCGCCGGCCGGGCCGCCGGCGCGACCCTCACCGTCCACTCCTCGTCCTGCTTCACCGCCAAGACCGTCGGAGTCGGCGTGCGCGACGCGGCCGGCGACAACCTCGACTTCCCCGGCAACGCCACCAATGTGTCGATCTGCCCGTGGAGCTACACCTTCACCAGTGGCGCGCGTGCCCTGCCGGCCGGCACCTACACCCAGTTCGGGTTCTGGCAGGACTTCGGCGGCGCCTGGCACAACCTGCCGTCGCAGCAGCTGGTCGTCTCCAGCACCCCGACCGTCACCCCGGCCCCGACCGTCACCCCGGCCCCGACCGTCACCCCGACCCCGTCGGCCACGCCGACGCCCACGCCCACGCAGGCCCCGAGCGCCACCGCTGCCCCGAGCACCCCGGCGCCGTCCTCCCCGATCGCCGGCAAGTCGCTGACCTGGTCCGACGAGTTCAACGGCCCGATCAACTGGGGGCAGCGCTGGGTCGGCGACAAGAGCAGCTCGTACAAGTACGGCAACCACAACCCGGACGACAACAAGCTCGACTGGCTGGACCCGAACAACGTCAGCGTGGCCAACGGCGTCGCCACCTTCACCGCCGCCCCCGGCAGCAACACGCTGGAGAACGGCAAGCAGTCCTGGAACACCGGCTTCCTCACCACCGAGGGCTCCAGCGAGGGCTTCCAGGTCAAGACCGGCGACTACGCCGAGACCCGGGTCGAGCTGCCGGCCGGCTCCGGTGCCTGGCCGGCCCTGTGGACCTGGAAGAACGGCAACGGGGAGATCGATTCCTTCGAGTACCACCCCGACAACCCGAACCTCCTGGAGCTGACCAACCACGTCAACCCGGGCAACGCCGACTACTACACCAACGCGAACGCGGTCGCGAAGGACCAGTGGGTGACCATCGGCACCTACTACGGCGCCAACTCGGTGGACTGGTACGTCAACGGCGTGAAGGTGTTCTCGGACGGCAAGGGCGTCGGCTCGAACTTCTCCGCCTACCTGATCCTCAACCTGTCGGTGTGCGCGGGGCAGTACCACCCCGCGCCGCAGGGGACCGCCCCGATCACCTTCGCCGCCGACTACGTCCGCGTGTACCGGTAACCGGACCGGCACGCAGCAGCCCTCAGCCGGCAGCCGTCTCGACGACCTTGATCTCGTACGGCTGCCGGTGGTTCCTTACGCCCGGGTCGTCCGCGCTGCGCACCTCCACCGACCCGCCGCGGAGCCGGCCCACCGGAACGTCGGGGGAGAGCTTCACCGGGACGAGCGCGGTCGCGCTGCGTCCCTCCGGCAGGCCGGGACCGAAGACGCAGCGCACCTGGCGGCCCGGCTCGAGCACCACGCAGTTCTCGGGGAAGTACGGACCGATCGGCGTCACCCCCGGCGGCAGGGTGATCAGGACGGTGATCGGCGAGGCCGTCGTGTCCGGGCCCTGGTTGGCCACGAAGCCGTGCACGGTGGTCGTGCCGCCCGGCGGCGCGGGGTCCGGGTCGATCCGGACGACCTCGAGGTGCGAGTACGACGGCGCGGCGGCCGGGGAGGGCGGTGCGAGCTGCAGCGCCGGCCGGGGGTCGGGCCGCTGCCCGGCCCACGACGGGTCGGCGGTGAGCGTCGCCACCGCGCAGCCCGCCGCGACGGCCACCGTCAGCCACGTCCCGCTCCGTGCCGCGCTCCCCGTCCTGCCGTGAAGCCCCGTACGCCTGCGCTCCATCGCCGTTCACCGTGCCCTCGTGCTCCGGCCGCCCGCGCCGTCGCGGGCCGCGTCCGCACCAGGGTGGCCGAGCGACGGGCGGCCGTTGCCGCGCCCCGCCCTCCGTCCGCCCTAACGGAGGAACGCGTGCACGGGAAGTCGACCAGTCCGACTTCCCGTGCACGACACATCAGCTGACCATCCGTCAGGGGGCGAGGACCTGTCCCAGCCGGGCCGCGATGTCGTGCATCACCGAGACGAGCGACGCCGCGCCGTCCTGCTGCTCCAGCGCCCGGATGCGGGCCTCGGGGCCGGACACCGACAGCGCCGTCGGCGTCGGCGCGCCCGGAACGGCGAGCGCGATGCAGCGCACCCCGATCTCCTGCTCCTGGTCGTCGACGACGTACCCCCGCTCGCGCGCCTCGGCGAGCTGGTGCAGCAGCTCCTGCGGGTCGGTGACGGTGTACTCGGTGTGCGCGGGCAGCGTGTTGGGGCCGAGTACGGCGCGCGCCTCCTCCTCGGGGAGCTGGGCGAGCAGGGCCTTGCCGACGCCGGTGCAGTGCGGCTGCACCCGCCGGCCGACCTCGGTGAACATCCGCATCGAGCGGCGCGACTGCACCTGCCCGACGTAGACCACCTCGCCGCCCTCCAGGACCGCGAGGTTCGCGGTCTCGCCGGTGGCCTCCATCAGCTCGGCCAGGTAGGGGCGGGCCCAGCTGCCGAGCAGGCGCCCGGCGGTCTCGCCGAGCCGGATCAGCCGGGGGCCGAGGGTGTAGCGGCGGGCGGTGTCCTGGCGGACGTAGCCCTGCTGCACGAGGGTGCGGACCAGGCGGTGGATGGTCGGCATCGGCAGGCCGGAGGTGGTGGAGAGCTCGCTGAGCGTGGCCACGCCGCCGGAGTCGGCCAGCGCCTCCAGGAGCTGGAAGGCGCGTTCGACGGACTGCACGCCGCCGCTCGCGCGGTCGGCGCCCGTCGTCGATGCTGTGTCGGGGGTCGCAACCACCGGCGTTCCCTTCGCTGTCGGGGAGGAGTAGAGTCCCGGCGATCACATCAACAAACCGTTGAAATTCTGTATCGCGGAAACTAGTCTCCACCTTACAGAATCGAATGCGCCGACAGGTGGGTTCGGATCAAGGAAGTTCCCCAAGGAAGCTCCCACCGGAGCTCCCTTCGCCAGGCTCAACCGTCTTAGGAGTGTCCTGCTCATGGCCACAGATCAGGGACCCGGCGTCTCCCCCGCCGCTCCGGTCGTCACTGTCGCCGGTCCGCGCGTCCACCGGGCGGAGGAGGTGCTCACTCCGGAGGCGGTCGCCTTCGTCGTCGGCCTCCACCGCACGTTCGAGGGCCGTCGCCAGGAACTCCTCGCCCGGCGAAAGGCTCGGCGCGCCGAGATCGCGCAGGCGGGCACGCTCGACTTCCTCCCCGAGACCGCTGACGTCCGCGCCGGCGACTGGAAGGTCGCCGAGGCACCGCGTGCCCTCCAGGACCGCCGCGTCGAGATCACCGGCCCCACGGACCGGAAGATGGTGATCAACGCCCTCAACTCCGGCGCGCGGATCTGGCTGGCCGACTTCGAGGACGCGACCTCCCCGACCTGGGAGAACGTCGTCAGCGGCCAGGTCAACCTGATCGACGCCTACGAGGGCCGGATCGACTTCACCAGTGACGCCGGCAAGGCCTACGCCCTCAGGCCCGCCGCCGAACTCGCCACCGTCGTGGTCCGCCCGCGCGGCTGGCACCTCGACGAGAACCACCTGCTCGTCGACGGCGTCCCGGTGGCCGGCGCGTTCTTCGACTTCGGCCTGTACTTCTTCCACAACGCGGCCCGGCTGCTCGCCAGGGGTCCGGAGGACCCCAACTCCGGCCCGTACTTCTACCTCCCGAAGACCGAGAGCCACCTCGAGGCGCGGCTCTGGAACGACGTGTTCACGCATGCCCAGGCCCAGCTCGGCATCCCGCACGGAACCATCCGCGCCACCGTCCTGATCGAGACCATCACCGCCGCGTTCGAGATGGACGAGATCCTCTACGAGCTGCGCGACCACGCCGCCGGCCTCAACGCCGGCCGCTGGGACTACCTGTTCTCGATCGTCAAGAACTTCCGCGACGCCGGCCGGCACTACATCCTGCCGGACCGCAACAGCGTCACCATGGCCTCGCCCTTCATGGCCGCCTACACCCGCCTGCTGGTGCAGACCTGCCACAAGCGCGGCGCCCACGCGATCGGCGGCATGGCCGCGTTCATCCCCAGCCGCAAGGACCCCGAGGTCAACGCGGCCGCCCTGGAGAAGGTCAGGGCCGACAAGGACCGCGAGGCCGGCAACGGCTTCGACGGCTCCTGGGTCGCCCACCCGGACCTCGTCCCGGTCGCCCGCGCCTCCTTCGACGCCGTGCTCGGCGAGCGGCCCAACCAGAAGGACAACCCCGGGCCGTCCGAGCCGGTCACCGCCGCCCAGCTGCTCGACATCGCCGGCGCCGGCGGCACCTGCACCCACGCGGGGCTGCACAACGCCGTCCAGGTCGGCATCCGCTACATCGAGGCGTGGCTGCGCGGCCTCGGCGCCGTCGGCATCTTCAACATGATGGAGGACGCCGCCACCGCCGAGATCTCCCGCTCGCAGATCTGGCAGTGGATCCACAACGGCGTCGTGCTTTCCGACACCGGCGAGAAGGCCACCGCCGAGCTGGTGCGCGGCCTGGTCGCCACGGAGCTGGCCGAGCTCCGCGCCGAGCTGGGCGAGGCCGGGTACGCCGGCGGCCGCTGGCGCGAGGCCGCCCAGCTCTTCGAACAGGTCGCCCTGGACGAGGAGTTCGCGGACTTCCTGACCCTCCCCGCGCTTCCCCTGCTGGGCTGACCCCAAGCTATCCGCCGGTGCCACTGCCGCACGCCTGCCGCGGTGGCGCATCCCGGCGGGCCACTACTCCGTTCCGTACGGCGACGAATCCACCTGTCCTCTCGTCGCCGTACGGAGCGGCCTTTTTTGTCACGGCTCCTCTGTCGTGGCCCTTGTTCTCGTGAGGAGTTCACCCATGGCACGCATCTTCTTCAACGGCCAGGCGATGGCCGGCGGACCGTTCCACGCCAAGGTCGCCGACGCGCTGGTCGGGCCGGCCCGGACCGCCCCCGGCTACCGCTTCTTCTCCATCGACCACAGCGGCGGAACGGACGTCTGCCCGGGGCTGCTGGCGGACCCGGAGGTGGACAGCGCGATCGACGGCGAGCTGTACGACATCAGCCTGGAGCGACTGCGGGACGTCATCCTGCCCGGGGAGCCGCGTGAACTCGAGCTCGGTGTGATCGAGCTGGAGGACGGCTCCGCGTGCCTGTCGATGCTGCTCGCCCGCGGGGAGCTGGAGCGCGGCGTCCACCGCGAGATCACGCACCACGGGGGGTGGCGCGCCTACCTGGCGACGCTGGGACGCACGGCCTGACGCGGTCGGCCCGGCCGGGCACCCTGAGCGGCTGACGGCTGGCGACTGGCAGTGAACGACATACAGGTGACAGATAACAGATGACGAAAGTTGTCATCTGTTATCTGTCACCTGTATGTCGTTCCCCCACCCCGGCCCGACCCCCGCCCCGCCCCGACATTCCGACACGCCGCAGCCCCGGACCCTCGCCGTGGGTCCGGGGCTGCGGTCCGCGCACCGGGTGTGGCGCGCGGAGTCCGGGTCACGCACCGTCCCTGGGCGGCCCGGAGTACAGGGAACGGAAAGGAGCGGGCTACCGGTCCGTCAGACCGGGCGGGCTGCCAGCTCCTTGGCCGCGCGAGCGCAGTCGCGGGCGATGCGGTCCTCGTTGACGGTGGTCAGCTGGCCCTTCTCGACGACGGCGTTGCCGTTGACGAAGAGGACGGACAGCGGCGGCAGCGCGCCGAACGTCAGGGCGGCGACCGGGTCGGCGATGGACGAGTGCATGATCCCGTCGATCTTCCACAGCGCCAGGTCGGCGAGCTTGCCGGCCTCGATGGAGCCGATCTCGTTCTGCCGGCCGAGCACCCGCGCGCCGCCCATGGTGCCCAGGCGCAGCGCCTGGCGCCCGGTCAGCGCGGTCGGGTAGCCGTGCAGGCGGTTGATGAGCAGGGCGTTGCGCAGCTCGGTGCCGAGCTCGCCGGACTCGTTGGACGCGGTGCCGTCGACGCCGAGGCCGACCGGTACGCCGGCCTTGATCATGTCGGGCACGCGCGCGATGCCGGCCGCCAGGCGGGCGTTGGAGGACGGGCAGTGGGCGACGCCGGTGCCGGTCTCGGCGAACTTGGCGATGTCGGAGTCGTTCATGTGGACGCAGTGCGCCATCCACACGTCCTCGCCGAGCCAGCCGACCGACTCGAAGTAGTCGGTCGGGCCCATGCCGAACAGCTCCTTGCAGAACTGCTCCTCCTCGGCGGTCTCCGAGCCGTGGGTGTGCAGTCGCACGCCCTTGCGGCGGGCGAGTTCGGCGGACTGCCGGAGCAGGTCGGTGGAGACGGAGAACGGGGAGCAGGGCGCGATGGCGACGTGCAGCATCGAGCCGAAGGAGGAGTCGTGGTACTTGTCGACGGCGGCCTCGGAGGCGGCGAGGATGTCGTCGAGCTCCTCGACGGCGTGGTCCGGGGGCAGACCGCCGTCCTTCTTGCTGCGGTCCATGGAGCCGCGCAGCGCGGTGAAGCGCAGGCCGAGTTCCTGGACGGCCTCGACGGAGGCGCCGAGGACGTCGCCGCCGTCCTTGGGGAACACGTAGTGGTGGTCGGAGGCGGTGGTGCAGCCGGACTTGAGGAGTGCGGCGGCGGAGCCCTGGCTGGCGGCGTGGACGAGCTTCTCGTCGATGCGGGCCCAGGTGGGGTAGAGGGCGACGAGCCAGTCGAAGAGGATGTCGTCCTGGGCGAGGCCGCGGGTGATCCACTGGTAGAAGTGGTGGTGGGTGTTGACCAGGCCGGGGGTGACGAGGTGGCCCTCGGCGTTGATCCGGCGCACGACGTTGTCCAGCCAGGCGGGGGCGGGGCCGCTGCCGACCGATTCGATCTTGTTGCCGAGGATGACCACGTGGCCGCGGGCGTGCTCGGTGTCGTTGGCGTCGACCGTCGCGATGGCGGCGTTCTCGATGACGATCCGCTGGTCGGCGGGTGGGGGCTGGACTGCCATGGTGTTGCTCCTATGGGGGAGGGCGAGAGCGGTGCCGCGCGCAGCGCGCCCGTGGAGGGGCGGCGGCGGGTGACGGGTGGGGGCGCGTAGAACGGGAACGCGCCCCCACCCCGCCGGTCAGGACGGTGTCACCGTCGGCACCGTCGTGCCGGGTGGCTCACCGGCCGCTGCGCGGCGGGCGGCCCCGACGTGGTGGAAGAGGAGGTTGAGCAGGACGGCCGTCACGGTGCCGGCCGAGATCCCGGAGTGCATCAGGGTGCGGACGGCCTCCGGGAACGAGTCGTAGAACGCGGGTACGGCGATCGGCACGATGCCGACGCCGAGCGAGACCGACACCAGGATGGTGTTCGAGCCGGACTCCATGCCGGCCTCCGCGAGGGTGCGGATGCCGCTCGCCGCGACCGTGCCGAAGAGCACGATCCCGGCGCCGCCGAGGACGGGCTGCGGCACGAGGGAGACGAGCGAGCCGAGCACGGGGAAGAGCCCGAGCAGGACCAGGATGCCGCCGCCGGCCGCGACGACGTAGCGGCTGCGGATCTTCGTCAGTGCCACGAGCCCGATGTTCTGGGCGAAGGCGCTGGCGGCGAAGCCGTTGAAGACCGGGCTGAGCGCGGTGGCCAGGCCGTCGGCGCGCAGGCCGGCGGCGAGCGTGGGTTCGTCGGCCTCGCGGTCGACTATTCGGCCGAGCGCGAGCATGTCGGCGGTGGACTCGGTCATCGAGACCACCATGACGATGCACAGCGAGACGATGGCGGCGGCGTCGAACTCGGGGGCGCCGAAGTGGAACGGGGAGGGGAGCGCGAAGACCTTCGCGTCCTTGACCGGGCCGAAGTCGGCGAGGCCCAGCGGGAAGGCGATCAGGGTGCCGAACGCCAGGCCGACGAGCAGGGAGAGCTGCTGCCAGAAACCGCGCAGCAGCCGGTTGCAGAGCACCACCGCGACGAGGGTGATCGCGGCGAGGCCGATGGCCCGCATGGAGCCGAATCCGGGGGCGCCCGGCGAGCCGCCGCGCGCCCAGTTCACCGCCACCGGCAGCAGGGACACCCCGATGAGGGTGATCACGGTGCCCTGGACGACGGGTGGGAAGAACCGGATGAGCTTGCAGAAGTACGGTGCCGCGAGGAAGCACAGGACCCCCGCGACGATCACCGCGCCGAAGATCACCGGGAGGGCGTGCTTCGGTCCGTGTTCGTTGGCGATGGCGATCATGGGCGCGACGCCCGCGAACGACACGCCGTTCACGAACGGCAGCCGCGCGCCGATCTTCCAGACGCCGAGGGTCTGGAGCAGGGTGGCCAGTCCGGCGGTGAACAGGCTGGCCGAGATGAGCAGGGCGAGTTCGGCGGGGGAGAGTCCCACGCCGGCGCCGACGATGAGCGGGGGCGCGACGACTCCCGCGTACATCGCGGCGACGTGCTGGAGTCCGGTGGAGACGAGCTTCACCGGGGACAGCACCTCGTCCACTGGATGGGTTCCCGGTCCGGGCGGCGTGCCGGGGAGGCCTGGGACGCCGCCCGGACCGGAAGATCTTGCAGGGGTGGAACCGCCGTCGGTGGTGCTGGTGTTGCTGGGTGCCATGTCGAGCCCCTCTTGTGCCCGCGGCTCCCGGCGCGCCCGTGGCGCTGGAGACTGCCGGATGCTTCCCTGGCCGAGGGCGGGACGGCGGTGCAAGAGTCCCTCGGCCGGCCTCTCCAGTGCCCCGGGCCGGCCGCCGTGAGGCAGGCACGAACTCCGGTGGGTGGGGGTGGAGAAACACGTGGAACAGGTAGTGACAAGGGTGGTGCGGGGGATGGTGCTGGAGGTGGTGCCGTAGGTGGTGCGAACCGCCCGGACTCGGCCGGCCGATGGGGGCCGGAGGGTGCGGCGATGCCGGGCGGTGTCCATGGCGGGGGAGGTCAGACGACCGGGATGACCGGGACGACGCCCTCGCGGTGCACGGTGCCCTCGATCAGGCCGTACATGCGGTCCGCGGCGTAGTAGACCTCGTTGTCGTTCTTGAGGCCGAAGGGCTCCAGGTCGACGAGGAAGTGGTGCTTGTTGGGCAGCTCCAGGCGGACCTCGTCCACCTCGGAACGGTTGTTGAGGACCCGGGTGCCCATCGAGTGCAGGGTCTGCTGCAGCGAGTAGGAGTAGGTCTCGGCGAAGGCCTCCAGCAGGTGCCGCTTCACGTGGGTGTAGGAGCGGTTCCAGTTGGGCTGGGCCTCGCCGTCGCGGCCGCTGTAGCCGTACTTCCAGCGGGCCGTCACCTGGGTGGCGAGGATCCGGTCGTAGGCTTCCTGCAGGGTGGTGTACTTGTCCTTGATGTAGCCCCAGAACTCCGAGTTGGTGGAGTTCATGACGATGAGGTCCTTGAGGCCGGAGATGACCTGGACGGTCTCGCCGTCGTAGACGACCTCGGTGGTGCGGGTCTCCTGGCCGGTGCGGACGAAGGAGTGGCCGACCTCCTCGGAGCCGATGAAGCGGGCCGAGCTGTCCGGGGTCTTGATCCGGTCCCAGGCGTACTCCTCGATCCGGATGCGGGCGCTGTGGACGACTCCGCGCTCGGTGTCGTCGACGAAGTGCCGCGCGAGGATGATGCCGAAGGCCTCGGCCGACTCGATCCCGTACTCCTTGGCGAAGGCGTAGACGGTGTTCTTGGTGGTGTCGGTGGGGAGGCAGTTGGCGTTGGAACCGGTGAGGTGGACGTCCTCGAACTCGCCCTGGAGGGAGACCGAGACGTTCAGGTCCTTGATCTCGTGCCGGGTGGAGTCGCGGTAGACGCGTACGATGCGGTTCTCCGCCTTGCCGTACTGGTTCTGACCGAGCACGTGGGCCATGACTTTGGCTCCTTGAGCTTCCAGGTCGGTCTACTAGCTTCCGCGGTAGACCGAGTATCCGAACGGGTTCAGCAGCAGCGGCACGTGGTAGTGGTGCTGCGCGGGCGCGACCGTGAAGACGATCGAGACCTCGGGGAAGAACGGCTTCTCCGCGGACCGCTGCGCGTGGTACGCGGCGGTGTCGAAGAGCAGCCGGACGACCGAGCCCGCCTCCACGGCCGGCAGGTCCTTGGCCCGGCCGTCGGAGTCCGTGGCGGAGGTGCCGAGCACCTTCCAGCCACCCTCGGTGTGCAGTGCGAGCTCGACCGGGACGCCCTCGGCCGGGCGGCCGAGGCTGGTGTCGAGCACGTGGGTGGAGATGCCAGTCATGGGTGAAGTGACCTTACTGATGGCAGATGTGGGGTTGCCGCGACGAGCGCGGTGCGGTCCGTCGAGTGCGCTCCGGAAGCGATCTGACGGATCGTCAGGATCGAGGATCCGTCGAGTCGGTCGCGGGTCGAACCGGGGGGTGGTTCTGACGATACGTCAGAACGGGCTCAGGACTCGTCGAGCAACCGGTTGATGCGGATGTCGTTGATCTTGCGCAGCTCGCCCCGGACGATCTCCGCCTCGGTGGCGGGGTCGTTCGGGTGGCGCTCGCGCAGGGCGGCGAGCATGGTGGCCGCGGTACGGCCGGTCGCGCAGATCAGGAACACGTGGCCGAACTTCGCCTCGTAGGCGGCGTTGGCCTCGTGCAGTTCGTCGAGGAGCGCTTGGTCCACGCCCTGGATGCCGGCCTGTTCGCGCTCGGAGGTGGCGTCGCCCGCCTTGGGCTTGCCGATCCGGGCGTGGCCGGCCATCGCGTCGTGCAGGTCCGCGACCGTCAGCGACCGCATCGCCGCCGCGTTGGCGGCGAGCAGGGCGCTGCGGTCCGACCAGGGCTTGGCCTCCGCGACGGCGGCGGCCCAGCGGGGGCTGGAGCAGATCTCCAGCAGGATCGTCTCAAGCTCGGCGGCGTCGGCCGCCGCGAGGGCGTCGAGGGCGTGGGGGTGGTTGGTCACAGGTGGACCTCCTGAAGAGTGGTGCCACCCGCACAAGCTAGATCGGCCCCACCCGGCCGTCAACACTTTGTTTAACGGTTGGTGGTTACGTTTTGGGCGGGCCCGTGTTGCCGGGCCGTTTCGTGTGCGATTCGCCAAGTGTGCCCCGCCGGAGGGTGATCCACACTGGAGCGCACCGGCGGGGCCGCCCGTCTCGGGAGGGCTGCGCCGGTGGCGACCCCGGACTGCCTCAGGAGGACTTCGAGCCGTCCTGGCGGTTGAGGTAGTTGTACACGGTGAAGCGGCTGACGCCGAGCGCCGAGGCGACGGTCTCCACCCCGTGGCGGACGGTGAAGGCGCCGCGCTCCTCCAGGAGGGCGACGACCCGCTGCTTCTCCCAGCGGTCGAGCTCGGCCAGCGGGCGGCCGTCGAACTGGCGGGTCATCTCGGCCAGCAGTCGGTCCAGCGCGCTGCTCAGGTGCGGCAGCCGGACGGCCAGCGCCGGGGCGCCCTCCCACTCCAGGACGACGTCCTCGGCCTTCGCCTCGCCCAGCGGGACGGGCGTCGCGCCGACCGCGTCCAGCAGGGGCTTGACGGCCGCGGCGAGCGGGTGTTCCACGTGCTCGGTCACGGCGTACCGCCCTCCTCCCGCGTCGCGCCGGCCGCCGCGCCGCCGTTGCCCTCGTCGTCGCCCAGCACGCTGACCTGGACCGAGATCCGGGTCGCGCCGGCGTCCAGGGTCTCGCGGAGCAGCCTGGTCACCGCGGTGAGGACCTGGTCGGCCTCGCCCTCGGCGCCGGTCCCGAAGGGGCCGACCGAGACGGCCAGGCCGGCATCGTCGACGACCTTGCGGGCCGCCGCGGCGTGCTCGGGGAACGTGTCCAGCTCGAACGGTTCTGTCGTGAACTCCACCATCAATCGCACCCGCTCACTGTAGCGAGCGGGGGTGGGGCGGGGCAGGCCCTGGGTGATCGGACAGCGCCTGGCCCCCCGCGGACGGGTTTCCGGGTCACTTCAACAAATTGTTGCGACGGCCTTGACAGTCGATCGGCGGGCCGGAGATGCTTCCACCACGCAGAATCCCTCTTCCGGATTGTGGAAGTTGAGGATGTCGGAAGAGAGTGAGAGGTGAGTGACGTGACGGCAGCCTCCCGGCACAGCTTCACGGTCAACCTGTCGATCCTGTTCGGTGAGCTCCCGCTGCTGGAGCGCCCGGCCGCGGCCGCCGCCGCCGGCTTCACGGCCGCCGAGCTGTGGTGGCCCTTCGGCGAGGAGCACGACCCCTCGCAGGCCGAGCTGGACGCGCTCCGCAAGGCCTTCACCGACGCGGGCGTACGGCTCACCGGCCTCAACTTCCTGGACGACCTGAGCAAGGGCGTCCGCGGTACGGTCTCGGTGCCGGCCGACAAGGAGCGCTTCCGCGCCAACGTCCCGGTCGCCGCCGAGCTCGCCGCCTCGCTCGGCGCCACCGCGCTCAACGCGCTGTACGGCAACCGGGTCGAGGGCGTCGACCCGGCCGAGCAGGACGCGCTCGCGCTGGAGAACCTGGTGCTGGCCGCGAGGGCCGCGCACGAGGTCGGCGCGGTCCTGCTGGTCGAGGCCCTCAACGTGGTCGAGTCCCCGGACTACCCGCTGGTGTCGGCCCCCGCCGCGGTCGAGATCGTCGACAGGGTCAACGCGGCCACCGGGCTCGGCAACGCCAGGTTCCTCTGCGACCTCTACCACCTGGCCAAGAACGGCGAGGACCTGGCGGCCGTCATCGACACCTACGCCGACCGCATCGGCCACGTGCAGATCGCCGACAACCCGGGCCGCAACGAGCCCGGCACCGGCGGCCTGGACTTCGAGGACCTCTTCGCCCGTCTCTCCGCCGCCGGCTACACCGGCTCGATCGGCCTGGAGTACCGCCCCTCCACCGGCGTCAGCGCCGACAGCTTCGGGTGGCTGCCGCGCGAGCTGCGCGCCGCGAAGTAGCACCGCGCCGCGATGCAGCACCGCGCCGCGATGCAGCACCGCGCCACCGGGCGCACCGCGCCGCGAGCGCGCCCCGGCCCGCCCCGCGGGCCGGCCACCCAGCCCTCCCCACCTACGGACAAAGGAACGACGCGATGAGCCGCAAGATCGCCTTCGTCGGCCTCGGCATCATGGGCAAGCCCATGGCCATCAACCTGGTCAAGGCCGGGCACGACGTCACCGGTTTCGACCTCTCCCAGGCCTCGATCGACGCCGTCGTCGCGGCCGGCGGCCGGGGTGCCGCCAGCATCGCCGAGGCCGTCGAGGACGCCGAGGTCGTCATCACCATGGTCCCGGCCGACCCGCACGTCGAGGCGGTCATCCTCGGCGAGGGCGGCGTGCTGGAGAACGTGAAGGCCGGCACCCTCGTGATCGACATGTCCTCGATCACCCCGCAGACCTCCATCAAGGTCGGCAAGGCCGCCGTGGAGAAGGGCGTGCGCGCCCTGGACGCCCCGGTGTCCGGTGGCGAGGCCGGTGCCGTCGAGGCCGTCCTGTCGATCATGGTCGGCGGCGAGGCCGCGGACTTCGCCGAGGCGAAGCCGCTGTTCGACGCCCTCGGCACCACGGTCGTCCACGTCGGCCCGGCCGGCGCCGGTCAGACCGTCAAGGCCGCCAACCAGCTGATCGTGGCCGTCAACATCCAGGTCCTGGCCGAGGCCGTGGTCTTCCTGGAGAACGCGGGCGTCGACCTCGCCGCCGCGCTGGACGTGCTCGGCGGCGGCCTGGCCGGCTCGACCGTGCTCAACCGGAAGAAGGCGAACATGCTCAACCGCGAGTTCGCCCCGGGCTTCCGGATCGACCTGCACCACAAGGACATGGGCATCGTCACCGACGCCGCCCGCGCCGTCGGGGCCGCGCTGCCGGTCGGCGCCGTGGTGGCCCAGCTGGTCGCCTCCGCCCGCGCCAACGGCGACGGCTCGCTCGACCACTCGGCGCTGCTGCGCGGCGTCGAGCGGCTCTCGGGCCGCGAGGTCAAGTAACCCGCCGGGCTCCCCCGGGGAGCCCGGACAGACTCCTCCTGGTGGCGTGTACCTATCCGGTCGTGCCCGCGCCACCAGGAGGCCAGGCCCGACCGGCAGCCGGGCCGGGGCTCATCCGCCCGCCTGCCGGTCGACCCAGCCGGTGACGCGTCCTCCCTGTCGGGGGCACTTCGGTCGTGCCCGTGACGCGTCGCCCGGCCCCCTCCCTGCCGAGGGGAGCCCCTCGTACGTCGGAAGCGGGACGAGGGGAACGGCGGGAGGGGGCCGCCCCCCGGGGCCGTCCCGGGGCACCCGGGAACCCGGGGCCACCCTGGCACCGCCCGGCACCGCCCGGCACCGCCCGGCACCGCCCGGCACCGCCCGGCGTCGTCCGGGCAGGGGATGGCACCCCCGGGCCGCCAGGGCCCAAGCTTGAGGAACCAGCCGCACCCGTACGGAAGTGAGGACCGCGCCATGCCCGCCACCCCCCACCAGGGCCATGTGGTCGTAGCTCCCGACAAGTTCAAGGGCACCCTGGAGGGCGCCGAGGTCGCCGCCCGGATCGCCGCCGGCATCCGCCGCGCCGCGCCCGGTACCGAAGTGCGCGAACTGCCCGTCGCCGACGGCGGCGAGGGCACCCTGGCCGCCGCGCTCGCGGCCGGCTTCACCCGTGTCCCGGCCAAGGTGGCCGGCCCCACCGGCTTGCCGGTGGACGCCGCGCTCGCCGTGCGGGACGACACCGCCGTGGTCGAGCTGGCCCAGGCCTCCGGCCTGGCCCGGCTCCCCGGCGGGCGCACCGCCCCGCTCGCGGCCGGCTCCTTCGGTGTCGGCCAGCTGATCGGCCGGGCCGTCGCGCTCGGCGCCAAGCGGATCGTGCTCGGCCTCGGCGGCAGCGCCTGCACCGACGGCGGCGCGGGCATGGTCCAGGCGCTCGGCGTCAGCCTGCGCGACGCGGACGGCAACGAACTCGCGCCCGGCGGAGCGGCGCTGCGCAGGCTCGCGACGATCGCCCTCGGCCCGGTGGCCGACGCGCTGGCCGGCGTCGAGGTCGTCGTGGCCTGCGACGTCGACAACCCGCTGCTCGGCCCGCGCGGCGCCACCGCCGTCTACGGCCCGCAGAAGGGCGCGGACGGCGACGACCTGGTGGTCCTGGAGGAGGGCCTGACCCGCTTCGCGGACAAGGTCGCCGAGGCCACCGGGCGGGACGTGCGAGAGGCCCCCGGCGCCGGGGCCGCGGGCGGGGTGGGCTTCGCCGCCCTCGCCCTGCTGGGCGCCACCATGCGACCCGGTATCGAGCTGCTGCTCGAACTGCTGGGTTTCGACGAGGCCGTGCGTGGGGCACGCCTCGTCGTCACCGGCGAGGGCTGCCTGGACGCGCAGACGCTCCACGGCAAAGCCCCCGCCGGCGTCGCCGCGGCGGCCACTCGGGCGGGGGTTCGGGTGGCCGCTGTGGCGGGGCGGCTGGAACTGTCGGAGAACGAGTGGCGCTCGGCCGGCTTCACCACCGCGATCGCCCTCACCGACCTGGCCGAACAGCCCGGCGACAGCATGACCAGGGCCGCCGAACTGGCCGAGACCGCGGGGGAGCGGCTGGCCGGGGCGCTGCTGGGCGGCTGAGCCGTGCACCCGCGTACGCGTGGCGGCCGAGGCGCGCGGACACTCGTACGTTCCTCCATTGACGTTTTGTTGAAGGCGGGCCTAGGCTCCCGGCAATCCTTCGGTTCCCTCCTTCTCCGAGCGCCCCGGACGACCGCCCACCCCGGCCGGTCCGGCGTCCCCGCACCCCCCAACTCCCAGGTTTCGGAGGTCCCCCATGCCTGTCAGCCAGCCCACGGTGATCCGCTCCCGGCGGGTGGTCCTGCCCGACGGCGAGCGCCCCGCGGACGTGCTGATCCGGGACGGGAAGATCGCGCAGGTCGCCGCGCACGGCTCGCTCCTCGCCGGTGACCGGCAGCTCGTCGACCTCGGCGACACCGCGCTGCTCCCCGGCCTGGTCGACACCCACGTGCACGTCAACGAGCCCGGCCGCACCGAGTGGGAGGGCTTCGCCACCGCCACCCGCGCCGCCGCGGCCGGCGGCGTCACCACGATCATCGACATGCCGCTCAACTCCGTCCCGCCCACCACCACCGTGGACGGACTGGCCGTCAAGCGGAAGGCCGCCGAGGGCCAGGCCTGGGTCGACCTCGGCTTCTGGGGCGGCGCCGTCCCCGGTAACGCCGCCGACCTCGAACCCCTGCACCGCGAGGGCGTGTTCGGCTTCAAGAGCTTCCTCGCGCCCTCCGGCGTCGACGAGTTCCCGCACGTCGAGGCGGCCGACCTGGAGACCGCCCTGGCCGAGCAGGCCCGGATCGGAGCCCTCGCGATCATCCACGCCGAGGACCCCGCCGTCCTCGACGCGGCCCCGCAGCAACCCGGCGTCCACTACCGGGACTTCCTCGCCTCCCGCCCCGCCGACGCGGAGACCGCGGCCGTCGCCCGGCTGCTCGACACCGCCCGGCGCACCGGCGCCCGCGTCCACATCCTGCACGTCTCCTCCGCCGCGGTCCTGCCGCTGCTGCGCCGGGCCCGCGAGGACGGCGTGCGGGTGACGGCGGAGACCTGCCCGCACTACCTGACCCTCGCGGCCGAGCAGGTGCCGGACGGCGACACCGCGTTCAAGTGCTGCCCGCCGATCCGCGACGAGTCCAACCGCGACGCGCTGTGGGCGGCCCTGGCGGCGGGCGAGTTCATCGCCGTCGTCTCCGACCACTCGCCGTCCACCCCCGACCTCAAGCTGCTGCCCGCGCACGGCGGCAGCGGCGACTTCGCCGCGGCCTGGGGCGGCATCGCCTCCCTCCAGCTCGGCCTGCCGGCCGTCTGGACCGAGGCCCGCCGCCGCGGCCACACCCTCGGCGACGTCGTGCGGTGGATGGCCTCAGGACCGGCCGAGCTGGCCGGCCTGAGCGCCACCAAGGGCGCCATCGAGGTGGGCCGCGACGCGGACCTGGTCGCCTTCGACCCGGACGGCGAATTCGCCGTCCACGCCAACGAGTTGCACCACCGCAACCCCGTGACCCCGTACGCCGGGCGGACCCTGGCCGGCGCGGTGCGCACCACCTGGCTGCGCGGCCGGGTGGTGGACACCGCCGCCGAGCCGTTCGGCCGGCAGCTGGCCCGCCCGGCCGCCCCCGAGGCCGCCCCGTCCGGGGCGAACTGACCCGCGCAGCCCGGCCCGCACCCACGTGCACCGACTTGCAACGACTCGAACCGAGGAGACGACGTGACCACCGCCGACACCCCGAGCGCTCCCTTCACAGAGCTGGTCAACCTGGCCTCCCGGCTGCTGGGCGCGGGCGTCGTCGCCACCAACGAGGACACCTTCGCCGACGCCGAGAACCTGTTGGTCGCCAAGCCCGCCGAGTTCCGCCCGCACACCTTCGGCCACAAGGGCCAGATCATGGACGGCTGGGAGTCCAAGCGCCGCCGCGGCGTCTCGGCCGACCAGCCGCACCCCACCGACCAGGACCACGACTGGACGATCGTCCGGCTGGGCACCGGCGGCGTGATCCGCGGCGTGATCGTCGACACCGCCCACTTCACCGGCAACTACCCGGAGAGCGCCTCCGTCGAGGCCGCGTCCGTACCGGGCCACCCCTCGCCCGAGGAGGTCGCCGCCGCCGAGTGGACGACGCTGGTGCCGCGCACCGCGCTCAAGGGCGACACCGCCCACGAGTTCGCCATCGAGGACGACACCCGCTACACCCACGTGCGCCTGAGCATATTCCCGGACGGCGGCGTCGCCCGCCTGCGCGTGCACGGCGAGGTGCTGCCGGACCCGCGCGAGCTCGACGGCCTGACCTTCGACCTCGCCGCCCAGGAGTACGGCGGCGTGGCCGAGGCGGCGTCGGACCGCTACTTCTCCTCCCCGCACAACCTGAACGCTCCCGGTCGCGCCTCCGTCATGGGCGAGGGCTGGGAGACCCGGCGTCGGCGCGACAAGGCCAACGACTGGGTGCAGATCGCCCTGGCCGGGGGCGGTGAGGTCCTGGCCGCCGAGGTGGACACCACCCACTTCGTCGCCAATGCCCCCGGCTGGGCCGACCTCGTCGGCTTCGACGCCTCCACCGGGCAGGACCCGGCGGACGGCGAGTGGTTCGAGATCCTGCCCCGCACCCGCCTGCAGCCCGACACCCGCCACCGCTTCCGGCTCGACGTCGGCCGCCCGGTGACCCACGTGCGCATCAACGTCTACCCGGACGGCGGCCTCGCCCGTCTGCGGCTCACCGGTCGGCTCACCGAGGCGGGCCGTGCGGCCCTCGCGCTGCGCTGGTTCAACGCAGTCCCGGCCGCCGAGGCCGCCGCCGCGCTCGCCGAGGCCGGTCTGAGCACCGACGAGGCCGCCGCGCTGACCGCCGCCCGCCCGCTGGCCGGCCCGGCCGCGGCCGGCGCCGCCGTCGCCGCGCTCCAGCCGTCCGACGGCCCCGACGGCGAGCACTCCTCGCGGCGCCGCTCGGCGCTCTGGCGCCTGCTCGGCGTCTGAGCCCCCGCCCGGTCCACCTCCTCCCCTCGTCAAGCACCGCCTGTTCCGACACCTGAAGGACCCCTCCATGTCCAAGATCCTGACCACGGAGTCCGGCGCCCCGGTCGCCGACAACCAGAACTCGGCCTCGGCCGGCGAGTACGGCCCGCTGCTGATCCAGGACCAGCAGCTGCTGGAGAAGCTCGCCCGCTTCAACCGCGAGCGCATCCCGGAGCGCGTGGTGCACGCCCGCGGCTCCGGCGCCTACGGCTACTTCGAGGTCACCGACGAGGTCTCGCAGTACACCCGGGCGGACTTCCTCTCCGAGGTCGGCAAGCGCACCGAGGTCTTCCTGCGCTTCTCCACCGTGGCCGGCGCCCTCGGCTCCAGCGACGCGGTGCGTGACCCGCGCGGCTTCGCGCTGAAGTTCTACACGGGCGAGGGCAACTACGACCTCGTCGGCAACAACACCCCGGTCTTCTTCATCAAGGACCCGGTGAAGTTCCCCGACTTCATCCACTCGCAGAAGCGCGACCCGTACACGGGCGTGCAGGAGGCCGACAACGTCTGGGACTTCTGGGCCCACTCGCCGGCCTCGACCCACCAGATCACCTGGCTGTTCGGCGACCGCGGCATCCCGGCCTCCTACCGTCACATGAACGGCTACGGCTCCCACACCTACCAGTGGGTCAACGCCGACGGCGACGCCTACTGGGTGAAGTACCACTTCAAGACCAACCAGGGCATCCGCTGCCTGGACGGCGACCAGTCCGCCGAGGTGCTCGGCGCCGACGCCGACTCCCACCAGCGCGACCTCCACCAGGCCATCGAGCGCGGCGTGTTCCCGTCCTGGACCCTCTACGTCCAGCTGATGCCGGTCGCCGAGGCCGCGGACTACCGCTTCAACCCCTTCGACCTCACCAAGGTGTGGCCGCACGCCGACTACCCGCTGGTCAAGGTCGGCCGCCTGGTGCTCAACCGGAACCCGGAGAACGTCTTCGCCGACGTCGAGCAGTCCGCGTTCTCGCCGAACAACTTCGTGCCCGGCATCGGCCCCTCCCCGGACAAGATGCTCCAGGGCCGCCTGTTCGCCTACGCCGACGCCCAGCGCTACCGCCTCGGCGTCAACCACACCCTGCTGCCGGTCAACGCGCCGCGCGCCACCGAGGCCAACAACTACGGCCGCGACGGCTTCATGGCCGCCAACAGCGCCGGCCGCGCCAAGAACTACGAGCCCAACTCGTACGACGGCCCGGCCCAGACCGACAACGCGCTCGCCGCGCCGGTCAAGCTGGACGGCCACACCGGCACCTACACCACGCCGGCCCACACCAAGGACGACGACTTCTTCCAGGCCGGCGAGCTCTACCGCCTCATGTCGGCCGGCGAGAAGACCCGCCTGATCAACAACATCGCGGGCTTCCTGGCCCAGGTGACGCGCGACGACATCGTCGAGAAGAACCTGGCCCACTTCCACGCCGCCGACGAGGAGTACGGCGCCCGCCTGGAGGCGGCCGTCGCCAAGCTCCGCGCGGGCGACGAGGGCTGACGGGGGCTCCGCCTCCCTCCGCTCCTTCTCCACCCTCACCGGCCGCCGGGGCCCGCACCCCGGCGGCCGCGCGACGGGCTTTCCCCCGGGCAGTGGGGGAGGGCCCGTCGCGGCGTTTTCCGCCCCCGCGTGCCTCCGTGCGCCGCCCGGCATTCCGTGAATACGGAGCTGCACGGAATATTCACGGAGAGCAGTTGCCGGAGCCCTCGGGTCGATAGGCTGGAGGATGCCCGCGGTCGCTCCGTGGGGGACATCGGAAGGGGACGACATGTCGACACCAGCCCCGGGTCGTCACGCCGCGCTGGACCAGGGACTGCCCGGTCCGTTCACCTCCCTGCAGCACGCCCTCAGACTGCTGGAAGCCGTCGACCGGCACCCCGACGGCGCCACCCTGGTCGCCCTCGCCCGGGAGACCTCGCTCGGGCTGCCCACCGTGCGCCGGCTCGCGGAGATCCTGGAGATCGAGGGCTACCTCCAGTGCCAGGACGGAGGCTGGGTGCTCGGCGGCACCTTCGCGCTGCTCGGCCAGCACAACCGGGAGCAGCTCGTCCGTGCCCGGCTCAACCGCAAGCTCGCCGAGATCCGCGACGAGCTGGGCGCCGCCGTGTACTTCGGCCGCTACCACGAGGGGGAGCTGACGGTCGAGGCGGTCTCCTCCTCCGAGTACGCCCCGCCGGTGCACGAGTGGGTGGACTTCCGGGCCACCGCGCACGCGAGCGCGATCGGCAAGTGCCTGCTCAGCCAGCTCGACTCGGACGGCCGGCGCGACCACCTCTCCCGCCACCCGGTCGCCCGGCTCACCTCCCGCACCGTCACCGACGCCGACCAGCTGATGCACCGTCTGGAGCGGCAGCCGGCCACCGTCCCGGTGCTGGACATCCAGGAGTACGCGCTCGGCACGGTGTGCGCGGCCGTCCCGGTCACGGCGGGCAGCACGGTCGGCTGCCTGGCGATGTCCATGCCGGTGGACAACGTGCACCGGCTCAGGGCGGCGGCCGAACTGCTCGCGGCCCGGGCGGCGCCGGTGATGCTGGCGATGGCGGTCTGAGCGCCGCGTCCGTTCGGCGGGGCCCCACCGGAGAACCGGTGGGGCCCGCGCGTTTCCCGGGGCGTTCTCCGGTGCACATCACTTATTAGACTCGATGTCGATAAGGGTCGCCGAAACCCTTGTCCCCGTCGCTACCCGCGAGTACGTTTCCCTGAGTCGAGCCGCCGCCCCGAGCCGCCGCCCCCAGGTCAGGAGGGCCCGCCATGCCCCGATCCACCCCCGTCCCCGCCCTCGCCGCCCCCGCGGCCCGCGTGCACGAGAGCCTCGTCCTGGAGCCCCGGGACGTCCGCTTCGACTGGGCCGCCCTCCCGCTGCACTGGATCCCCGACGAGCCGATGGCCACCCACGTCATCAACGTGCTGCACCTGCTCCTGCCCGAGGGGGAGCGCTGGTTCGTCAAGGTGTTCAAGGAGGCGCTGCCGCTGATCCGGGACGAGCAACTGCGGGAGGAGGTGCTCGGGTTCATCGGCCAGGAGGCCATCCACGCGGAGGCCCATCAGGAGGTCCTCGACCACCTCCTCGGGCAGGGACTCGACCCGCGTCCGTACGTGCGGCAGATCGCCTGGCTGTTCCAGCGCGTGCTCGGTGACAAGCCGGGCCTGTCGCCCGCCCGGCGGCGCGAGAACATCATCGAGCGGGTGGCGTTCATCGCGGCCATCGAGCACTTCACCGCCTTCCTCGGCAACTGGGTGCTCAACTCGCCCGGCCTGGACCGCGCCAAGGCCGACCCGACGATGCTCGACCTGTTGCGTTGGCACGGCGCCGAGGAGGTCGAACACCGCAGCGTCGCCTACGACCTGATGGTCCACCTCGACCCGGGCTACCTGCGCCGGATCCGCGGGATGGCCGTCTCCGGGCCGCTGTTGGTGCACCTGTGGGTGCGCGGCGCCCGGTTCATGCTCGCCGCCGACCCCACCCTGGACGGGCGGATCAAGCCCACCTGGCGCGAGGCCGGCCGGATCGCCAGGCGCGGACTGCTGCCCGACCCGGTCAAGTCGATCCGCTCGGGCCTGCGCTACCTCAAGCCCGGCTACCACCCGACCCAGGAGGGCTCCTCCAGTCAGGCCCTCGGCTACCTCGCGACCTCTCCGGCCGCCCGCGCCGCGGCGGTGGCGGGGGGCGGGTGACGGGGGTCGGCTGACAGATCACAGAGAACGTTATCTGTCATCTGAAATCTGAAAGTTGTCAGCTGTCAGTCGTCAGCTGTCAGTCGTCGGCTGTTGCCCGCCGCCCGCCGCCCGCCGCCCGCCGCCCGCCGCCCGCCGCCCGCCGCCCGCCGCTCCCCACCCCGCCCGCGCCGACGCCAAGGACCCCGCCGGATGGACCTGCTCAACCCACCCCCCGACCTCTACGGCCGCCCCCGTGTCGACGGCTTCATGCGGCGGATCACCGCCTTCGGCGACCGCTACTCCCCGGCCCTCGGCGGCCCCCTGCTGCGCCGCAACCCCCGCCGCCCGTTCAGCAGGCCCACCCCGCCGCTGCAGCTGGTCGTCGCCGCCCGCCGCGAACTCGGCTCCGACGTCGTCGAGTTGACGCTGGCCGACCCCTCCGGCGGCCCGCTGCCCAGCTGGCAGCCCGGCGCCCACCTACGGCTCGTCCTGCCCTCCGGCCGCGAGCGCCACTACTCCCTCAGCGGCGATCCCGCCGACCCCGGCACCTACCGCATCGCCGTCCGTCGGCTCCCCGGAGGCGGCGGAGGGTCCGTGGAGATCCACGAGACCCTCCACCGCGGCACCCGCCTCACCGCCCGCCGCCCCCGCAACGGCTTCGCGTTCTGCGCCGAGCCCACCGTCCTCCTTCTCGCCGGCGGCATCGGAATCACCCCCCTCCTTCCCATGGCCCGCGAGGCGCAGCGTCACGGCCTCGACTGGCGGCTCGTCCACGTCGGCCGCAGCGCCGGCACCCTCCCCTATGCGGACGAGCTGCGCGCCCTCGACCCGCGCCGGGTCGTGCTGCGCACCGACGACGAGCACGGCGGTGTGCCGACGGGCGCCGAGCTGCTCGCGCACGCCCCGCGCGGCGCGGCCGTCTACTGCTGCGGGCCGGCCCCGATGCTGGCCGCCGTCCAGCGGGCGCTGGACGCGTCCCCGGCCGGGGCCCTTCACTTCGAGCGTTTCGGGGCCGCCCCGATCACCGGCGGCAAGCCCTTCACGGTGCGGCTCGGCGCGAACGGTCCGGCGCTCGACGTGCCGGCCGACCGGTCAGCCCTGGACGTGCTGCGCGAGGCCCGGCCGGACCTCCCGTACTCGTGCCACCAGGGCTTCTGCGGCACCTGCGAGGTCCGCGTGCTGGCCGGTGGCCCCGAGCACCGGGACCGCCGCCTCACCCCCGAGCAGCGCGCCGCCGGCGCCCTGCTGCCCTGTGTCTCCCGGGCCGCCGAGGGCGAGACCCTCATCCTGGACCTCTAGTCGGACCCTGCCCCCAGGCGCCCCCCACGAGCGTGCTCGACCTGCAGAAGGAGCCCCGATGCCCCCGACGGCGAAGCTGCCCCCGACGGCGAAACCGAGTCCGACGGCGAAACCGAGTCCGACGGCGAAACCGACCCCGTCCTTCCCGTACGACGAGCACGACCTCGCCCGGTTCCGGGAGACGCAGCAGCTCGCCTACGACTGCGCCGAGGAGGTGGCCGCCTGGATCGAGCCGGGCGTCACCGAGCGGCAGGCCACCGCCGAACTGCGCCGTCGCCTGATGGCGGCCGGGGTGCAGGACTTCTTCCACGTCCCGTTCGCGTGGTTCGGCGACCGGACGGCGTTCCGGCGCTTCCGCACCCCGTTGCAGTTCTTCGCGGGCAACCGCCGCCTGGAGGAGGGCATGCCGTACGTCCTCGACTGCGCGCCGATCGTCGACGGCTACACGGCGGACATCGGCTACGGCGGCAAGGTCGGGGAGAACCCGGTCTGGGACCGCCTCGCGGCCGACCTGCGGGTCTACCGGGAGCTGATCCTGGCCGAGGTGCGGGCGCGCCGCCCGCTGGACGAGGTGTACGCGGCCGTGGACGCGCAGCTCGCCGAGCACGGCTACGACAACCGCCACCGCGTCTACCCTGGCCGGGTGATCGGCCACCAGGTCACCAGGACGACCGCGCGCGGCCCGGCCGGGGTCACCGTCCTCGGCTTCGGCGTGCGCACCCTGCAGACCCTCGGTCGCGAGCTGGTCTCCGAGCGCCTGCACGGCCGTTCGCCGCTGTGGGCGGACGGCCGCTCGTCGCGGCACGCGCCCACCCCGGGGCTGTGGGCGGTGGAGCCGCACATCGCCTTCCGGGGCGTGGGCATCAAGTTCGAGGAGCTGCTGGTCGTCACCGAGGACGATGCCCACTGGCTCGACGACGACCTGCCGCACGTCCGCCGCTGGACGTCCGGGTCCCCGTCCGAGTCCCCGTCCGAGTGCCCGTCCGACCCCACCGCCCTGGAGGCCGCCCGATGACCGAGAGCCCGAAGACGCCCCCGGCCGCCACCTCCGGCCCGACTCCCGGCCCGACCCGCCGGACCGTCCGCTCCGGCGGCCTGCCGCTCGCCGTCTACGAGCAGGGCGACCCGGACGCCCCCACCGTCCTCCTCGTGCACGGCTACCCCGACACCCACGCCGTCTGGGACGACGTCGCCGGGGACCTCGCCCGCGACCACCACGTGGTGCGCTACGACGTCCGCGGCGCCGGCGCTTCCGGCGCCCCCGCGACCCGCGAGGGCTACCGCCTGGAGCAGCTCGCCGACGACCTGTTCGCGGTCGCCGACGCCGTCAGTCCCGGGCGCCCGGTGCACGTCGTCGCCCACGACTGGGGCTCGATCCAGTCCTGGGAGGCCGTCACCTCGCCCGGCGCGGAGGCCCGGATCGCGTCCTACACGACGATCTCCGGCCCCTGCCTCGACCACCTGGGGTACTGGCTGCGCCACCGGCTGCGCCGCCCCACCCCGCGCCACCTCGGGCAGCTGCTCCACCAGGGCCTGCACTCCTGGTACATCACCGCGTTCCACCTGCCGTTCCTCGGCCCGGGCGTGTGGCGCCTCGGCCTCGCCCGCGCGTGGCCGCGGGTGCTGCGCGACCTGGAGCACGTCACTCCCCGGCCGGACCACCCGCAGCCGGGCCTGCGCCGGGACGCGGTGCGCGGCATCGAGCTGTACCGGGCCAACTTCCGCCCGGTGCTGGGCAATCCGCGCGAGCGGCCGACCGAGGTGCCGGTCCAGCTGGTGACCCTCACCCGGGACCGCTACGTCGGCACCTACCTCTCCGAGGGCCTGGAGCGCTGGGCCCCCGACCTCACTCGACGGACGCTGCGGGCCGGCCACTGGTCGGCGCTGCTGGAGAAGGGAGCGCACGTGGCCGGCATGGTCCGCGAGTTCACGGCGAAGACGGAGGCGGGCGACGGTCGGCCCGCGAAGGGCGACGGCCCGCTGGTCGTCGTCACCGGCGGCGGCAGCGGCATCGGCCGGGCCACCGCGCTCGCCTTCGCCGAGGACGGAGCCCGGGTGGTGGTGTGCGACCTCGACCTCGCCGCCGCCGAGCGCACCGCCGAACTGGCCTCCCTCATCGGCCCGCAGGCCCACGCCTACCGGGTGGACGTCGCCGACGGCGCCGCGGTGGACGCCTTCGCCAAGGCCGTGGCCGCCGAGCACGGCGTTCCCGACGTCGTGGTCAACAACGCGGGCATCGGCCATTCCGGGACGTTCCTGCAGACCACCGAGCAGGAGTGGCGGCGTGTCCTGGACGTCAACCTGTGGGGCGTCATCCACGGCTGCCGCGCCTTCGCGGCCCTGATGGCCGAGCGCGGCGAGGGCGGCCACATCGTCAACGTCTCCTCGGCCGCCGCGTACCTGCCGTCCAAGGCGCTCACCGCGTACGCGACCAGCAAGGCCGCGGTGTTCATGCTCTCCGACTGCCTGCGCGCCGAGCTCGCGTCCCACGACATCGGGGTCTCCACGATCTGCCCCGGCATCGTGAACACCAACATCACCCGCACGTCGACCTTCTCCGCCACCACCGCCGACGAGCAGGCCGCCAAGCAGGCCCGTGCCGCCCGGCTCTACGCCCGCCGCGGCTTCCCGCCGGAGAAGGTGGCCGCCGCGATCCTCCAGGCCGTCCGCACCAGGAAGCCCGTCGTCCCCGTCACCCCCGAGGCCAAGGCCGCCCGCCTGCTCAGCCGCCTCAGCCCCGCCCTCCTGCGCCTGGCCGCCCGCCTGAACGTGACCTGAGCGGCGAGGTCACAGGTCGAAGGGCGGGGTCCTGAACGGCTTGTGCCCCGTCAGTGGCCGGACGGTCCGCAAGTCGCGCCGGTCCAGGGTGAGCACCGCATTGGTGCGGTGCTCGCGGCCGGCGCGACGTTGACGGCGGCGGTGAGATCGAGAGCCAGGCCGCGATGGCGGGCCCGTACGGCCTGGGCGGCGGCCAAGGTGTCGGCGGTGACCCCGGGCAGCACCGCGCGGCCGGACCGGAGGCGCCGGCGGATGTCGTCGATCGCGCCGAGTGCCGCGTCTGGCCCGAGGACCCGGCGGGCCAGGCGGGCGTGGTTCGCCTGAGTGCCAGATGTGTACGGTGCCCGCGCCCTGTGTCCGTGTCCTCCTATCATGGCGGCCCATGGAGATGACGACCGCCCTGTGGTCCTTCGCCCTCGTCGTGGGGTTGTTGACGCTCACGCCCGGACTGGACACCGCGCTCGTGCTGCGGACGTCCGCGCTGGCGGGACGGCGGCAGGCGTGGGGGGTGGTGCTGGGGATCCAGACGGGGACGCTGATCTGGGGGACGCTCACGTCGGCCGGGGTCACGGCGCTGCTGACCGCCTCGCAGGTGGCCTACGAGGTGCTGCGGTGGGGCGGGGCCGCGTACCTGGTGTGGATGGGCGTCGGGATGCTGCGCAGCCGCGGGGTGCAGGCCCCGCAGGAGGAGGCGCCCGCGCGCGGCGGCTTCCGGTACGGGTGGCGGCGGGGCGCGCTGACCAACCTGCTGAACCCGAAGGTCGGGGTGTTCTACGTCGCCGTGCTGCCGCAGTTCATCCCGTCGGGGGTGCCGCACTTCGCCGCCGGTGTGGCGCTGACCTGCGTCCACGTCGTGGAGGGCGGCCTGTGGTCGGCGGTCCTGGTGGGCTTCGCGCAGGTGGTGCGCGGCTGGCTGCGCCGTCCGTCGGCGCGCCGGCTGATGGACCGGGTGACGGGCGCGGTGGTGGTGGGGTTCGGGCTGAGGCTCGCGCTGTCCGACTGACGCCGCCGGGGCGGTCGGTCACCAGCCGAGTGGTCACCCGCCGAGGCGGGACAGGCCCTCGCGCAGTCCGTCGCCGTCCATGCACGGGTAGGCGTCGACCTCGGCGTTGAACTCGACCCAGAACGGCTCGCAGACGGACGGCAGCGCGGCCTCGTCGGGGAGGTCGACCACGATCGTCATGGCGCGGCGGCCGCCGCTGGCGTAGAAGTAGGCCGCCTCGGGCTTGAGCGCGGCCATGATCCGTTCGAACTTCTGGCCCATCGTGCCGTCGGTGATGGACCCGTTGGACGCTTCGGTGCCGAGTCTGATCTGCAGCAGCGTGCGCATGGCCGCCACCTCTTCCCGCTTGGTGCCTGGCCTTCGACACCAGCCTCCCGCCGCCGTGGTGGCCACGCAACGCCATCCGCTCGGCGGCCGGCGGGTGGCCGGGGCGGGCTCGGCGGGCTGCACCGGTGGAGCCACTGCCCAGCTGAGGAGGAACCCCTGGTGGCGATCGTCGTGAGCTTCGACATGCCCGGTGTGACCCAGGCCCAGTACGGCGTCACCCGGCGCCCGTCACCCGGCGCCCGTCACCCGGCGCCCGTCACCCGGAGCCCGTCAGGCGGCGCCCGTAACCCGGCGCCCGTAACCCGGCGCCCGTCACCCGGCGCCCGTCACCCGGCGCCCGTCAGGCGGCGTGCGTTCGCGGCGCCTGGGCGCCCGCTGGCTCCGCCGCCGCCACGTCGTGGTGGATCGGTCCGCTCCCGGCACTGAGCGGCAGGCAGCTGCCGCCGCGCCGGTGGGCGATGATCTCGGCGGCGACCGAGACGGCGGTCTCCTCCGGGGTGCGGGCGCCGAGGTCGAGGCCGATGGGGGAGCGCAGCCGGGCGATCTCGGCGTCGGTGAGGCCGACCTCGCGCAGCCGGGCGTCGCGGTCGCGGTGGGTGCGGCGGGAGCCCATCGCGCCGACGTAGCCGACGGGCAGCCGCAGGGCGCGCTCCAGCAGGGGGATGTCGAACTTGGCGTCGTGGGTGAGGACGCAGAGCACGGTGCGCCCGTCGATCCGGTCGAGCTGGGAGTCGAGGTAGCGGTGCGGCCAGTCGACGACGACCTCGTCGGCGTCGGGGAAGCGCCGGGCGGTGGCGAAGACGGGCCGGGCGTCGCAGACGGTGACGTGGTAGCCGAGGAAGCGGCCGATCCGCACGACAGCAGCGGCGAAGTCGATGGCGCCGAAGACGATCATCCGCGGCGCGGGCACGTAGGCCTCGACGAAGCAGGTGACGGTGCCCTGGTCGTGCTCGTCGCAGGGGCGGCCGTCGAGGCCGAGGACGATCCGGCCGGTTCGTCCGGCGTCCAGCATGGCGCGGGCCTCGGCGACGACGGCCCGCTGGAGCCCGCCGACCGTCGAGGGGGCCGGGGACAGCGCCCCGGTCGCGCCGTCGGCGGTGACGGCGAGCGTCGCGCCGACGAGTCCGCCGGGTCCGGCGATGACCCGGGCGAGCGCGACGGGCGTGCCGGCGGCGATGTGGGCGATGCCGGCGTCGAGGCCGGGGTCGGCCCCGGGCACCACCGGCTGGACGAACACGTCGAGGATCCCGCCGCAGGTCAGGCCGACGGCGAAGGCGTCCTCGTCGCTGTAGCCGAAGCGTTCCAGGACGGGTTCGCCGCTCGCGATGGCGGCCTGGCACAGCTCGTACACCGCGCCCTCGACGCAACCGCCGGAGACGCTGCCGATCGCCTCGCCGTCCGCGTCGACGGCGAGGGCGGCGCCGGGGTCGCGGGGCGCGCTGCCGCGGACGCCGACGACGGTGGCCACGGCGAAGGAGCGCCCGGACGCGTGCCAGGCCTGCAGCTGGTCGGCGATGTCCTGCATGTCGGGAGGCTCCTTACACGGTTTCGACAGTAGCGGGGGCGCCGCCGTACGGGAAACGATCCCGTACGGCGGCGTCGGTGCGGAAGCGGTCACCCGGGCCGCGGTTGACCACCCGCGCACCTCGGCTAGTGCACGCCCAGCCAGGACTTGATCGGCGAGAGCGCGAAGTACACGACGAACACGCCGGTGAGGATCCACATCAGGACGCCGGGCTCGCGCCACTTGCCCTGGCCGGCCTTGATGACCGTGTACGAGATGACGCCGGCGGCCACGCCCGCGGTGATGCTGTAGGTGAACGGCATCAGGACGCAGGTGAGGAAGGCCGGGATGGCGACCTCGCGGTCGGACCAGTCGATGTGCCGGGCCTGGCTCAGCATCATCGAGCCGATGACGACGAGCGCGGCGGAGGCGACCTCGACCGGGACGATGCCGGCCAGCGGGGAGAAGAACAGCATCAGGGCGAACAGGCCGCCGGTGACGGTGGAGGCGAGGCCGGTGCGGGCGCCGTCGCCGACACCGGTGGCGGACTCGACGAAGACCGTCTGGCCGGAGGCGCCGGCCAGGCCGCCGACCGCGCCGCCGGCGCCGTCGATGAACAGGGCCTTGGACAGGCCCGGCATGCGGCCCTGCTTGTCGGCCAGGCCCGCTTCGGTGCCGACGCCGATGATGGTGGCCATCGCGTCGAAGAAGCCGGCGAGGACGAGGGTGAAGACCGCGACGGAGGCGCTGATCGCCCCCATGCCCTTGCCGCCGAAGGCACCGAAGAGGTCGACGTGGCCGAAGAGGCTGAAGTCGGGCGCGGCGACCGGGCTGCCGGGCCACACCGGGACGGAGTTCGCCCAGGCCTTGGCCGGCACGTGGGCCAGCTTGTTGACGACGATGGCGACCACGGTGCCGCCGGCGATGCCGATCAGGATCGCGCCGCGCACGCCCCGCGCCATCAGCACGAAGATCGTCAGCAGGGTGAGGCAGAAGATCAGGACGGGCCAGCCGGAGAGCTCGCCGAAGGGGCCCAGCGACAGCGGGGTGGGGCCGCCGGTGTGCACGAAGCCGGCCTTGTAGAGGCCGATGATGGTGACGAACAGGCCGATGCCGATGGTGATCGCGTGCTTGAGCGGCAGGGGTATGCCGTTCATGATCTTCTCGCGCAGGCCGGAGACGACCAGCAGGACGATCAGCAGGCCGTAGATCACGCACAGGCCCATGGCCTGCGGCCACGTGGTGTGCGGGACGACCAGGGCGGAGACCGCGCCGGAGACGGAGAGGCCGGCGGCGAGGGCGAGCGGCACGTTGCCCACCACGCCCATGAGGATCGTGGTGACGGCGGCCGCGAGGGCCGTCGCGGTGGTCAGCGCCGCGTGGTCGAGCTTCACGCCGGTGACGTCCGCGCCGCTCAGGATGAGCGGGTTGAGCAGGATGATGTACGCCATCGCCATGAAGGTGGTGAGACCACCGCGCAGTTCGTTGGCGAGTGTCGATCCCCGGGCCGAGATCTTGAAGTACGCGTCGAGCGCGCTGCTCGGCCGTGCTGCCGTGACCGACGTGGGGGCGTCGTCCTCGGCGGGTCTGTCTTCGGTGGTGCCGGGCTCCGTGGGGATCCGGGTCATGTCCACTCCCAAGGTTCAAAGGGGGTTGGGGTGGGCGAGCCGACCTGACTGCCAGGCAACGAATCCGGCGCAGGGGGACTAATCGACTCACTGGGCGCACTCTGTGGCTGTGCCGGCGGTGCGTGGGTGGTGCGCACCGCTGCAGAACCCCGGCGTGGGAGAGGCAGCGGGACGGTGCGTTCGCGTATCGGCGTGTGGTGCATCGGAGCCGCTTCAACTGCGAGGTGGGGGGGTGGTGCTGGGTGGTGCTGCCCCGGGGCAGCGGGGAAGACGGTCGCCGCCCCGGGGAGGTCCGGTGAACGGCCGGGGTCAGCCGGGCTGTTCGGTGGTCAGGTGCTCGGGGCGGACCGGGATCCGCTTGAGCGCGAGGCCGGTGGCGTTGCGGATGGCCGCCACGATCGACGGGGTGGCCGAGACGGTCGGGGCCTCGCCGACGCCGCGCAGCCCGTAGGGGGCGTTGGGGTCGGGCAGTTCGAGGATCTCGACCGGGATCGGCGGGGTGTCGAGGATGGTGGGGATCAGGTAGTCCGTGAAGGAGGCGTTGCGCACCTTCCCGTCCCGGACGATGATCTCCTCCATGACGGCGAGGCCGAGCGCCTGGGTGCAGCCGCCCTGGATCTGGCCGACGACGGAGAGCGGGTTGAGCGCCTTGCCGACGTCCTGGACGGCGGTCAGCTCGACCACCTTGACCAGGCCGAGCTCGACGTCGACGTCGACGACCGCGCGGTTGGCGCAGAAGGTGTACTGGACGTGGCCGAAGCCCTGTCCGGTCTCCTTGTCGAACGCCTGGGTCGGGCGGTGGTGGTGCTCGCGGGTGAGGTCGATGGCCTCGTCGCCGAGCAGGTCGACCATGGAGACCAGCGGGCCCGCGCCCTCGGAGACGACCTTGCCGCCGACGAGGGTGATGTCGTCGTGCAGCCAGCCGTAGCGGCGGCGGCCCTTGTCGATCAGCGCGCGCTTGACGGCCTCGGCGGCGAGCTTGACGGCGCCGCCGGTCATGTACGTCTGGCGCGAAGCGGAGGTCGAACCGGCCGACCCCACCTCGGTGTTGGCCGGGTGGATGGTGACGAGCTCGACGCCGAGCTCGGTGCGGGCGATCTGGGCGTGCACGGTGACGCCGCCCTGGCCGACCTCCGCCATCGCGGTGTGCACCATGGCGACCGGCTCGCCGCCGATCACCTCCAGGCGCACCCGGGCGGTGGAGTAGTCGTCGAAGCCCTCGGAGAAGCCGACGTTCTTGATGCCGACGGAGTAGCCGACGCCGCGCACGATGCCCTCGCCGTGCGAGGTGTTGGACAGCGCGCCGGGCAGCTGGCGCACGTCCAGGTGGGCGGTGTCCAGCGGCGGGGGCAGTGGCATGTCCTTGACCCGCTGGAGCAGGTCGGCCACCGGGGCCGGCGAGTCGATCCGCTGGCCGGTGGGCATGAAGTCGCCCTCGGCCATGGCGTTGAGCTGGCGGAACTCGACCGGGTCCATGCCCAGTTCGGCGGCGAGCCGGTCCATCTGCGTCTCGTATCCGAACGCGGCCTGCACCGCGCCGAAGCCGCGCATCGCCCCGCAGGACGGGTTGTTGCTGTAGAGCGCGATGGCGTGCATCTTGACGTTCGGGATCACGTACGGGCCGTGGCCGAGCGAGGCCGCGTTGCCGACGACGGCGGGGGAGGCGGAGGCGTAGGCGCCGCCGTCCAGCACGATCCGGCAGTCGGCGAAGACGAGCTTGCCGTCGCGGGTGACACCGTGCTCGTAGTGCATCTTCGCCGGGTGGCGGTGCACGTGGCCGTAGAAGGACTCGTCGCGCGAGTAGACGATCTTGACGGGCTTGCCGGTGTGCTGCGCCAGCAGGCACGCGTGGATCTGCATCGAGATGTCCTCACGGCCGCCGAAGGCGCCGCCGACACCGGCGAGGGTGAGCCGGACCTTCTCCTCGGGCAGGTCCAGCACCGGGGCCATCTGCTCGCGGTCGACGTGCAGCCACTGGGTGGCGATGTACAGGTCGATGCCGCCGTCCTCGGCGGGCACGGCGAGGCCGGACTCGGGGCCGAGGAAGGCCTGGTCCTGCATCCCGACCTCGTAGTCACCGCTGACGATGACGTCCGCGAGCGCGCGGACCTCGTCGGTGACGCCGAGGCCGGAGACCAGCTTCTGCTCGTGGCAGATGTTGCCGTAGCCGTGCGACTTGAACTCGTGCGGCTCGTGCACGTAGCCGTGGGTCTCCGGGTCCAGGCACTGCTCCTCGGTGACGATCGGGGTGAGCACCTCGTACTCGACCTTGATCTTCTTCACCGCGCGGCGGGCCGTCTCCGGGTGGTCGGCCGCGACCAGCGCGATCGCCTCGCCGTGGTAGCGGACCTTGTCGATCGCGAGGGCCGGCTGGTCCTGGATCTCCAGGCCGTAGAACTTCGAGCCCGGGATGTCGTGGTGGGTGAGGACGGCGTACACGCCGGGCACCTTGAGCGCCTCGGAGATGTCGACGCTCAGGATGTTGGCCCGGGGGTGCGGCGAGCGCAGCGCCATACCCCAGAGCATGTCCTCGTGCCACAGGTCGGACGAGTACGCGAACTCGCCCTTGACCTTCAGGTTGCCGTCCGGGCGCAGCGGGGAGCCGCCGATGCCGTCCTTGGACGCCTGGTCGATGTTCTGGAGGTTCTTCTGCCCCTGGATCGTGCGCGTGCTCATTCGGACTCCGCCTTCCCGGCGCACTTGCGGGCGGAGGCGAGCCGCACCGCGTCCATGATCTTCTCGTAGCCGGTGCAACGGCACAGGTTGCCCGACAGCGCCTCGCGGATGTCGTTGTCGCTGGGCTGCTCGTCGCGCTCCAGCAGGGCGTCGGTCTGCACCAGCAGGCCGGGGGTGCAGAAGCCGCACTGGACGGCGCCGGCGTCGACGAACGCCTGCTGGACGAGGCCGAGCTCGCCGTTCTCTTCGGCCAGGCCCTCGACGGTGCGGACCTCGCGGTCCTGCACCTGGCCGGCCGCGACCAGGCAGGAGCAGACCGGCACGCCGTCGAGGTAGACGGTGCAGGAGCCGCACTCGCCCTGCTCGCAGGCGTTCTTGGAGCCGGGCAGGCCGACCCGCTCGCGCAGCACGTACAGGAGGCTCTCGCCCTCCCACACGTCGTCGGCCTCGACCGGCTTGCCGTTGGCGGTGAAAGTGACCCTCATGCCGCGCTCCTGATCTGCTTGCTGTAGTCGTTCCAACACCAGGTGAGGGTGCGGCGGGCCATCACGGCCAGGGAGTGGCGCCGGTACTCGGCGGTGCCCCGGACGTCGTCGATGGGGGAGGCCGCGGCCTTCACCAGCTCGCCGAAGCGCTGGACCACCTCGGTGCCCAGCAGGCCGCCGGACTCCCAGAGGCCGCGCTCGGCCAGCACGCCCTGGAGGTACTCCTCGGCCTCGACGGCGCGGCGCGGGGTGGGGGCGGCCGAGCCGATGCCGGTGCCGACGGTGCCGTTCCTGGGGTGCAGGGCGAAGCCGAAGGCGCACACCGCGATGACCATCGCGTTGCGGGTGCCGATCTTCGAGAACTGCTGGGGGCCGTCGGCGACCGGGATGTGCACGGCCCGGATCAGCTCGTCGGCCGCCAGGCTGTTGCGCTTCACGCCGACGTAGAACTCGTCGATCGGGATCATCCGGGTGCCGCGCACGGAGGCCGCTTCGACGAACACGTCCCGCCCGGCCGCCAGCAGCGCGGGGTGCGCGTCACCGGCCGGGGAGGCGCCGCCGAGGTTGCCCCCGACGCCGCCCCGGTTGCGGATCTGCGGCGAGCCGACGGTGTGGGCCGCCAGCGCGAGGCCGGGCAGCGGACCGGACAGCTCGTCGATGATCCGGGTGTAGGGGACCGAGGCGCCGAGCCGCACGACGCTGCCGTCGTTGGACCATTCGGTGAGCTCGGTGATGCGGTTCAGGTCGAGAATCGCGGATGGCCGGTGCACGTCGAAGTTCATCTCGACCATGACGTCCGTACCGCCCGAGATGGGCAGCGCGGTCGGGTACTCAGCCTTCGCCGCGAGTGCCTCGTCCCAGGTAGCGGGCCGAAGGAACTCCATGCGGGTGTCTCCTCAAGTCGTCGCCGGCCGGACGGGTGGGCTGGGTGCCCGGAACCCGGTGTTCGGGACCTGCCCACCGTGTCGTCGCCTCGGCGTCGGATCCCGGTCACCGGGCTGTGTCCGGCGGCGTGTGGCCAGTGAACCGCTGTGACGGGGCCCACTGGCAGTCACCGATGGCATGAAGCCCCGGCTGTGGTCCCGCCCGGCATCCTGTACGTTCCTCTAAGGAGGACAACGTCGCAGTCCAGCTACTCACCAAGCGCTACCTACGACCGTAATCCGGCCGTGATTCGCGAGCCACGGGCCCGTGACCCGCCGTCCCGGACGGACGTAACGCCAAGCACGGATGTTCGGGCACACTGTCACCCCCGGCAGCGCGTTCGGGCCCTCACCCCCACTGATCCAGCCCGTTAGGAGTCTGCGGATGCGTGTCCGAGACCTGCTCGCCCCCGGCGCCCCGCGACTGCGCCTGCTCGCGGCCGAGGACGAGCTGGACCGGCAGGTCAGCGGTGTCATGACCACGGACCTGCACGACCCCGGGCGGTACCTGCACGGCGGCGAGCTGGTGCTCACCGGCATGCTCTGGCGCACCGGCCCGGCCGACTCGGAGCGCTTCGTGCGCACCCTCGCGGCCGGCGGCGCCGTCGCCCTCGCGGCCGGCGAGGCCGAGGTCGGCCCGGTGCCCGAGGACCTCGTCGACGCCTGTCGCCGGCACCGGATGCCGCTGCTGGCCGTCCCCGACGACATCGCCTTCGGCACGGTCACCGAGTTCGTCGGCCGGCAGGTCTCCGCCGACCGCGCCGCCGACCTCGCCGCCCTCGTCGATCGCCACCGGCTGCTCGTCTCGGCGGCCGGCGGCGGCGGCCTGGACGCCGTCCTGGACCTGCTCGGCGGCGACCTCGACCTCGACTGCTGGGTGCTCACCCCGACCGGCGCCGTGATCGCCGGGCCCGCCGACCGCCTGTCCGCCCAGGACCGCGACCAGCTGGTGCGCGCCCACCTCGCCGCCCAGCGCCAGCGCCGCCGCCCCCCGCACCGGGCCCGCCTCGCCACCGGCGCGTACTCGCTGCTGCCCGCCCCGGCCACCGCCGACGCGGAGCACGAGGCGCCGCTCGCCGACTGGGTGCTCGCCGTGGCCGGTGACGTCACCGAATGGACCACCAAGCGCCAGCAGCTCGCCGAGAACCTCGCCCGCCTCGTCGCCGCCGAGCGGCAGCGCCGCGACGAGGGCCGCCGGCTGCGCCGCCGCCTGGCCGACGAACTGCTCGACCGGCTGCGCCGCGACGCCGACCCGGCCGAGATCAGCCGCACCCTGTACGCCTCCTCCGCGATGGCCGCCCGCTACGAGAGCGCCGAACCCAAGCCGCAGGCCCCGGAGGGCTCCTGGCTGGTGCTCAGCGCCGACGGCACCGGCCTGCCCGAGGGCATGGTGCGGGCGGTCCTGGAGGAGGCGCTCGGCGGTACCACCGACCGCGCGCTGGTCGCCGGGGCCGGCACCGGCGCGGTCGTCGTGATGCCCGTGCTGGAGGCCGCCGTGCCCGCCGACACGCTGCGCGAACTGCTCGCCCCGCTGGAGGCCGGCCTCGGTTCCGAGGGCCGCATCACCCTCGGCGTCTCCGCCCCCGCTTCCGAGGCCGGCGGCCTGCGCGGCGCCCTGGAGGAGGCCCGGCACGCCCGCCGGATCGCGGCCGCCCGGGTCGGCCGGGTGTGCGTGGCCGGCCCCGAGGAGCTCGCCTCGCACGTGCTCCTGCTGGCCGCCGTCCCCGACGAGGTGCGCCGCGCGTTCCGCAGCCGCCTGCTGGACAAGGTGATCGGCTACGACATCGAGCACCAGGCGGACCTCGTGCGCACCCTGGAGGCGTTCCTGCGCTCGGACGGCTCCTGGACGCGCTGCGCCGGGCAGCTGCACGTCCACGTCAACACGCTGCGCTACCGGATCGGCCGCATCGAGGAGCTGACGGGCCGGGACCTCTCGCGCCTGGAGGACCGGGTGGACTTCTACCTGGCCCTCGAACTGGCCTGACGCCCGGTCTCCGAACCCGCCTGACGGGACGGCGAAGGGGCCCGCCGTGAACGTTCGCGGCGGGCCCCTTCTGCCTACGGGTGATCGTTACTGCGCGGGGATGATCCCGGTCAGCCACTCGAAGACGTTCGGCACCATGCGCTTCCACAGGTCGGTGGTGTGCGGGCCGGTGGTCTCCTGCACCTGGATGGTGGTCGGGGCCTTGGCCGCGGCGGCCAGCGCCTGGGCGTCCTCGTAGCCGTCGCCCTTGGCGCCGCTGATGAACAGCGAGACCTTCGGCGGGGTCTGGGCGGTCTTCAGGATGCTGACCGGGTTGTTGGCCTCGCGCAGCTGCGGGTTCTTGCCGACCAGCGAGTCCGGCTCCTGGGCCGGGTCGTTGTAGCCGGAGAGGCTGATGCCGGCCCGGTAGCGGTTCGGGTGGGCCAGCGAGAGCTTGGCGGCGCAGTGCGCGCCGGCCGAGTAGCCGGCGATCGCCCAGCGCTCGGGGGAGGGGTCGGCGCGGAAGTTGTCCATGATCATCTGCGGCACGTCCCGGGTGACCCACGCGTCGGCGTTGACCTTGCCGGGGACGTCGGTGCAGCCGGCGTCCTGGTGGTTGCCCAGGAGCAGGGTGCGTGGCGAGACCAGGATGAACGGGGCGACCTTGCCCTGCTGCATGAGCGGCTTGAGCTGCTCGGACACCTTGAGAGTGCCGTACCAGGTGGAGGACGAGCCCGGGTAGCCCGGGATCAGTTCGACGACCGGGAACTTCTTGTCCTTGTAGGCCGGGTCGTCGTACTGCGGCGGCGTCCAGACCAGCACCTCGCCGTCGACGCCGGACACCTGGCCCTTGAGCTCGGTCTTCTTGACGTCGCCCGGGACGGCCGGGTCGTTCACGCCGCCGAACTGCTGGAGCACCTTCGCCGGGGGCTTGGCGTCCCCGCCCGACTTGGCCGCGCCGGCCGGGTCGTCCTTGGGCACGGTGGGCACCGCGCGGACGTGGTCGCCGGTGCCGAGCAGGTCGTCCCAGCTGCCGTAGATCAGGTTCGCGTTGTTCACCATCACGAAGACCATCAGCACGGCCGTGATCTGGCAGAACACGATCATGACCAGCCGCGAGAGCACCTTGACCGGTTCGGGTCCGCGTACCTTGCCCCAGAAGAACAGCGCGACCGCGATCGACACCGGCACGAGGATGATCGTGAGGATGAAGAAGGGCGTACCTGTCAGTTGCATGAGTTCTCGTTATCCGGATCGCAAGCCGCCCGGGCCCCACTCGCCCGCGCGCACTCCAATGGCAAGGGACGGCGTTGAACCGGAGATCGGTTGCCGTCCGAACCTGTGCGGAACCTGAGAGGAACATCACGTTTCTGTGATGTTCCTCTTTCGGATCGCCGCCTAGTCTGCCACCCGGACGGCCGCCCCCCGGACGAGGTGTCCAGCCAACGCTCAGGAAGATGCCCCGAGGCACCCTATCGTCCGCCCCGCCCCGGCCGCCGGGCGAGGCGGTGCGAGCCCGCATCGCGGTAACGGAGAGAATCGTGGGATGAGCACAACCCGCTTTCGCCCGTCCCGCCGGTTCCGGCCCGCCCTCGCCGTCCTCGCGGTCGCGGTCGCCGTGGCCGGCTGCAGCAGTACCGGAGGCAGACGCGCCGAGGAGGCCCGCGCCAAGGCCGCGGCCGCCGGCGGCAGCGCCGTCACCACCCCGCGCTGGAAGGTCGCCATGGTGACCCACGCCGGGCCCGGCGACGCCTTCTGGGACAGCGTGCGCAAGGGCGCCGAGCAGGCCGCCGCCAAGGACAACATCACCTTCCTGTACTCCAACGACGCGCAGACCCAGAACCAGGTCCAGCTCGTCCAGGCCGCCATCGACCAGAAGGTCGACGGCCTGCTCGTCACCCTCGCCAAGGGCGACGCCATGGCCACCGTCCTCGCCAAGGCCAAGGCCGCCGGCATCCCCGTGATCACGATCAACTCCGGCCAGGAGTACTCCGCGAAGTTCGGCGCGCTCACCCACATCGGCCAGGACGAGACGACGGCCGGCCAGGCCGCAGGCGCCGAGCTCGCCTCCCGCGGCCGCAAGAACGTCCTGTGCGTCATCCACGAGCAGGGCAACGTCGGCCAGGAGCAGCGCTGCTCCGGCGCCCAGTCCGGCTCCGGACTGCCCGGCGGCTCCTTCCAGGTGCTCTACGTCGACGGCGTCAACATGCCCGACGCCCGGGCCGCGATCTCCGCCAAGCTCCAGGCCGACCCGGCCATCGACACCGTGCTCACCCTCTCCGGCCCGATGGCCGCCACCGGCCTCCAGGCCGTCCAGGACGCCCGCCGCCAGGTCGAGCTCGACACCTTCGACCTCGGCACCCAGGTCGTCGCCGGGCTGAAGTCCGGCAGCGTCGGCTTCGCCGTCGACCAGCAGCCCTACCTCCAGGGCTACGAGGGCGTCGACCTGCTGTGGCTGTACAAGTCCAACCTGGACATGCTCGGCGGCGGCAAGCCGGTGGCGACCGGCCCGCAGATCCTCACGAAGAACGACGCGGACGCGCTCGCCGAGTACGTCGCGAGGGGGACCCGTTGAGCACCCCGTCCGGCCCTCCGTCGAGCTCCCCCTCGAGCGCGGCGGACCTCCTCGTCCAGGACCGTCCGGCGGCCCTGCGGCGCCTCCTGGCGCGCCCCGAGCTCGGGGCGCTGATCGCCGCCGCCGCCGTCTTCCTGGTCTTCTCCGCCGCCGCTGAACCCTTTCTGCGGGTCACCTCGCTGGGTACCGTCCTCTACGCCGCGTCCACCATCGGGATCATGGCGGTGCCGGTCTCGCTGCTGATGATCGGCGGTGAGTTCGACCTGTCGGCCGGCGTGCTGGTCACCACCGCCGCGCTGACCTCGTCGATGGTCTCCTACCAGTTCACCGCCGTCACCTGGGTCGGCGTCGTCGTCTCGCTCGCCGTCGCGCTCGCGGTCGGCTGGTTCAACGGCTGGATGCTCGGGCGCACCAAGCTGCCCAGCTTCATCGTCACGCTCGGCACCTTCCTGATGCTGACCGGCGCCAACCTCGGCGTCACCAAGCTCGTCTCCGGCACCGTGTCGACCAAGCCGATCTCCGACATGCAGGGCTTCGCCTCCTGCCGCTGGCTCTTCGCCTCCGAGGTCACCGTCGGCGGGCTGACGGTCAAGGCCACCGTGTGGTGGTGGCTCGGCATGCTCGCCGTCGGCAGCTGGGTGCTGCTGCGCACCCGCTTCGGCAACTGGATCTTCGCCGTCGGCGGCGACGCGGCCGCGGCCCGCGCGGTCGGCGTGCCCGTCGCCCGGACGAAGACCGTGCTCTACCTCGGCGTCGGCTTCGGCGCCTGGGTGCTCGGCCAGCACCTGCTGTTCTCCTTCGACACCGTGCAGTCCGGCGAGGGCGTCGGCAACGAGCTGATCTACATCGTCGCGGCCGTCATCGGCGGCTGCCTGATCACCGGCGGCTACGGCTCGGTGGCCGGCTCCGCGCTCGGCGCGCTGATCTTCGGCATGGCCAGCAAGGGGATCGTGTACGCGCAGTGGAACCCGGACTGGTTCAAGTTCTTCCTGGGCGCGATGCTGCTGCTCGCCGCCCTGCTGAACGCGTTCGTCAAGCGCCGGGCCGAGCGGGGGCCGCGATGACTCCCAGGATTTCTTCCGAGGGCGAACTGCTTTCGCTCGACGGCGTGGGCAAGAGCTACGGCACCGTCCGAGCGCTGCAGGACGTCTCGCTGACCCTGCGGGCCGGCGAGATCAGCTGCGTGCTCGGCGACAACGGCGCGGGCAAGTCCACCCTGATCAAGATCATCGCGGGGCTGCACCGGCACGACGAGGGCGTCTACACCGTCGGCGGGGAGGAGGTCCGGTTCGACTCCCCGCGCCAGGCCCTCGACCGCGGCATCGCCACCGTCTACCAGGACCTCGCCGTCGTCCCCCTCATGCCCGTGTGGCGCAACTTCTTCCTCGGTTCCGAGCGCGGTCTGCGCCGCTGGGGCGGACTGCGCCTCGACGCCGACGGCATGCGTGCCACCACCCGCGAGGCGCTCGCCCGGATGGGCATCGACCTGCACGACGTCGACCGGCCGATCGGCACCCTGTCCGGAGGCCAGCGCCAGTGCGTGGCCATCGCCCGCGCCGTCCACTTCGGCGCCAAGGTGCTCATCCTGGACGAGCCGACCGCCGCCCTGGGCGTCAAGCAGTCGGGCGTCGTGCTCAAGTACGTCACCGCGGCGCGCGACGCCGGGCTCGGGGTCGTCCTGATCACGCACAACCCGCACCACGCGTACCTGGTCGGCGACCACTTCACCCTGCTCAAGCGAGGCCGGATGGCCGGCAGCCACCCGCGCGACGCGATCGGGCTCGAACAGCTCACCACCGAGATGGCCGGCGGCTCCGACCTCGCGGAGCTCTCCCACGAGCTGGCGCGGCCGAATGCGGGCGGCGGCCCGCGCGGCGAGTCCGGCACTGACGGCACCCGTTCCGACACCAGTTCCGACACCAGTTCCGACACCCGTTCCGACACCAGTTCCGACACCAGTTCCGACACCAGTTCCGACACCAGTTCCGACACCAGTTCCGACACCAGTTCCGACACCAGTTCCGACACCAG